>CAZOVE010000159.1:0-1000 GCA_964583135.1 uncultured Oscillospiraceae bacterium | reverse complement strand
ACGAAAGTGGCGGTCATCACCTGTGGAACGGCTGCGGGAGCGAAGCAGGGCAGGACGAAAGGAAACCAACAGATAGCCAAGTACCGAATAACTGACATCAGCGGACGCAAGGAAGCTGGATGCGGGGAAAGACAGGAAACCGAGAGGGGAACTGAGCACGGTAATAGCCACTGTGAGGCAAAGACCGGAAGAGAAGGGAACGGAAGAAACAGGAAGCTGAGTAACCGAGAAGGGATCAGAAGCGATCGATAAGAAAGCGGAAGAGAACGGAAAAACGGGAAGCGCAAGCGGAACGAGCACCTGACAAGCGGCTGTGGGAGCGAATCAGGGTAGGGTGAAAGGAAACAAACAGGAGGCCAAGTACCGACAACCGGAGAACGACACGGGAAACCAGGTCGGGTGAAGGGAAAAGACGGCGAGTCGAGAGACAAACCGAGCACCGGCTAGCAATGTGAGGCAAAACCGGGAAGAAGAGGGAACGGAAGCAACAGAGGCTGAGTAGTCAGAACCCAAAACTGAAGCGGACGAAAGAAAGCGAAAACAGCGGGGGTCAGAAAGTTGACCGGAAATGACATCAGGTCATGGAAAGTCAAGCCTAGAAAAGGACGGGATGCGAATGCGGAACGTCAAAGGTGAGCCGGAAGAAGCAGCTGCATAGATTGAGGCCGGCAGAAGACGAAAGGAAATTGCAGATGAAACCTGCATGAAACTGGGTGTGCGGAAGTCGAAAGACGGATGCCACAGTTTCGTGTGTGGTGGATATTTTTTTGCCCCACTTCAAAAAAATGGGCAGAACCCCTTGACAATGGATGGTCAAGGTGTTATAATCTAAAAGCTGTTAGAGCGAGGTTTCGCTTTGACATAAAAGATGGGTTATATCCCATCCATACGAGTTGGTGTTGATTGCGATGAGGGTCCACCTGTTCCCATCCCGAACACAGAAGTTAAGCTCATTTGCGCCGACGATACTTGGCGGGTGACTGCCCGGGAAAATAGGTAA
>CAZOVE010000158.1:0-1015 GCA_964583135.1 uncultured Oscillospiraceae bacterium | reverse complement strand
AGTCTACCAAGAAGGCTTTGCTGACCAGTATCCTGTGTCTGTTGCTCTGCTTCAGTATGCTGGTGGGTACGACCTTCGCCTGGTTCACCGACTCTGTCGAGTCAGGCGTGAACCAGATCATCGCCGGTAATCTGGATGTGGATGTCCAGACCGCTGACGGCAAGAGTATTCAGGATGTTACAAATCTGTTTGATGGCGTGAATGGCGAACCCATTCTGTGGGAGCCCGGCGCGGTTGCTTATGAGGTTCTGACTGTGAAGAACCTGGGCACTCTGGCGCTGAAGTACCAGATGGCCGTCAACTTTGACAACGAGAATTTCGTTGTCGAAGCGGATGGAACTGAAACTCTCTACGGCCTTGCTGGCGTCCTGCGGGTCGCTGTGGTCGATGCTGCCGCACTGACCAGCCGTGAAAATGCCCTGGCTGCCGCGAAGGCTGCCGGCGGCGAACTGCTGAAAAACTTCACCCTGTCTGGCAATCTGGATGCCAAGGACCACACTTCCGATACATACGGTATCGTCATTTGGTGGGAGCCTTCCGAGTGGGATAACAACTGGAATGTCCACAACGGCAGGACCACTTCTGACAAGGCAGAACATCTGCACATCGATCTGGGCATCAAGCTGGTTGCTACCCAGTTGACCAGCGAATATGACAGCTTTGGCAATGACTATGATGCCATGGCCGACGGCTATTACCACGTCTACTATGGATTCAACGATTCTGCCGACCTGCTGGCCTTTGCTCCTAAAGCCGATGCTGCTTCTTCCGGCCTGAGCCTGACCGATGACGGCAAGGCACAGATCGATGCTTCCGGCGCTTGGTACACCCTCGATGTTGATCTGACCAAGAACGAGTATGTACTGGAGTATGATCTCGACATCACAAACCTGACTGCTGGCAAGAACGTGACCGTTGACACCGGTGAAACTGCCGATTGGGGCTCTACGCCCATCATGCTGGAGCGCGGCTCTACCAAGGTCTACTACGGCCTGTCTAAGAATGAGTACCTCGG
>CAZOVE010000157.1:0-1042 GCA_964583135.1 uncultured Oscillospiraceae bacterium | reverse complement strand
TTCAAGGGTATTCCTTCCCGGATGGGCCTGATCCTGGATATCAGCCCCAAGGTTCTGGAGAAGGTGCTATACTTTGTTGCTTATATTGTCACCGATCCCGGTGACACGCCCCTGACCCTGAATCAGGTGCTGTCCGAGAAGGAATATCGGGATATGCGTGAAAAGTATGAGAACGATTTCCAAGCAGGCATGGGTGCCGAAGCTGTCAAGAAGTTGCTGGCTACCGTGGGCCTGACTGCGCAAGAGCGGACTGAAATGATGGGCCTGCTGGCTCAGGCGGATGCCATTCAGGCCAAGCGCTTGGCATTGTCTGAGCGGGGTATGGAACTGAGCGAAGAAGATGAGGAGGCTCTGCGGGAGCTGAATCGTCAGATGGGCGAATACCATGGTCTGGAAGCACTGTCCAAGCAGCTACGCAAGGAACTGGAAACGGCCTCTTCCCAGAAAAAGCTGCGTCTGGTCAAGCGACTGGAAGTGGTGGAGGCTTTCTTGGACTCTCATCAGAATCCTGCATGGATGGTAATGGACGTTCTGCCCGTGATTCCCCCGGATATTCGTCCTATGATCCAGCTTGACGGTGGTCGCTTTGCGACTTCCGACCTGAACGATCTTTATCGGCGTGTCATCAATCGTAACAACCGCCTGAAGAAATTGATCCAGCTCAATGCGCCTGAAATCATTATCCGCAATGAGAAGCGGATGCTGCAGGAGGCTGTGGACGCTCTGATCGACAACGGTCGTCGTGGCCGTGCCGTTACCGGTGCCAATAACCGGGCGCTGAAGTCACTGTCCGATATGCTCAAGGGCAAGCAGGGCCGCTTCCGTCAGAACTTGCTGGGTAAGCGTGTTGACTACTCTGGTCGTAGCGTTATCGTTGTTGGCCCTGAGTTGAAGTTGTACCAGTGCGGTGTTCCCAAGGAAATGGCCATCGAGTTGTTCCGCCCCTTCGTGATGAAGAAACTGGTGGCCGATGGTTTGGCAAATAATATCAAGTCCGCCAAGAAGATGATCGATAAGGGCAAGACCGAGGTCTGGGATGCTC
>CAZOVE010000156.1:0-1078 GCA_964583135.1 uncultured Oscillospiraceae bacterium | reverse complement strand
AATAACAGAACCTTGGATTTCTATTTGAGCGTTTCTGTTAACCGCAAAAATGGTGAATGTATCGAGATATATGATGATGGTTATTTGGCCGCTACAACAATGCTTGTTCAGGTAGATCGCAAGGAAAGGATACGATTCTACTCTTGGGATGACGAGGATTTTCTGGACAGCATAAAGCTGGATCATCAGAAACCTCAATAGCATTAGAAATGGTGAAGGGTTTGTATAACCTACATTGATCTATACTGAGAAAGGATTGGCTGAAATTATGAGAAAAGTAAGAATGGGCCTTTTGGCGGTTATGATTTTGGTACTGATTCTTCCTGCCGGAGTTCTGTCTGCGCAGATGCCGGAGCTCGATTCGGAAGTGGAGCAGGCGATTAAGGAGGCATACACGGCCAGCGATGATTGCAGCCCCGAAGAGCTTTCTCTTCGCTATTTTGGGCAGTACGACGGCTACCACATTGCTTTTGTGGACGGACCTTTTGATTTTCCATGCGTAGAATGGTCCGAAGTGGTTGTCGGTTATGAGTTTTCCTATAGCTCCGGACAGCGGTTATGGGTGTTCCGGGACGGCGAAATTGAGAGTTTGACTAGTGCCTATGAAGCAGGCTAGCTGTCCGATGAAGCCGTCGGAATCTTTTGGGACTATTACAACAATGTTTACGGAAATCCTAACACCGGCGACGGGATCCTCGGTGTCGTTCTTGCAATGACACTCTGCGGCGCTGCCGCAATCATACCCGGAGGGAAAAGAAAGTAAAAGCGGTGCATTGTTCATTGCTAATTGAACAAAATAATTTGCAGGCTGCACCTTTCGGTACAGCCTGCCTTTTTGGATCCATTTAAGGGGTTTATGACAGATGCTTGCGACGCTTTTGAACAAGCAGACCAACCGATCCGACACAGCAGAAGGCAACCATAAGAGCCAGACCAAGGTCAGAGGCATCGCCTGTATCCGGGCTGTTAGTTCCTTCCGTGGGAGTCGGTGCAGATGCATCGGTGGGATCAGCAGCTTCGCCGTCCGTGGGAGTCGGTGCAGATGCATCGGTGGGATCAGCAGCTTCGCCGTCCGTGG
>CAZOVE010000155.1:0-1082 GCA_964583135.1 uncultured Oscillospiraceae bacterium | reverse complement strand
CTGGACAAACAGGAAAACCACGACCTTCGAGCACAGATCAGTCAGAATGAAAACTGGTCGGGCTGGGGACTAATGAAGATTCAAGAGGTATACGTATCATTTGCGACCAGTATCTTTGGAATCCTCAGCGGCATCGCATTGACTGTTAGCCTGTTCACTTCACCCGTGCCGGAGTCAGCAGGTTGGCTTGTTGCGCTGAACCATCCTGTATTTATACTGGTTTTGGCAGTACTGATGATTCTAATCAGTATTCTTGCCGGAAGACTCAGCGGAAAAGCAACGAAGTGCTGGAGTGATTATGCGGAGGAAGCTACTTTTGGAAACCGCCTGTTTGGGCACTTCGGATTTATCGGAACAGAAAAAGAACGCAGTGTGGATATTCGCATGAACAGACAGCAGGATCTTGTCAGTGCCTATTGGAGTACCAATTCTTCATTCGGTGCGGATGGCCCCATAGGAAAAGCCGCACAAGGGAGAATGGGCATATACTCCGGACTCGGTGTGTGCATCACGACTGTTATTACTGGATTCATTTATGTGTTCACTTGCTTGAAGGCTTGGGGTGGTGCTTTTGATGTGGGTAGTATCACTCAGTATGTGGGTGCTGCAACCGCAATGGCTGCCAGTGTTTATGAACTCACGGGCCTGTTTAGTGTTTTGGAAACCAATACGAGCTATCTTGATAAAACCTTTGAATTCCTTGACATTCCCAACGCAATGTACCAAGGCAGCTTGACCACGGAAAAGCGGGCGGACCGGCAGTATGAGGTAGAGTTCCGGGATGTGTCCTTCAAGTACCCCGGCTCTGACATCTGGGCACTGCGCCATGTGAACATGAAGTTCAAAGTCGGCAAACGGCTGGCCATCGTTGGCGAGAACGGTTCCGGCAAGACCACCTTTATCAAGCTCCTGTGCCGCCTGTATGACCCACAGGAGGGGCAGATCCTGCTTAACGGTATCGACATCCGCAAGTATCGCTATGATGACTATATGCAGATTTTCTCCGTGGTGTTCCAAGACTTCCAGCTCATTTGCCAGCCCCTGGGTGCGAATGTGGCAGGCAGTATGGAATATGACCGTGA
>CAZOVE010000154.1:0-1086 GCA_964583135.1 uncultured Oscillospiraceae bacterium | reverse complement strand
GAGCCATGGAGCCACGGGCACCGGAGTCAGCCATCATGTAGATGGGGTTGAACTCATCCAGATTGCCCTGCAGGGCGCCGGTCACATCCGCAGTCGTCTTCTCCCACTGCTCGACCACCAGACGATAACGCTCATCATTGGTGATCATACCCTGACGGTAGAAGGTTTCGATTTCGACCACTCGCTGCTCGGCTTCTCGCACCAACTCGTACTTAATGGCAGGGACCACCATGTCTGCAATAGACACAGAGATCGCGCCCTTGGTGGAGTACTTATAACCCAAAGACTTGATACGGTCGAGCATTTCAGTGGCAATTGTAAAGCCATGCTTGCGGATACACTTGTCGATGATCTTCCCAAGCTGCTTCTTGCCCACCAAGAAGTCGACTTCCAAATCAAATGCATGAGCAGGATCGCTACGATCCACGAACCCCAGATCCTGCGGAATCGGCTCGTTGTAAATCAAGCGGCCCACTGTGGCGGTAATGATGCGATACTGCATCTGACCATCAATTTCCTTGCCGTAGCGCACCAAAATAGGTGCGTGCAGACCAATATTGCCGTCGGCATAAGAGGCGATCGCTTCATCCACACTGGAATATGCGTGGCGAGGCTTAAAGGTCGCGACCTTCTTGCCCTCCACCTTCAGCGCCTTGTTGACTGCCATGAATTCATCGGCATCCACGATCTCATTGACGCTCCACTGGGAGTCACCGGGGTCTGCAATAACCACTTCCTCGGCGCCCTTCTCAGCCTTACCCAAGCGGATATAAGTCAGATAATAAGCGCCCAAGATCATATCCTGTGTCGGAACGGTAACAGGCTTGCCATCCTGCGGACGCAACAGGTTATTCGCAGACAGCATCAGCATTCTGGCTTCTGCCTGAGCCTCAGCCGACAGAGGAACGTGAATTGCCATCTGGTCGCCGTCAAAGTCGGCGTTAAATGCAGTACAGCAAAGCGGGTGTAGCTTCAGAGCACGGCCTTCCACCAGAATGGGTTCAAAGGCCTGAATGCCCAGACGGTGCAGCGTAGGCGCACGGTTCAGCATGACGGGACGATCCTTGATGATCTCGTCCAGAGCAT
>CAZOVE010000153.1:0-1104 GCA_964583135.1 uncultured Oscillospiraceae bacterium | reverse complement strand
TGCCGAACACCAGCACAGATCCATCCTCCGGATATTCTTCCGGAGAAATACCGTCAAAAATATACAGATCCTGCCCCCTTAGATCCGCTTCCTCCAAAGAAGATACAACCGTTACTTCACAGGAGCCCAGCGCGTTCAGGGCGCTTTCTAAGTACAGAGGAGATTCGCTGACCAATAAAATACTATAAGTGCGGTCGCTCTTTTTGCAGATCGCATAGCTGTTATCCGTTTGGAGCGCATCGGATGTTTCGATAAAGATCTCCGCAGTATCGTAGGATGACACATCCTCAGCAGTAAAGGTGATCACCATGGATATATCCTGCGCACAGTCAATGATCTGAGCATCTACGATTTGTCCGTCGATCCGCAGGCCCACCGTCACAGTTGCATCCCGGTTGTAGCTGGTCAGAGTGCCGGTAAAGGTGGTACCTTTCTGTGTGGCTTTGGCGGTCATGCTACTTACAGATACATTCCATTCGTTTTGGTTCAGGTTTGTGACTTGGATATTTTCGGTTTCGGTGTATTCGTTATCGGTAAAAAACACCACCTGTGTATTGCCGCTTCGTTTGCAGAGCAACTGAGCAAGCGCAATGGCCTCTGTAGTGTCGCAAGAACCGTTGGTACATTTTGCATTGCTTAGTGCCAGCTTCACCTCATTTTGAGAGGTGGATTCCTGCACCAGCCAATATGCGGAGTCAGCGGCAAGGATAATACTGATACTGTGTCCGTTGGAGATTTCATCCGACAGCTCCTCCACCTGCGCCAGTGCGTATTCAAACCGGCTCGTGCCGGTTTCGTCGGTGGTTTGCATACTGGCAGATGCGTCGATGATAGCAATATAATTGCAGCTTTTTCCGTTTACAACAGCAGGCCGGGCCGCCAAAAATGCAAACGCAACGATAGTCAGAAGTTGCAGCAGGAACATCAGGATCTTCTTGATTTTTTGCATCGGCAGCCGCTTTTTCATAAAACGGCTACTGAGCTGCCAGATATATGTACTGGATACCGGACGATCCTCGTGCTGTGCCTTGATCAGGTAGATGATGATAAGAACCGGAACTCCAAGCAACAGCCAGAGGCCGTTTGGATTCAAAAATCTCATAG
>CAZOVE010000152.1:0-1157 GCA_964583135.1 uncultured Oscillospiraceae bacterium | reverse complement strand
CGCTGTTGGTATTGGAGCCGTTGGCCTGTGCGCCTGCCCAATCCTGAGAGTCATCTGCATTGGACATATCCCAATGATCCTTGGTAATATAGTCGACCTGATGGGGATCGATGAACTCTTCCTGATCCAGTAGCTCGATGGACTTCACGGAAATAATATCCATCACCGGAGTGCTGGGACGCTGCACGATGCCGAAGGAGAAGCCCTTCACGATGGCATCCTCCGACCAAACAGGCAGTCCGTAGATCTTATACTGTACACGGTACCAGCCGTCATCCATCAAGTCCACCTGAACCAGATCCTTGTTGGCGGTATCGGTACGGATGGCCCAGTCCTCCTGACCGCTGCCATAGCCGTAAATCTTGCCGCCTTCGCTGGTCAGCACGCTGATACGGAACACGTCGATGGGGAAGTATTTTGCCTTAACATACAGTACCACCAGCTTCGCCTTGCTGGCTTCCACGCTGATGCCCTCGTTGCACAAAATCTTCATACCATAGCCAGTTTCGCCCACGCCGGTAATCTCAGTGGGAATATTGCCATTCTCGTCCGCCTTGGTGAAGCCCCATGCGGCATAACCGTTTTCATCAACGGTATAGAAGACCATGTCCTTGCAGGCAATGCCACTATCTTCAACCTTGCCCCATGCACTCTGGTCACCGACCCAGCTACCATGAATACCGGTGGAGAAATCCCACTTAGTCTCACTAACACGGTTTTCTGCACCATCGCCATACATGGCCTTGATGGTCACATCGGCATAGATGGGCTGAGAGAAATCAAAGGGAGTTTCGTTCAGCGCATCCCGCCACTCAACAAATCTATAGCCTTCCTTCACAGGATCTGCAGGCTGTTCAATGAGGGTGCCGGCGAACACCTCTAGCACGGTAAAGGGTGTGCCGTTGTCCGCATTGATGACCACATCGTACACATCTGCCCACAGTGCGTACAACTTCATGTCTGCATTGACGATGGTGGTGCCAGGATCGATCACTTCTTCCATATCACCGTCAATGGTACTCCAGCCATACAGGCCCTTGCCGCTCTCGCCTTTGGGATTCTTCGGCAAGGTCAGCTTTTCGCCCTTGGCCACTTCCAAAGATTCGTATACTTCGCCATTGTTGTAGAATGTAACGGTAAACTTTTCTCCCGTTACG
>CAZOVE010000151.1:0-1175 GCA_964583135.1 uncultured Oscillospiraceae bacterium | reverse complement strand
CCGTAGAGAAGGGACAGTTCGTTGCAATCATCGGGCCTTCCGGCTCCGGTAAGTCCACACTGCTGCACATTCTGGGCGGCGTGGATCGTCCAACGTCGGGCAAGGTATTCTTGGAAGGGCAGGATGTTTTTGCCCAGAATGAAGATCAACTGGCCATCTTCCGTCGCCGTCAGGTGGGGCTGATCTATCAGTTTTACAATCTGATCCCGGTTCTGAATGTGACGGAGAATATCACACTGCCTGTCCTAATGGACGGTCGCAAGGTCAACGGGGAGCGGCTGAATGATTTGCTGACGACGTTGAATCTGCATGGTCGGGAGAATCATCTACCCAACCAGCTCTCCGGCGGACAGCAGCAGAGGGTGTCCATTGGCCGAGCCTTGATGAATTCCCCGGCAGTTGTTCTGGCAGACGAACCCACCGGCAATCTGGACTCCAAGAATTCGCAGGAGATCGTGGAGCTGTTGAAGTTTTCGAACCATCAGTATGGACAGACCTTGATTGTGATCACCCATGACGAATCCATTGCCCTGCAGGCGGACCGCATCATCACCATCGAGGACGGGAGGATCACGAAAGATGAGGTGATCCGATGAACATTATGAACCGCCTGACATGGCGATCCATGGTCAAAAACCGCACTCGTACCATCGTCACCGCCGTGGGGATTGCGCTGTCTGCGGCACTTTTCTGTGCAGTCACCACCATGGGCGCCAGCATTTTATCGTACTTGATTGATCTGCAAATCGCAGTCGGTGGAGATTATCATGTTTCTGCTGTGACCCTGACGGAAGAAGAAGCGGATTCCATCCGCAGCCGGGAGGATGTGGCATCCTTTGCAGAGAGTCAAACTCTGGGTATGGTGAATTTCTACGGGCAGGAAATGGGTTTTAACAGCGGCATTGTGAAGGCCTGTAATGAGGCGTATTTTGAAAATATGCCGGTGGTGCTGAAAGAGGGCCGTCTGCCCAATAATAGCAGCGAACTGGTGATTGGCGAATATCTGCTGCACACCATGGAAGCAAAAGGCTACCCCACGGAAATCGGCAGCGAAGTCACTCTGACGGTAACGCCCTATGTGGCATCCATGGCTTTGGGAGATCCGCAAGCCCCCACTTTTACCATCACCGGCACCATCGTGGGCATCCACGATTTTAATTCCAATGTGATCGCCC
>CAZOVE010000150.1:0-1193 GCA_964583135.1 uncultured Oscillospiraceae bacterium | reverse complement strand
GCCCACGCCCTGGACGGCCTGGAATGCACCCAGACGCTCCACGACATAAGCACGGGACTGCTGAACGACATAAATGTTCGAAATGACCAGAATAAATACAATCACAACGATTGCGCCGATGATCCAACCCATAAGTTTACCTCCATAAAATAGTTGTTATTGACTTTGTTTACACTTTCACGTTCACGGTGGAGACGAAGACTTTGACACCCTCGATCTTATCCACCTTCACCAAGGTGCCGACAGGAATATTAACGCCGGATGTACTGCGGGCCGTCCACTCCATACCACCCAGCTTTACCTGACCCACCGCCTGTATATTATCGATCTGTCCGGTAACATAGCCCTGAGAACCGATAATACTGTCCACATTGGTTTTGGTGATGTTTGGTTTCAAAAACTTCTTGGCAAAGGGCCACAAGCCAGCTAGTAAACCGCCGGAAACCATCACGAACAGAAGGATCTGCAGCCATACCGGCCAGCTCAGCAGACTTGCCAGCGCTGCTACCAGAGAGCCTGCAGCAAACCAGATGGAAACCAAATGCAACGGACAGGCTGCTTCCACAATGACGAAAATCACCATCAGCGCCAGCCAAATATAAGTATCCATGTTTTTCCTCCTTTCTTTGCTTGGTTTGTATTTATAGAATACCAGAAATATGCGGATCCGTCAATTGACGGATTGTATAAAATCAATACTTTTCCTATATGAAATCAAAGAAAATTCTGCATTTTAATGAGAAAACGGGATTAAATTTGATAATTTTGCGAAATATTGCGGAAAGTATTATAATTTCGTGAATTTACAAATTATTTAATTTGATAATATGGTCAAATAACCATTTAATGTGAGAAATCGAATGGAAATTTTGCACCCTAATTTTCGGGGTTTTTAGAATAAATTTGCGTAACTCTTACCGGGATTTGTGGATTTTTTCCGGCAAAAGTGAGATTATTTTTAGTTTTTTCTGTTCGAGGGATTGCGGAAGCCGGCAGGATGTGGTTGAATCCGTCGAGGGATACCATATGTTGTTGGAATAAGGTCGGATATAAAATTCACCAAAAATATTGCTTTTCTTTTGTGAATATGTTATATTTTTAAGGTTGAGAGAAAATTAACAAACTTTTTATATACAAAAGGAGCATCGCTTATGGCAGCACAGGAAAAGATCCGTAATATTGCCATTATCGCC
>CAZOVE010000149.1:0-1217 GCA_964583135.1 uncultured Oscillospiraceae bacterium | reverse complement strand
GTCATATCCGCTGCGCCCTTGGCAACATCGGTGCCGGTGATGCCCATAGCACAGCCGATATCTGCAGCTTTCAATGCAGGCGCATCATTAACTCCGTCACCGGTCATGGAAACCACTTGATCCTTGCGCTGCCAAGCTTTGACGATACGGATCTTATTCTCCGGCGATACACGGGCGTATACGGAGATGTTTTCCACCTGAGCATCCAGTTCAGTATCCGACATGGCATCCAGCTCAGCGCCGGTGATAGCCCTGTCACCGGAAAGCATAATGCCCAGTTCTTTTGCAATGGCAGAAGCAGTAACCACATGGTCGCCGGTGATCATCACAGGCTTGATACCTGCTCTGCGGCAGACGGCAACAGCCTCCTTTGCTTCCGGTCTGGGCGGATCGATCATACCCACAAGGCCCATGAAGGTCAGGCCACATTCCAATTCTTCGGGTGTGGGATTTTCAGGGATTTCTTCGATTTCCTTATAGCCGATAGCAAGGACGCGCAGAGCGTTCTCGCTCATTTGCTGATTCATCCGTGTTGCCGTAGCCAAATCACCGGCAACGCACTTGGCGGCCATCACATCGAAAGCACCTTTGACGATGACGATATTCTTTCCGTCGATGCGGTTCACGGTGGTCATCAGTTTCCGGTCTGAATCAAATGGAATCTCTGCCAGTCTTGGATACTGTTTATTGAGGTCATCCTTCGGCATCCCGTTCTTATGGGCAGCCAAAACGATAGCTGTTTCCGTGGGATCGCCGATGTGCTTTTCTTCCGCTCCGTCAAACACCACGCTGCCGTCACAGCACAGTGTGCCGTAGATCAGCAACCGCCTGACCGCAGCGGAGTTTTGATTGGAGATATCCTCCGTGGTTTCCCATGTGTCAATGTATGCCTTTACCAAAGTCATACGGTTCTGGGTCAGGGTTCCGGTCTTATCGGAGCAGATAATAGATGCACTGCCCAAAGTTTCAACAGCAGGCAGGCGACGGATAATGGCGTTCTTCTTCACCATCCGCTGGACACCGATAGACAGCACAATAGTAACGATGGCAGGCAAGCCCTCGGGAATAGCAGAAACCGCCAGAGAAACAGCCGTCATAAAGATCTCCATGGCAGGGATGCCATTTGCCATACCAACAACAAAAATAATGGCACAAGCTCCGATTGCCAAAACACCCAGATACTTACCAAGCTGGGCTAATTTTTTCTGCAGGGGTGT
>CAZOVE010000148.1:0-1361 GCA_964583135.1 uncultured Oscillospiraceae bacterium | reverse complement strand
CCGGCAAGAAGATGCAGGTGGACTTCGAGTCCGTTATCGAGCGCAAATTCCACGCTTGGTTTAACTATATGGAAGGCGTGATGCATACTGGTCAGCGCAATCAGGTTCGTGTGCGTGTCAGCAATGCCGCTTATGAGGCAGGCCTGCGGCTGAAAGATTTCGCAGAAGTCTTGTATGTCATGGTCAAGAACGAGTTTGAGGCAGTGGTCGACAAGTGTCAGGTGACCATTATCACGGATCCTGTGAAGGCCGGTACTTTCCGTGATGAAGTGGCTATGCCTCGTTACATTCAGCGTGACGATCGTCTGGCTTCTATGACCGATGAGAGTGTGGATCGCTATTATACATGCATCCTGTGCCAGAGTTTTGCACCTGCGCACTGCTGTGTGGTCACTCCCGAGCGTCTGGGTCTGTGCGGCGCCGTGTCTTGGCTAGATGCGAAGGCCACCAACGAGCTGGATCCCAACGGTCCCTGCCAGCCCATCCCCAAGGAAGGCTGCACGGACGAGCGCACCGGCCGTTACGAATCCGTTGACAAGATGGTTCACGATGCTACCCACGGTGCCGTGGAAAATGTGACGCTGTACTCCATTTTGGAGGATCCCATGACGAGTTGCGGCTGCTTCGAGTGTATTTGTGGTATCGAGCCTGTTTCCAATGGCGTTATTGTTGTTAACCGTGAGTATAAGGGAATGACTCCTTCCGGCATGACCTTCGGCGAGTTGGCAAGCTGCACCGGCGGTGGCGTCCAGACGCCCGGTTACATGGGTCATGGTCGTCACTTCATCGCTTCCAAGAAGTTTGTTTCCGCCGAAGGCGGCATCCGCCGGATCGTTTGGATGCCCAAGGAACTGAAGGACGATGTGGGCGAGCGGCTGAACAAGACCGCTATGGAACTGTACGGTATCGAGAATTTCACCGATATGATCGCAGATGAGACCGTCACCACCGACTGCGAGGAGCTGTACGGCTGGCTGAGCGAAAAGGGCCATCCCGTTCTGGAAATGGATTCTCTGATGTAAAATTCCATAATGGGAGGGGCGAATGCCCCTCCCAACAGATGAAAAGGAGACAAGAGAATGAGAAAATTACAAGATTTTCTGAAAGCCTTGGTTGCCTTTGCGGTTATTATGGTGCTGCTGCTCGTGTTGGTTCTCCTTGTGATCTCGGAGTTTACTCCCAGACTGATTCCGGATTGGGTCTACACAGTGGGAGCGATTATCAGTATCCCTTTTTGGATTGCCTTTTTTACTGTGATTTTCAAAGAGTGGCAAAAACAGCGAAAAGCTAAGAAAGAGAAATAAGCGGCGGAAAGTATGGATCGAAAACATAATGCAACCTTGACGGCAAATGCAAAAGCA
>CAZOVE010000147.1:0-1428 GCA_964583135.1 uncultured Oscillospiraceae bacterium | reverse complement strand
GCAATTCCTGCGCATCCGGATCCATTTCCACAAAGGTTTCCGCTGCCTGCTCTTTAGGCAGCAGCCGGAACATAATGGGGATTTGCTTGTCTTCCAGATCGGCAAATATCGCCGCTACGTCGCTGGGGTTCATAGTGGAAAGAATATCCCGGAGGGTGACGTATTTTTTCTCCTCCAACATCCGGATCAGGGTCTTTTCCACGATTTCAAAGCGTTCTGCCATGATGTATTTTCTCCTTCCGATTTCAATTCAGATCCAATACACCGGTCAGAAGAATACTTACAGGACCACCATAGAAGCGGTCCGCTGTCTACTTCGGCCGGGTATGTTGCTGGTACTGCCGGATTCCATGGTGTTCCCTCCTTTTGTTGCACAGTTAAACTCATTTTAACCGTTTATTTTGAAAAAGTCAACAACCGCTGGTGGCAAATTGGAGGTGATCGCATCGTTGGGTGGCAGCTACGTTGCCGCTGTCAACAATACGGAAGGCTTGTCTTACACCATTTTTCGCAATTTGGTGGAAATATCCGTGATTTCGACGAAAAAAGGACAAAGGTTTGTAAATATTGCCAGAAACATCCAAAATATTTTAGCCAATTTGTCCCTTTCTAAATTGCCAAAAATATGATATGTTATGCGTGGATTCTAATGGGCATTTTGCGCTCTTTTGAGGGTAAGGTGTTCCGACAATATCATTAAGGAGCTGTAAATATGTATTTTCAGAAGAAACGCTGCATCGCTATGCTACTGGCCGGTGGTCAGGGCAGCCGTCTGAAGGTCCTGACCCAGAAGACTGCCAAACCTGCTGTTCCCTTCGGCGGCAAGTATCGCATCATCGACTTCCCGCTGAGCAACTGTGTCAATTCCGGTATCGATACCGTGGGCATCCTGACGCAGTATCAGCCCCTGGAGCTGAACGAGTACATCGGTAACGGCCAGCCTTGGGGCTTGAACAAGACCCATAGCTGTGCGCAGGTGTTGCCTCCCTACGAGCGCTTCGACAAGAAGTCCGGCTGGTATAAGGGTACTGCCAATGCAATTTATCAGAATATTGATTTTATCGAGCGCTTCCATCCGGATTATGTGGTCATCCTCTCCGGCGACCATATCTACAAGATGGACTATGCCGCCATGGTTGCCTACCATGAAGCCCATGGTGCTTCCTGCACCATCGCTGTGCGTGATGTGCCGTTGGCAGAAGCCTCCCGTTTCGGTATTCTCAACACCAACCCCGATAATTCCATCTACGAATTTGAAGAGAAGCCCAAGCGTCCCAAGTCCACCAACGCCTCTATGGGCATTTACGTCTTCAATTGGTCTGTTCTGCGTGAAGCCTTGCTAGCGGATGAAGAGGATCCCGATTCTTCCAATGACTTTGGCAAGAATATCATCCCCAACCTGCTGGCGGCTGGCCACAAGATGATGGC
>CAZOVE010000146.1:0-1461 GCA_964583135.1 uncultured Oscillospiraceae bacterium | reverse complement strand
TCAACACCGTTGCTGACCTGATCAGCAAGACCGGTGAGGATATGATGAAGGTCCGCAACATGGGTAAGAAGTCTTTGGACGAGGTTCAGAAGAAGCTGGAGATGCTGGGCTTGTCCCTGGCCAGCGAAGATTCTGGCAGCAACAATTAACTGTTAAGTGTTAACCTTTTGAGAAGGAGGAAACGTTCATGTTCGGAACTCGTAAACTGGGTAAGACCAGCACTCAGAGAAAGGCTATGCTGCGCCAGCTGGTGACCGATCTTCTGGAATATGGCAAGATCGAAACTACTTTCGAGCGTGCCAAGGAAGTGCAGCCTGTGGCTGAGAAGATGATCACTCTGGGCAAGAAGGGCGGTCTGGCAAATTATCGCCGCGCTCTGAGCTACATCACCAAGGAAGATGTGGCTAACAAGCTGTTCAAGGAGACTGCTCCCAAGTACGCTGAGCGCAACGGTGGCTACACTCGCGTGACTCGCATCGGCACTCGCCGTGGCGATGCCGCTGAGATGGCTGTTATCGAGCTGGTGTAATCGTATTTATACAAAGTTTAAGCCTGCCGCAGTTTGCGGCAGGCTTTTTTTAGTCGCAATATCGATCGATGGGGCAGAGAAAGAAGTGTTAAAATAGTTGCAGATAAGCAGCAGCACCGGAATTTAAGGAAAAGGAAAGCTGCTGTGTATGGAATGTATCATTGCCATCGAGATGGATAAGTTGACCGCGTACTTTCTTACGGAAGGCAATGGTGACGCAACCGGTCTTTTCAAGATTGTTATTTACGACATAAATTCCGACGGAATCATCTTGCTGATAGCAGCCCAGTAAAAGGGGAATGTCATCGCCAAGCTGTTCCACTGGGGAGAATTCGGTCAATAGATCCTCGTCTGGGATGGGTGCAGGGGAATCGCTTTGGTGGTTTGCTCTTGCGGTTGCGAAGCTGTAAAGATCGGATCAGTGACCTGCTGGCCGGACGGATCCAGAGAATTGAGGAGCTGGAAGTGAAGCAGGAAGTGTTCGTGGAAGACGCAGTTGGCAAGGCAATTAACTTTAATCATTTTGGAATGACCTACACCGCCTGCGGTCATTAAGGTGGGGTCCGAGATGTTTCATCGTCAAGCTGTCGCCCGGATACTTTAGCGTGGCCTTATTGAATATAGCAACCCAGCTTCTTACGTGGGTCATGGGATCAGTGGGGGAGCGTACAGGAAAAAACGTGCGTCCCCCACCTTTCGAAAAAATCCGTCAAACTCGCAAAAATGCTCTTGACAAATAAGTATAATTCATGTATTATGTAGTAGTTGTTCGGCGCAATTTACATATGCTGCTATAGCTCAGCCGGTAGAGCGCATCCTTGGTAAGGATGAGGTCGCCAGTTCAAATCTGGCTAGCAGCTCCAACAATTCTTGCGCACGAACACTATTTGCTGCTATAGCTCAGCCGGTAGAGCGCATCCTTGGTAAGGATG
>CAZOVE010000145.1:0-1493 GCA_964583135.1 uncultured Oscillospiraceae bacterium | reverse complement strand
GTGCCATGTGTACGCTTGTACCAGATGCCTCCGTTCCAACAAGGTTGAGCGGGCTATCTGATTTTTCCCTGCAACCAATAACGCCATCGAGATTCGATGGCGTTTTTTGCTTTTTGTGAGCATCATAAAAAAGGAACGGCACACGCCGTTCCTTTTGATATTCAGATTCCGGCCAGTTCCTTCAGAATTGGAGCCAGATCGGTATTTTCCCAAGGTCTTCCCTCGGTTACACCGAAGTGACCGTAAGCAGCAGTAGGACTGTAGATGGGCTGGCGCAGATTCAGCTTGCGGATAATGCCGGCAGGGGTCATGTCGACAGATGCACGAAGTAGCTCGGTCATCTTCTCATCAGAAATGATGCCGGTGCCGTAGCTATCGACCCGCACAGAGACTGGTTGCGCTACGCCAATGGCATAAGCAAGCTGGACCTGCACTTGCTTGGCAAGACCGGCAGCCACCAGATTCTTGGCCATATAGCGGGCCATGTACGCCGCACTGCGGTCCACTTTGGTGGGATCTTTCCCGGAGAATGCGCCGCCGCCATGGGAGAAATAGCCGCCATAAGTGTCCACAATAATCTTGCGGCCGGTCAGGCCGGTGTCACCGTTGGGCCCACCAATCACAAAATTGCCTGTAGGGTTGATATGGATATGGGGAACATCGGCGATATCGAAGCCGTATGCCGACAGAACAGGTGCGATGACGCCCACACGGATGTAGTGGCGTAATTCATTGATTTCAAAATCTGCGCTGTGCATCACGGATACCACTACGGTGTCGACACCAACAACATTGCCATTGTCATCATATTCCACGCTGACCTGCGTCTTGCCATCAGGTCGGAGCAAGTCGTTGGAATGGATGCATTCCGTCAGGCGATTGCTTAGGGCTCTGGCCAAGGCGATGGGTAGCGGCATAAGCTCCGGTGTATCGGCACAAGCGCCGCCGAACATCATCCCCTGATCACCGGCACCGCCAACTTCGTCATTGGTACCGAGAGCGATATCGGCAGATTGGGTGTGGATACGGCACTGGATCTGCACAGTATCGGCATCAAAGCCATCACCGGGGTAGACATAGCCGATCTTGCGGATGGCTTCACGGGCAACAGCAGGATAGTCTACAACTGCTTTTGTTGTGATCTCGCCACAAATCAGGCAAAAATTGGTGGTAACCATGGTTTCGCAGGCGACACGAGAACCGGGATCTTGAGCCAAGCAAGCATCCAAAATCGCATCGGAGATAGAGTCGGCCACTTTATCTGGATGGCCATTGGTAACGCATTCAGAGGTAAACAGTCTTTTTTCCATAATACATTCCTTTCTCAGCACTTTACGAAACAAAAATGCACACATCGAGGCATTCGACGTGTGCTTATATCGAATCCTCATCTCTCGTTGCCGCCGGATTTGGCACCATCATCCTCTCGGACAGGTTGCCGGGTTTCATCGGGCCGTTCCCTCCACCACTCTTGATAAGGCTGTATGCAGTTT
>CAZOVE010000144.1:0-1509 GCA_964583135.1 uncultured Oscillospiraceae bacterium | reverse complement strand
CCGTCGGTGCGTTTGTTCTGGCGATCATCACCAAAAGCGGTGATTATGTGGAAGGCATCGCGGTTATGCTGTTTTACCAGATCGGTGAGCTGTTCCAGAGCTATGCCGTGGGTAAGAGCCGCAGAAACATCAGCAATCTGATGGATATCCGTCCGGATTATGCCAACATCGAAGTCGATGAAAAACTGGAGCAGGTCGATCCTGATGAGGTTTGCGTTGGCAGCATCATTGTGGTCCAACCGGGCGAAAAGGTGCCACTGGACGGCATCGTGGTGGAAGGAAACAGCAGTCTGAACACCAGTGCGCTAACCGGAGAAAGTGTCCCCCGGGATGTAAATATGGGCGATGAGATCATCAGTGGCTGTATCAATATGAGTGGTGTTCTGAAGATCCGGACCACCAAGGAGTTTGGAGAATCCACGGTTTCCAAGATTCTGGATCTCGTTGAGAACGCAAGCTCCCGCAAGTCCAAGTCCGAAGCTTTTATCTCCCGCTTTGCCAAGGTCTATACCCCTGCGGTCTGCATCGGTGCGGTAGTCCTTGCGGTCCTGCCTCCCATCGCCCGTATGGTCATGGGACTTCCCGGAGATTGGATCAACTGGCTGTACCGTGCCCTGACCTTCCTGGTCGTTAGCTGTCCCTGTGCGCTGGTCATCAGTATTCCTTTGAGTTTCTTTGCCGGTATCGGCGGCGCAAGCAAGGAGGGTGTTCTCGTAAAGGGCTCCAACTATCTGGAAGCACTGGCACAGACCAAATATGTCGTCTTTGATAAGACCGGAACGCTGACTCAGGGCGTATTTGAAGTTACCAGCATCCATCACAATGACCTGAGCGATGCAGAATTGATCGAATATGCCGCTCTGGCGGAATGCGCTTCGTCGCACCCCATCAGCAAGAGCCTGCAGAAAGCCTATGGAAAAGAAATTGACCGCAGCCGTGTCAAGGATATTGAGGAGATCAGTGGTCACGGCATTGTGGCGAAGGTAGATGACCGTGTTGTGGCTGCCGGCAATGCCAAGCTGATGCAAAAACTGGGCATCCAATATAAGGAATGCCACAGCATCGGAACGATTATCCATATAGCCATCGACGGGGAATATGCAGGCCATATCGTGATTTCCGATGTGCTCAAGAAGAATTCCGGCAAGGCAATTGCCGAACTGAAAAAGGCGGGCGTTAAAAAGACCATCATGCTTACTGGCGATACCAAACGTGTTGCGGATCAGGTCGCCGTCAGCCTGGGCATTGACGAAGTTTACAGTGATCTGCTCCCCGGCGATAAGGTATCGAGGGTCGAGCAGATCCTTGCCGGAAAGAACGGGAAGGAAATGGTCGCTTTTGTTGGTGACGGCATTAACGACGCGCCTGTTTTGACCCGCGCGGACATTGGTATCGCCATGGGCGCAATGGGCTCTGATGCCGCCATCGAAGCTGCCGATGTGGTGCTGATGGACGATGAGCCCATGCAGATCGCAAAAGCCATTAAGATTTCCAGAAAGTGCATTGGCA
>CAZOVE010000143.1:0-1549 GCA_964583135.1 uncultured Oscillospiraceae bacterium | reverse complement strand
GCGCCCTTGGCCCGGATAAAATTGTCGATGTCCACCTCGTTGATGGACACTTCCCGTCCGGTTTCGCTTTCCTTCGCATCAGCGATGACATAGCGTCCCATGCCATGCTGATCCCGGCGAACACGGCTACCCTCCCGAACAAACTGCCCCTTGGCATTAATAATACCGCAACGGTACAGTTCCGAAATAATGTCGATGATGCCGCTGCCGCAGATGCCCACCGGCTTCTGTCCGGCATCGCCCACGATGGTCAGTTCCGGCTCCATGGTGTCTTTGTCGATCACACATGCTTCCACTGCGCCGTCGGTAGCACGCATACCGCAAGAAATGTCGCCTCCCTCAAACGCAGGTCCGGCAGAACAGGCGCAACTCATCAAAAAGTCCCGATTACCAAAGACCAGTTCGCCATTGGTGCCCAAATCGATGAATAGGCTCATCTCGTCCTTGTCCCAGAAACCGGCCGCTAGCGTGCCAGCGGTAATATCGCCACCCACATAAGAGCCAATGTTGGGCGCAAGGATCACCGGAGCCAAAGGATTGGCCGGAAGCTTGAGATCTCCGGCCTTCAGCCCTTTCCAACCGAAAAAGCTAGGGATATAGGGATCCATACGTACAGGATCGGCATCCACACCGATAAGCAGATGATTCATCGTTGTATTGGACGCAATGCACAGCCGCAGGATCGACCGGGCATTGATACCGGCGCTCTTGCACAGATTAGCAATGATGGGATTGAGGGTTTCCTTGACAATGGCATCTTGCAGCTTCTTTTTGCCGCCGGGACGGGAGGATTCGATGATGCGGTTGATCACATCCGCACCATAGCGGATCTGTCCATTGCCGGAAGATCCTTTCGCCAGAATTTGGCCGCTTTCCAAATCCACCAGCACCATGGAAACGGTGGTCGTGCCGATATCGATGGCGCAACCGTAAAGACCGGTGTCCTCCGGCGAACATAACTCCATACACCGGAAGCCATCGGCAGTCAACTCACCCTTTACAGTGACACGGAAATCATGCTCTCTCAACGTCGCAGCCAACTTCACCATCACAGTATAGGGCACTTCCACCTTTTCCACGCCGATTTCGCTTTGAATGGCCCGAATCAGTCGCTCCACGTCCGGCATCGTATCATCCGCAGTAGGTGCAGACATGGTCAACTGCAACCCACGGAAACGATTGGTAAACCGGATTCCGGCCTGACGCAGATCCCTCTGGCAGTTTTCGAAAATCGCCACTTCTTCCGGACTGGAAAGGTCTGCGGTCTTCATCCGGCTCTGGTATGCGCTGGCGATATCCGGTACAAACACGGTGCAATCGGAGATCACCTTGGTATTGCAGCTTAAGCGCCAGCCGGCGTTATATTCCTCGTCGGTGATATGGCGGGACGGAATGGATTCCACTTCGCCCTCGATGAGCTTCACGCGGCACTTGCCGCAGGAGCCATTGCCGGAGCAGGGCGCGTCGATGGCCACATTTGCACGACGTGCCAGTTCCAGCAGGTTATCACCGGCGTTACATTCAATTTCAACAGGGCTCCCGCCCTCGA
>CAZOVE010000142.1:0-1607 GCA_964583135.1 uncultured Oscillospiraceae bacterium | reverse complement strand
CACCAAAGGGAAGGTAAAGGCGTAGAGCATATAGAAGGAATAAACCTCGTGGCTGTAGATTTCATATACCGCTCCAAACAATATCAGAAACAGCGCTATCAGAAGATATACAAAAGCTGTTTTTGCGGCTCGTTTTGCATTCATTTCAGTATCCGATATATACAATGTCGCTCACACGCCTTTCCTTAATACTCTTGCCGCTGGTGGTAGGATTGTTGATCACCTTGCCATTAAAAACCATGGTCGAAGATCCTCCGCCGTCAAGGTTATAGGCAACCGTTGTCCCAAGAGACTGCATGAACTCGGCCAGCTCGTAAAGGGACAGGCCTGCACTGGCGTCCGTTCTGCCATCAGAAACCACGAACACATAATGTAGCATATCTATGATGCCGATGGCGGTGCGGGGATTGCTGGCCTTGGCTTTGCCAACCTCGTCATCCTCTGTCACGGAAACCTGTCCATCTACTACAAGGGCAGGACCAAAGGATAATACCTGCTGAGCACCACTTTCCTGAAGTGACTTGGCAGAAATGCTTTTCTCAGTGATGATTCCAAAAGATCCATCCCGGTAGATCACCAAGTCCTCTTGACCGCTTTGCGCATCGTCGCGGTAAAGCACACCGTTACGCAGGACATATCCGCTTTCTCGGGCGCCGTAGTAATCACCGTTGATCGCCAATATTGCGCCGCTTTCCGCTGCGATCGCAGAGGTCTTGGCAGTTACATTTTTTCCGTAAGCGTTGTTTGCAAAGGCAGTCTTCAGATATTCTGCCGAAGCCAGCTTTACTTCTGCTACATAGATCGTAGTATCCTTTTCCCTGTACTCTTTGATCTCTATGGTAATGTTTCCGTCAGAATAGTAACTGTCAGTCAGAATAATATCGGCTTTTTCCGGCTGTGTATCGGCAGTGCTGTCCGTGCTTTCTGTGACGGTAGATAGACTGCTGTCATCATCGGAGGGGATGGTAACATACACCCTTGTGATCACAAACGTATCCAGAAGCACATATGCAGTAAATGCAGTCAGGATCAAACAATAAATAATGCACCAAAGATACTTTTTCATCGGCGTTTACCACCTGTTTGTTTTTTGAATACTACGAGCCGTTGCATTAGCCAGCTGAGCATAAAGAATATGATCTCAGTCAGGAGCTTGGCAAGCAGTTGATGGATGCCGCAGACATTCACAAAGAATCCGAGAACAAGGGTGTTGCCCACCAAGATCCCGGCGGCCAGCAAAAAGTATTTTACCGCAGCGGCGAACAATGTCTCCTTGCTTTTGAAGACAAACGTTCGGTTGAGTGTGAAGTTTATGCTTGCGCTGATCACTCTTGCCACGATATTCGAAAGCCAAAGATTCTTTGACAAAAGAAACAGTAGACTGTACACACAATAATCCACAAGAAAACCGATGATGGAAGAAGCTGAAAATTTCAAAATCTCTTTGTATATCCGCAGAGAATCCTTTACAGCATTGAAGTGTGACGAAGAATTGTTGTCAATATAGATGGTTTCGATCTCGCGTTCCAGAATTCGGATTCTGCTGCGGGCAAGGCGGAGCAGAACATTCATTTCATATTCGTACCGCTCACCGGGAATATCCAGCA
>CAZOVE010000141.1:0-1616 GCA_964583135.1 uncultured Oscillospiraceae bacterium | reverse complement strand
TCAAGACTTGTAGTTATCTTTCTTTGCTGTAAAATAGACCGTGCAAGGAGGGATACGCATGAATGAGCTACAAATCCGACAAATGCAGATCTCCGCTGCCAAAGAGGAGATCCGATGCTGCAATGAGCTGAATCAAATCTATGGTCTCACTCTGACAGAAGCAGACATTACAGAATTAGTGGAACTGCGTGGACAAGCGCTGCGCAATACAGGCCGTGTGGAATTCGGTGGTGGCATCCTGCCAAAGCTGATTCGTGCGTTCTGCAAGTCACCCTATGTAGATCCCTATAACTATGCTGCGACCCTTGGTGACCTGCAAGACGCATTCTACTATTTCAAAAACGAATCTGAGGATCGGTTCTCCGATGATGACCTCATTGAGTTCATGGAAAAGGTATTCAACGGACAGGCCCATGGCTCTACTGAGGTACTGACCACCATCTCTCTGGAAGAGCTGTGCCGCTGGGCACGAAACGATTTCGATGACCGCTATGCGGATGAGGAGGCGTTTTGGTGAGCCATCTACCAATCAACCCGCTATCCCCTGAAGAACAGCAAAAGATAATGGGGCAAATGTATCTGCTCATGGCAAAGCAAGTACAGAGCTACCACAAGCACCATCACATGGGAAATAACTCTTCTGTCCCGATTGAGCTTGCCCAAGAGCTGATGGAGTCAATTACATATACGATTAACTTAGTCGGTGGTGTATATACCAACAGAAATATCGAAGAAGCACTCCAGCTTGGTCAGGAGATACTGGAGAAACGACTCACCAAAGCTAAATCTATGCTGGAACTGGTCAACGCTACTGCTCCCCAGTGGCAGACCGAATGCCGTTGGGAAGCGCTCCGATATCTGCGACATTATTTGGAACAGTACGATCATCTTCACTTGGCACATAAAGGCCCGGATGATCTGTTTTATCCCATTCTTGTGCGTGTGCCGGATGGCATAAAAGGCATTGATTTGTGTATGTTTTACTTAAATGTGCTTTGGCTAGAAAATCAGATCATGGCTTGCTTTGACGATACTGCGCTAGAGCAGCTTTGGATTCGCCTACCGACCGATGCGCTGAACCCATGCGAACAGGTGGTACTCAACGGCATCGGCAAGGCAATTCTCTCAGACCAGAGTGCCGATCTGATCTTCACGGAAGCAGAGCGGGAAGAACTGCAGGCTATTCTTTCTGTACAAGTAACCGGTGAAACCGTACATCATGCGGCCATTCGCTTGTGCCGCCGGCTGGAGCTACCGGCAAATGTCTCTGACTACCTTTGCAACGCCGCTGTGCAAATACTGCCCCGGTTGGAAGCGGCACTACGACACGATAACCTGTCCCCTATTCTTTTGTAGATGTCCGCGCCCGGAATTGGCGCAACAATTCCGGGTTTTGCGTTACGATAGGTAAAAAAGTCTTGCTAGCATTGTTTTACCATATTCATAAAATTTTTACATTAAATTTTTGTAATTCTGTTGCTTTTCTGTTGTTGTTAGGATAAATCTGTCTGACATTTTTGTATGATTGGAGATAACATCATGTATCGTTTTACCCAATTTTACTTTTCCTCTCACAATGAAGCGTTTCTCGGCACGATGAAACTAACTTAATCACG
>CAZOVE010000140.1:0-1645 GCA_964583135.1 uncultured Oscillospiraceae bacterium | reverse complement strand
CCAAAGAGGAAGACTACACCTTTGCAGAGCGGGCAGACCGTCTGCTGGTGCTACTCAAGCATTACGCACCGGATGTGTTCTTCCTGAATGAGTTCAACTTCGCTTGGTGGAAAGAAGTCATCACCGATGAGGATGCGATCCTGAAAGAACTGACCCAGTACACCTATGTGGATTCCAGAAGCACCGGTTCTTCTAAAAACGGCGAGGGTGAAAAATATCTGGACCTCTATAATATGGTCTTCTATGATCAGGAGCGATTCATCCTGCTGGATTCCGGCTCCTTTGTCACCTGCCAGACCTGGGGCGGCTGGTACGACCACTGTACTTGGGCAAAGCTGCGGGATAAGGAAACCGGTCAGGAAGCTGTTTATGCAGCCATCCATGTGCAGACAGTTCCCAGCACCCAGCGCGCGGTGATGAGCCTGCAGGCGGCGACCAAAGCGGTGGAAACATTGTCAGAGGTGGCGCAGGGCTTGCCCATTATTTTGGGCGGCGACTTCAATACGACGGAAACCTCTCTGGGTCATTATACCTATAATTATATGGTGAATCAGGCGGGGTTCAAGGATAGCCGTTACGCAGCGCCCACGACCGATTCCTCCGGCACGGCCCGCATCTGGGGCAAAACAATGACCAACAACGGCAACCGCATTGACTATATTTTCGTCAATGGCGCCAGCGTGAAGAAATACGAGGTTGCCAGCGGTGCATTTCTGAAAGATGACACCTATGTGGAAACAATAACCGAAGCAGACCTGAAAACCGGCAATTATTACGACATCAGTGACCACCTGCCGGTGGTATCCACCATCATATTGAAGGGTGCGCAGTCCACGCAGCCGCAGGGTTATCAAAATCCGGCCACGAGCGGCGATGTGGAGGCAACGCCAACCGGAAGCTATATCGAAAACGGCGGCACCGCCGAGAAGATGATCTTCAACTTTGCCGATGCCCTAAACTATGTTGGCAATGTGAACCAGCAGGGCTTTGAAGCCAGCCTTGTGCAGGATGAAACCTACGGAACCGTTTTGAAGCTGCAGGCAAAGGATCATATTGTTGCCGGATATATTTCCATCGACTATGGTGCGTTGATGGAAGCCTGTGGTTTAACCCCGGTGGATGCCACGCAGTACAGCAAGGTAAAGATCACCTATCTTTCCAATGCCACCTATGCATCCAATGGCTCGATCCTTATGCTGGGTGTGCTACGGGAAGGTGTTATGTATCCGACGGCAAAGAATGCTCTGGGACTTACCACCAATGAAAAGTGGACGACCCAGACGCTGTATTTCTCCTCGTTGTCCGGGGAAGTCTATGGCCCGGTCAATGCTCTGAGTATTTATAATGCAGATGGTGTCTTGAAGGGAGATGCCATTTACATAGCGTCCATTGAATTTATAAAGTAATACCCCATTTTGTCCGTGTGTAAATCCATCGTTTCCATCCCGTTATAAAAAGGAGAATTGAAATGAAAACGATGAAAAAACCGGTGGCGACCCTGCTGGCGCTGGCAATGCTGTTGAGCACATTGTCTGCCTGCAACAAAGAATCGCCGGATCCCAGCACCGGGAACTCGGAACCCACGGCCGCCGTAACGGGAGAAAAGTTTACCGTTACATTCTACAACAATGGCGAAGTATACGAA
>CAZOVE010000139.1:0-1681 GCA_964583135.1 uncultured Oscillospiraceae bacterium | reverse complement strand
CCTCGGCGGGCGTTACCCGTTATCCTTGCCCTGTGGAGCCCGGACTTTCCTCACAAGCATCCTTTCGTCTGCGCGCGCGGCTGTCCGACCCGGTCGCGGGATTATTGTACTCTATCAGCAAGGAAAAGTCAAATGTCCTTGCAAATTCTTTTGAGAAAGGATATACTATAGATAACAATTGACAATGAACAGTGGAGATGTTTTTCGTCAGACTGTCAATCGTCGATTTTCAATTGAAATGAGGGATCATCATGCCATCTGCCTTTGAACAATATTTTACATCCCTTCGTGACAAAAAGATCGCCGTTTTGGGACTTGGTGTGAGCAATCGTCCTTTGGTGCGCTTGTTGCTGGAATTTGACTGCGATGTTACTGGTTGTGATCGGACGCCCCGAGAGCAATTGGAGGAAGAGGTACTGGAGCTGGAACGAGCGGGCTGTCGTTTGCGTCTTGGGGAGACCTATTTGGAGGACCTTGTTGCCGATTTGGTTTTCCGTACACCGGGTATGCATCCCAATCATCCTGCGCTTGTAGCCCTGCGCCAGCAGGGAGCCCAGGTGACCTCGGAAATGGAAGTTTTTTTTGAAATTTGTCCTTGTGATATTCTGGCGGTTACAGGCTCGGACGGTAAGACCACCACGACGACCCTGATCTCGGAAATGTTAAAAGCAGATGGGAAAACTGTCTGGTTGGGTGGCAATATTGGTACACCCTTGTTGCCTCTGACACGTCAGATTCACCCCGGTGATTACGCTGTGGTCGAACTCAGTTCCTTCCAATTGATGGATATGCGCCGTAGTCCGCATGTGGCGGTGATTACGAATTTGGCACCCAACCATCTGGATGTGCACAAGGATATGGCAGAATATGTGGAGGCCAAACAAAATATTTTCCGTTTCCAGAGTGATGCGGATATTCTGATCATAAATGCTGATAATGCCATTACCGCTTCTTTTGTGGGAAATGGTGTGACGAAGACCTTCTCGCGCCAAGGAAACGGGGCAACGGTGCAATTAGAAGAAGGCTGGATTACTCGCAACGGCCAAAAAGTGCTGCATGCTGCGGAAATATTACTGCCCGGCGTTCATAATGTTGAAAACTATATGACGGCCATCGCAGCGGTGGAGGGGCTGGTGTCGGATGCAACCATCCGCACCGTGGCGCAAACCTTCGGTGGCGTGGAGCATCGCATTGAATTGGTACGGGTGAAGGATGGTGTGCGATTTTACAATGATTCTATCGCATCGTCACCTAGCCGTACCATTGCCGGATTGCGTAGCTTTCCGGAAAAGGTGATCCTCATCGCCGGTGGCTATGATAAGCACATTCCTTATGATGTCCTTGGACCGGAAATTTGTGCGCATGTGAAAATGCTGTTTTTGGGTGGTGCGACCGGATCCCTGATTCGACAGGCAGTAGAGCAATGTGGCGGTGAGCAGCCGAAAATTGTCGATTGTGGCAATTTTGAAGCGGCTGTCCGTGCTGCTGCGGCTGCTGCCGAGTGTGGCGACGTAGTGCTGATGAGCCCGGCATCCGCGGCCTTTGACCAGTTTAAGAATTTTATGGTCAGAGGCGAGTTCTTCAAAAAAATTGTGATGGAGCTTTGAATATGAATATTTCCCAGTACACCCGTATCGCCCGCAGGGCTTTGAGATTGCGTTATACCGGCGCAGTGATCGTA
>CAZOVE010000138.1:0-1690 GCA_964583135.1 uncultured Oscillospiraceae bacterium | reverse complement strand
GCTGTGTGTGCGGTATAACATTGATGTGATTTGATTCTATCCGGCGTGGGCACACACCGAGAAAAGAGGTTTATAGCATGGAACGAAAAGTTGGTACCATCTCCAGAGGCATCCGCTGCCCCATCATTCGTGAAGGAGATGATCTGGTTCAGATCGTGGTCAACAGCGTACTGGAGGCCGCCGAAAGCGAAGGCTACACCCTGCGTGACCGGGATATCGTGGCAATTACTGAGTCTGTGGTGGCTCGTGCACAAGGCAATTATGCTTCCGTCGATGCCATCGCCGCTGACATCCGCGCCAAATTGGGTGGAGAAACGGTGGGTGTGATCTTCCCCATTCTGTCCCGTAATCGATTTGCCATCTGCCTGCGGGGTATCGCCCGAGGTGCCAAAAAGATCGTGCTGATGCTCAGCTATCCCTCCGACGAGGTGGGTAACGAACTGGTGAGTCTGGACAAGCTGGACGAAGCCAAGATCAACCCCTATTCCGACGTACTGACGCTGGAGCGTTACCGTCAGCTCTTTGGTGAGAATCTGCATCCTTTCACGCTGGTGGATTATGTGCAATATTACTCCGACCTGATCCGGGAAGAAGGCGCTGAGGTGGAAGTGATCTTCGCCAATGACCCCAGAGTCATCCTCGACTATACCAAAACCGTCCTGACCTGCGATGTGCACACCCGAGCCCGTACCAAGCGACTACTTTGGGGCGCCGGCGCAGAAAAAGTCTGTGGGCTGGACGACATTCTGACCGCACCGGTCAACGGCAGCGGCTGCAACGAGCGCTACGGTCTGCTGGGCTCCAACAAGGCCACCGAAACTACGGTCAAGCTCTTCCCCAGAGATTGTCAGGATCTGGTGAATAATATTCAGGCCAGTTTTCTGGAAAAGACCGGTCGGCTGGTGGAAGTGATGGTCTACGGCGATGGCGCGTTCAAAGATCCTGTCGGTAAGATCTGGGAGCTGGCAGACCCTGTGGTCTCCCCTGCCTATACCATCGGTTTGGAAGGCACTCCCAACGAGTTGAAGCTGAAATATCTGGCGGACAACGATTTTGCGGGCTTGTCCGGTGCAGAGCTGAAGGCCGCCATTGAAGCTGCCATCCGAACCAAGGGCGATCTTGCCGGCTCGATGGCCTCTCAGGGCACGACTCCCCGTCGGCTGACGGATCTGATCGGTTCTCTGTGTGACCTGACCTCCGGCTCCGGCGATAAGGGCACACCCATTATCCACATTCAGGGTTACTTCGATAACTACACCTCTTAATGCTCCGGGCGGCGTGAAGGAATTCACGCCGCCTTTTTAGGGAGGGTTCCTATCGGAATTCTTCGCAAAAAAGTCTGAAAAAGGTGAAAATTTCTCTTTACTTTTGGGAAAACTTGTGGTAAGATATTCGGGCTGGCTATGGCCAGACGCAAAAACTATGCCCTCTGCTCGGTTTCTCGCCCTTTTTCACCGACGGTTACTTGGCAGAAGGGGAATTGATTGAAAGGTGGAAAACACAATGATTCAGAAGGAAAAGAAGACCCAGGTCATCCTGGAAAACGCCACTCACGAAGGCGACACCGGTTCTCCCGAAGTTCAGGTTGCCATCCTGACCGCCCGCATCAACGAGCTGACCGATCACCTGCGCACCCACAAGCATGACAACCACTCCCGTCGTGGCCTGCTGATGATGGTTGGTAAGCGCC
>CAZOVE010000137.1:0-1709 GCA_964583135.1 uncultured Oscillospiraceae bacterium | reverse complement strand
TCCACCACCAGAATGGCGCCTTCGCAGGCGGCCAGACTGCGGCTGACTTCGTAGTTAAAGTCCACGTGACCCGGAGTGTCGATGAGGTTCAGGGCGTAGATCTGACCATTATCGGCTTGATAGGTCAATGTGGCAGCGGTGGCCTTGATGGTAATGCCTCGTTCCCGCTCCAGATCCATGGAATCGAGAATTTGCTCTTCCATTTCCCGGTGCTCCACGGCTTTACATTCCTCCAGCAGGCGATCGGCCAGCGTGGATTTGCCATGGTCAATGTGGGCGATGATGGAAAAATTGCGAATGTGAGACAGTTCGGTCATATCGATTACCTCATGCGTGAAATTTCAAATTCTTGCTTGTCGCGCCAGAAACGATCCCTGCGGGATCGTACGATAAATCCAAATTTGGGCGAGAATATGCTATTTTCCCAATTATAGCGAATATTTCTCAAAAAGTAAACCGTATGTTTTGCAAAAAACAGGGGAAAACTGAATCTGTTGAGCGACAAAATCCGCCGTAAGACGTTTTTTTCAAATATTTTATGGCGGACCCCTTGTCAAAAACGGAAAAACGGTATATAGTCTCACGGTACGAAAAAAATAGCACAAGAGAGAAATGAGGTTTGTGTAAATGAGTACACCGAAAAAGCCTGCCAATAAGAATACCGAAGACCTTCAGACCGCTCTGCAGAATCTGATTGCGCAGGGCAAGAAGGAAGGCATGATCCAAAGTAGCGACTTGCATGCCATTCTGGAAAAGATGGACATGAGCGCCGAAAAGATCGAGGAAATTTACGACCGCTTCGAAGCCATGAACATTCAGATCGTTTCCAGCGAGCTAGAGTTGGATGATGACATGGTGTCCCTGAGCGAGGGCTTGGGCGATGACATCGACCTGACCGGCGTGGAGGACGAAGAACTGGTGGATCCGGTGGAGCTGTCTGCCGAGTATAACATGGACGATCCGGTCCGGATGTATCTGAAGGAGATCGGCCAGATCCGGCTGCTGACTGCCGAAGAAGAAGTGGAGCTGGCCAAGCGGGTCGCTGAAGGCGATCAGGATGCCAAAAATAAGCTGACCGAAGCCAATTTGCGTCTGGTGGTGTCTATCGCCAAGAAGTATTCCGGTCGGGGTCTGCACATTCTGGACTTGATTCAGGAGGGCAACACGGGTCTGATCCGTGCCGTGGACAAGTTCGACTGGACAAAGGGAAACAAGTTCTCTACATATGCCACCTGGTGGATCCGTCAGGCCATTACCAGAGCCATTGCGGATCAGGCGCGGACCATCCGTGTGCCGGTGCATATGGTGGAGGTCATCAACAAGGCCACCCGTTGCAATCGGAAACTGGTGCAGGAGCTGGGCCGTGAGCCCACCGTGGAAGAGATCGCCGCAGAGCTGGGCCTGCCGGTGGAGAAAATCATCGAGGCCAATCGTACGGCTGCCGACACCCTGTCGCTGGATACCCCGGTGGGTGACGAAGAGGATACCTCCATTGGTTCCTTCGTGCCAGACGACATGACTCCCGGCCCTGCTGATGCCACCTCGAACGCCCTGCTGGCCGAGGCGCTGAAGGAGATTCTGGACACCCTGACCGAGCGGGAAGCAGACGTGCTGAAGATGCGCTTCGGTATGTACGACGGCCGCACCCACACGCTGGAGGAAGTGGGTCAGATCTTCGGCGTCACCCGTGAGCGGATCCGCCAGATCGA
>CAZOVE010000136.1:0-1722 GCA_964583135.1 uncultured Oscillospiraceae bacterium | reverse complement strand
ATGGCATTGACCACAACGGGATTTTCCTTGTACTTCCGGGCAAGATCGGCACCCAGCTGCACGTGGCTACCTTCGACTTCGTGATCGATCGACTTGCCGAGGTCATGCAGCAGACCTGCACGACGAGCCAAAGCCGGATCCACGCCCAACTCGCTGGCCATCAAGCCGGCGATATGAGAAACCTCGATGGAGTGATTCAGCACGTTCTGGCCATAAGAAGTACGATACTTCTGGCGACCCAGGATTTTGATCAGCTCCGGATTCAGATTGTGTACACCGGCCTCATAGCAAGCGCGCTCACCCTCCTCACGGATGGTGCGATCCACTTCCTTGCGCGCCTTCTCCACCATATCCTCGATACGGGTAGGATGGATGCGACCATCGGCAATGAGCTTTTCCAAAGCCAGACGGGCGATCTCGCGGCGTACCGGATCAAAGGAGGAAACGGTAATAGCTTCGGGCGTGTCGTCGATGATCAGGTCAACGCCGGTAATCGTCTCCAAGGTTCGGATATTGCGACCCTCACGACCAATAATGCGACCCTTCATCTCGTCATTGGGCAATGCCACAACGGAAACGGTAGCTTCTGCGGCATGATCAGCAGCACAGCGCTGAATGGCGATGGACAAAATCTCACGGGCTTTGTCCTCAGCCTCTTCCTTGAGCTGGGCTTCGATCTCGCGGATCCGCAAAGCGGCTTCGTGGCGAACTTCGTCCTCCACGCTCTGCAGCAGGTAGGCTTTGGCCTGCTCCTGCGTCAAACCGGAGATGCTCTCCAGTGTTGCCATCTGCTGCTCCCGGATGCGATCCGCCTCCGCTTGCGTTTCGGCAACCTTCTGCAGTTTACGGGCAAGCTCCTCTTCCTTTCGCTCAAAGGATTCAGTCTTCTTGTCCAGTGCGGCTTCCTTCTGTTCCAACCGGCGCTCCTGCTTGCTCAGCTCAGCGCGGCGCTCCTTGACTTCCTTCTCGTGTTCTGTGCGGGATTTATGGATCTCGTCCTTCGCTTCCAGCAGAAGTTCCTTCTTACGGCTCTCACCGCTGCGAATGGCTTCGTTGATCAAGCGCGTTGCCTCTAGCTCAGCAGAGCCGATCTCACGCTCAGCAGTCTTTTTGCGCAGCACGATGCCGACAGCAATGCCAACGCCCAGCCCGACCACGGCAGCTAGAACGATTAAAAAAATCGCTAATTTGATCTCCATATCTCTCAAGCGCACCTCCTTCACATAAAAATAAAGCGTAGCGAAAGGGGTGGCGCAATGATCCCCGGTGTGTTATATGATATTATTGGCAATACAAATAACGCCCTGAGGCGCAAAACGCATATCCCCCGGCTAACGCCGGTTATTCTGAAACGCCGACGGCAATGCCCATTCGGCGCACATTATACCATACTCATTTTACTTGCAAAGGTCTGGATTGTCAAGCACATTTCCAGCCCTGTTTCAAATTTTGTCAACCCCTGTAGCAATGTTGCAAAAACAATGCCGCCCGATGGGCGGCATTGTTTGATTTTTGCAAATTACACCATCGCAGCAGTGATGATGGCCATCTTGTAGACTTCGTCGGCGTTGCAGCCACGGGACAGGTCATTGATGGGAGCAGCCAGACCCTGCAGGATGGGGCCGTAGGCCTCAAAGCCACCCAGACGCTGGGCGATCTTGTAGCCAATGTTGCCGGCCTCGATGGTGGGGAAGATGAAGGTGTTGGCGTAGCCTGCCACGG
>CAZOVE010000135.1:0-1791 GCA_964583135.1 uncultured Oscillospiraceae bacterium | reverse complement strand
GCCAACGCCATGAAGGAGATCGGCCGGAATGATTCGGATGTGCTGCACGATGTCTTCCGCACCCGGTATCTGGCCCATCTGGATTCTCCCGAGTTTGCGGACTACTCCCGATACAAGACCATCGCTTTGCAAAAGGTCTATTGCGCCATCACCCATGCGCAGATCTGTCTGGAATTGGGGTACAAACTGGAGGAAGCCCAATGGATCTGGGAAAAGGTGCTGTCATGATGAAGTTATCAAAGTAGATTAACATAATTGAATCCCGGAATTGGAAGCGTGCGTATCACGAACCAATTCCGGGTCAATTTTATTTTTCTAGTTTCCAGATGTGCTGATCCCCACGGAACAGCAGGCATACGCCAACGCCAATCAGCCACAGTACAGCAAACAGAAATGCCGCTCCACTGCCTTTCCCGGTGCCAAACACATTGGTCAAAAAGCTGCCAGCTCCCTGTGCTGCCATGATTGGTTCAAACACCTGATCTACCAGCAGGCCGCCAAGGAAATAGCCCAAGGGGATCGTGAAAAACTGGAAGGAATTCCGGGCGGCAAAGACTCTGCCCTGAATTTCCACAGGAATGTTCAGACGGTTGATCGCATCCAAATTGGCATTCATCCAAGGAATCGCGATCCAACCCAAGGCTGCACCAAAGCTCCAGATCCAGACATTTCTTCCAAATGCAAGGAAGAAGTTCTCCGTACACATAGAAAGCATCAGACAGCACCAAATGGCTTTCACCCTGCTCTTGGGAGCGGGCATAAAGGAGGCCAGAATGCTGCCCACCAGCATGGCAATGCCGATGACAGAATTGACCGTACCCATCACCGCTTCCGATGCCTTGGACAGCATCATCGCCGGGAATGCCGCATTGTACATACTTGCTACCAGATTGATAGCTGCCAGAAACAGCATCAGATGGAAGATGCCGGGATTCTGCTTCAGCCAGCGGATGCCCTCTGCTGCACTTTGCAGGACACTTTCCTGCTTTTGCTCCGATTCAATTTTTGGAATGGGAATAAACAGCAGCAAAACAACAAAAGCAATCGCGAAGCTGATCAAGTCAATGGCAATGACGGTATCGATCCCCCACAGGCCCAGGATCGCCGTTGTAATGATGGGTGTCAGGATGGAGTTTAGGGAACTGGAAAGATACCGCAGGCCACCCACTTTCTGATAAAACTTTCTTGGAAGTAGCGCCGTGGTCGTAACCTCGGAAGCAGGCTGCTGCACCGTATTCATGAGGCCTGAAATCATATTGACGATGTACAGATGCCAGAGGCGCAGCGCATCCTGTTTCAGCAGCAACAGCACGACGAATGTACTGAGCGCCGCCAGCGCATCGCATCCCAACATGGTTTTCTTCTTGTCCCAGCGGTCGCTGAGGGCTCCGGCAAAGATGCTACAGATCACATAGGGGGCATAAGAACAGACCATCAGCAACGCCGTCCGTAGTGCAGAACCTTCCTGCGTGTAAGACCAGATCACCAGCGCATAGGCGGTCATTGCACTGCCAAGACCTGAGATCATCTGGGTAAACCAAAGCAGCAGGTAGCTGCGCATTTCTTTGAGATCGTTAATATAGTTTTTCATTTTGACTTTGCTCCTTTTGAATTTGATATTTCAAAATGCAAAGCCAGCCGGATCGTCATTACTCCATGCGGCCCGATCCTAGTCGGCTTTGCATGGAGCAACTGCAATGCAGAGCATCATAAAGGAATCCTCCAACTTCATTTTTTCATCTGATACGATTATGTTACTTCGCTGAATAAGTGTTTGTCAATGTCTTTTCC
>CAZOVE010000134.1:0-1843 GCA_964583135.1 uncultured Oscillospiraceae bacterium | reverse complement strand
CAGCCCGTGCAGCATTCAGGGCATCTTCCACGCGCAGCTTCTTTTCCTGCATGGCGATCTCGGTCTGGGCACCGACCTTCAGCACTGCAACGCCGCCGGACAGCTTGGCCAGCCGCTCCTGCAGCTTTTCGCGGTCGTAGTCAGAGGTGGTGGCAGCAATGGCCGCCCGCACCTGCTGCGCCCGGTTGAGCAGAGCCTGAGGATCGCCGGAACCGCCCACGATGGTGGTATTTTCCTTGGTGGCGACCACCTGATGGGCATGACCCAGATCATTCAGCGTTGCATCGGCCAAGGACATATTCAGCAGACTGGAGATCATGGTGCCGCCGGTCAGAATGGCGATGTCCTGCAGCATTTCCTTGCGGCGGTCGCCGAAGCCGGGAGCCTTGATGCACACCACGTTATAGTGGCTCTGGCTGTGCAGACGGGTGTTGAGGATGGTAGCCAAGGCATCACCGTCCACATCCTCAGCGATGATCACCAGCTTCTTGCCGGCTTTGATCAGGGGTTCGAGAATGTGCAGGAAATCCTGAATGGAGGAGACCTTCTGGTCGGTGATGAGGATATACGCATCATCCACCACAGCCTCCAGCTTGTCAAAATTGGTAATCATATAGGGGGAGATATAGCCCCGATCGAATTGCATACCGTCCACGGTCTCGACGATGGTTTCGCCGGTTTTGCTCTCTTCGATGGTGATGATACCGTCGGTACCCACCCGCTCCATGGCTTCGGCGATCAACTCGCCGATGGACTCGTCACCGCTGGAAACGGCGGCGACCCGGGCGATGGCGGCGGAATCGGACACGGGAACGGAGTGGGATTTGATGGCTTCCACAGCCACATCCACGGCTTTTTCGATACCCTTGCGCATGACCATGGGGTTGGCGCCTGCGGACAGGTTCTTCAGACCCTCGCGCGTGATGGCTTGGGCCAGAATGGTGGCGGTGGTGGTGCCGTCACCGGCCATATCGTTGGTCTGAATGGCCACCTGACGGATCAGTTGTGCGCCCATATTTTCAAAAGGCTCTTCCAGCTCCACTTCCTTGGCGATGGTCACGCCATCGTTGGTGATCAGCGGAGCGCCGTACTTACGGGACAGCACCACATTGCGACCCTTGGGGCCGAGGGTGACCTTGACGGTATTGGCAAGCTGGTCAATGCCGGACTGCAGCTTCTTGCGCGCATCTTCGCCGAATAGAATCATTTTTGCCATATTGGGTTTCCTCCTCAGTCAGTAACGATGGCCAGCAGGTCTTCCTGCTTGACGAATTTGTAGTCCACCTTATCTAGCGTGACGTCGGTGCCCACGTGCTTGCTGACGATGACACGATCACCCACCGTCACACTGTGACAATCCGGGCCGACAGCGGCCACTTCGTAGATGCTGGACTTCTCCCGAGTGGTGTTGACCAGAATGATGCCGGATGCGGTGGTCTCGGTGGCATCGGCGGACTTGAGCAGAATGTTGTCTGCCATGGGTTTGAGCTTCATTTGAATTCCTCCAATACAAAATGTATTCAGACTGCAGCCAATGGACTGCGATTTCTCTCTATTTAGCACTCTTGCCTACTGAGTGCTAAATAATCATACCACATATTTCTAAAAATGCAAGCCTTATTTTTGGAAAAACCGTAAATAATTTGTGAAATTTCCCTACTTGACCGCCGTGACCGGAGGGGCTTCCGATCCTACCCCATCTTCAAATGCACACAAAAAGCCGCCGCACGGAAAGTGCGGCGGCTCAGTGCTTCTGAATCTACAAAATTACAGCAGAGTGGAGAAGTGCTTGATGGTGCGGACCATCTGAGAAACGTAGGAGTTCTCGTTGTCGTACCAGGAA
>CAZOVE010000133.1:0-1870 GCA_964583135.1 uncultured Oscillospiraceae bacterium | reverse complement strand
TATCGCCGCGGCGGATGATCTCGCCCTCGAAAGCGGTGGCGAAAGACACGGGGATGTCGATCTTAGTGATCTTCAGCTTGATGTCCCGGGCTTCCAGAGAGGTAGCATTCCACAGGGAAGTATCCAACTGCTGGATCAGGCTCTTGGGGACACGGAACATATTCTCAGTCTCGTTGGAGATGACCGGGAAACCCAGACAGATGGCACCGGCACCATAGGACACGATCTCATCAGACAAAGGCTTGTAAGCATTGACAAAGGCACGGATACGCTCCATGGTGTACTTATACAGCGCCTTGGTATCACCGGGGGTGATGTTGCCGAAAATCAGCGCGGCACGGATAGCCACGGACACGATGTGGATGACCGACTGCATTTCATAACCCAGAGGCACCACGCGCACATTCTCACCCAAACTCATACCAGCTTCATGGCAATGCGTGATGGAATCGCCGGTCAGAGAGACCAGAATGCCCTGATTCTGGTAAGACTTGGCCAGAGCCACGGTCTCAGCGGGATCCTCTGCGCCGCCGACGATAACGGCCACACCGGGAATATCGTAAGTAACCAGCGGCACACCCAGATTACGCACGAAAGCATCGGTCAGGAAGCCCATCTCCGGCTCGGCATAAGGGGTAGCACCATGCAGGTACTTCAGCGCTTCCAGAAACTCTGCGCACAGAGCAGAAGCAATACCGCTATCAAACACATCCTGCAGGCGATTATTGCGGGTCATCATACCCTTGACAGTGGCCAGAGCGGCCTTCATTTCGCCCAGAGTGCCGATCTTCTCGCCGGTAATGCCATAGTAGCAAGGCAGGGAGTAAGCGGTTGCGGGAAAAGCGACGGGTTCTGCCTCGCCGTACTGGGCGATGGCAGCGTCAATAGCGGCTACAGTACGATTGTAATTGTAATCGTTGCCGCCGAAAACTCTTTCAAAAAGGGTCACGTTTTATTCCTCCTGTTTTAGTATGGGAATCATTCGTCACGATCTAATATTTCTTTGATTTTCCGAATTTCTGCGATTGCTGCCGGACAATGATCATACGGTGACAAGCCGCTGCGGTCTGCATCCACGATCTGAGGATCGTAATGGAGTATGCCCAGCAGATCTTCCGCAGGAATTGCACTGCGGATGAATTCCTCATCCCGCTGATCCCGGATCTTATTGGCCACCACACGCACACGCTTCACGCCCAGATCAGAAGCCAGACGCTTAACACTGTGGTAGGTCTGCACCGACCGAGCCCCCGGCTCAATGACCACAATAAACTGATCCATATTCGCTGCCGTACCTCTGCCCAGATGCTCCAACCCTGCTTCCATATCCATGATGACCACATCATTTTTACGGTAGGTCAGGCTAGACAGCACCGCCTTGAGCATCACGTGTTCGGGACAGACGCAGCCACTGCCGCCCAGATCCACCGTACCCATGACCAACAGCTTTACACCGTTGATATCCTTGGAAAACGTGTCGGGAATATCCGCCACATAGGGATTGAGCTTAAAGAACTTGTTCGCAGCATTTGCGCCGGTACGCTCTTGCACTAGATCCCGCATCCGGGAGATGGGAACGATCGCATCCACTTCTTCCTGACTCAGACCTAGAGCCATTCCAAGATTGGCATCCGGATCAACGTCTGCAGCCAGTACGGTGCGACCTTCATCGGCATAGAGCCGGGCCAAGGTGGAGGACAGGGTAGTTTTACCTACACCGCCCTTGCCGGTAATCGCTAGTTTCATTGGAAAAGAACCTCGTTTAAGTAATTTGCACATCTTCCGATACTGATGTCATTGCGAACCAGTGCGCACACTGGTGTGGCAATCCGCGTTCTTGCAAGCCTTCGGCTTGCGCGCTCTCTGAGCC
>CAZOVE010000132.1:0-1886 GCA_964583135.1 uncultured Oscillospiraceae bacterium | reverse complement strand
CCTGAGAATACCAATAATTGCCCATAAGCACACCGACGTGCTCGAAAATGGCCGCCGCCAAAACAAAGCAGCATAATTCAAAGAGTTTTTGCTTGGGGCGGTCGCTGTTCAGGGCGTGTCTCATGCACATGGCAAACAGAACGACGCTCATCACTTCCATGATGACCCAGGTGACCGGGTAATTTCCAATCATCATTGATTTACCATCCTTTCTTGGGTTGACAAAAAGATTCCTCCCTGCTATGCTATAACAAGGTGAAACAAATGTATCACCGAAACAACTGTTTGTCAACGAAGCCGGCCACGGGCTATACATATAGGAGGAATTTGTCTTGTCAGAAGCCGCGATGCAGACGGAGATGAAGCGCCGAAACGCTCTCAGATTCTCCAACGAGGAATCCAATCGGTTAACACGGGAGTGCATTGAATCCGCGCTGATCCTATTGATGAAGGAACACGACTTCCAGTCGATCTCTATCACAGATATTATCCGCAAAGCCGGTGTCTCTCGGTCTGCTTATTATCGGAATTATTCATCCAAAGAAGATATCCTGACCAATATCTTCAATCGAGCCTCAGAGATCATTGTCAACGCACTGTCCGCAGAATTGGTAACGCAGAATATGGTGAGTAGCTATCGCATTCTTTTTGAGAAAGTACAGGAAATCAAAGACCTTTTTACCATTATCCGAAAGGCAGGTATGGTCGATGAATTTCAGATGGCTGTAAATGGGAAATACCTACAGGCGATCGATGCAAATTCGCCGGAGGCCTATTACCGGGTGCTGTCGTGGATCGGCTCCATCTTCAACATCATATTTGGCTGGCTGCAGCGAGAAGATCCGGAAACGCCGGAGCAGATGGCACTTATTTGCAGCCGGTTCCTAAGCGAAGAAGAGTGGCGCATCGGTTCCGGGATCAAATGGAGTAAGGAAGATTAAAAGAGGGGATCACAATGTTTCATGTAGAAGAAACCGTCAGACGCAGAAAAAGTATCCGCACCTACGAAAACCGCCCGTTATCTCCGGCGGATAAAGCGGCCATCCAAGCTTGCATGGATGAATTGTGCGAGGAGGAAACCCCTTTCCCGGCAAAGCTGCAAATGTGTCTTCTGGAGACCAAACCGGGAACCAACACAGAAAAGCTGGGCACCTATGGCGTGATCCGTGGCGCCAATACTTTCATTGGCATTACCGTTGAGGACACGGAAACCGCAATGGAGGCGGTGGGATATACTTTTGAAAAGCTGGTACTTACCGCTACTGCTATGGGGCTAGGCACCTGTTGGCTCGCAGGCACTTTTAACCGGGAGCAGTTTTCCGGCGCTATGAACATTCAAAATGGGAGACTATTCCCAATCGTTTCTCCGATCGGTTATCCTGCCAAGAAAACTACATTGGTGGACACCTTATTCCGCAAAGGAGGAAGATCGGATCACCGCAAGCCTTGGGCGGAGCTGTTTTTTGAAAATGACTTTTCCACATTGCTGACCGAGGCAAGTGCCGATGAATACGCCTACCCGCTGGAGATGCTCCGTCTTGCTCCCTCTGCTGCCAATCGTCAGCCTTGGCGGGTCGTTCTGAAAGACGATGCGTTTCATTTTTACCGGGAAGCCAACCCCAAAGCAAAGTACGCTTACGATCTGCAACGGCTGGATGTGGGCATCGGTGCGTGTCATTTCCATTTGGCTGCCACAGACAAGGGCTTGGCCGGTTCCTTTGTGAAGCTTCCAGAAACCGGCATCATAGCACCAGACAATATGAAATATCTGTTTTCATGGACAAAGGCGCAGATCCCGAAATCGTCGTATATAAGCGCCGCTGATTGAGGGGTTATTATGGCAAGATGGGATCCATGGCGAGGGTGTCACCGGTACAGTGAGGGCT
>CAZOVE010000131.1:0-1892 GCA_964583135.1 uncultured Oscillospiraceae bacterium | reverse complement strand
GGTTCTTGCTGGACCAGCACTCGTTGTGCATATCAGCCTTACGGATGATCTCACCTTCGAACGCAGCAGCGAATGCCACGGGGATGGGCAACTCGGTCACCTTGATCTTGATCTCCCGCAGTTCCAGAGAGGTCTTGACGGTCTCATTATGATCGCACACGGAAACCAACGCACCGGGAACCTGATTTTCGCCCAGATCGATGTCCACGATGACAGGGAAGCCCAACGCAATGGCGCCGGCACCGGCAGAAACCACTACGGCGTCGATCGCGCCGAAGGTATTGACAAAGGCAGGAACACGATTCTTGGTATATTCCAGAAGTCCGCCCAGATCACCGGGCTGCACGTTGCCGAAAATCAAAGCGGCACGGATCGCCACGGTAACAACATGAATAACGGAGGTCACATCATGGCCCAAAGGCACGACACGGTACTCAAGGCCCATCTTTACACCCTCGGCCACCTGCTCGATGCACTCGCCCACCAAGAAGGTCAGCAGGCCCTTGGACTGATAGTCCTTGACCACCTTCACCACATCGTCGGCATTGTCTGCCTTGCCCAACACCACAGCCACGCCGGGAATATCACCAGTAACCAGCGGCACACCCAAGGAGCGAATGATGGGATCAGGCACAAAGCCGATACCGGATTCGTTCTCATAAGGATTACCGCCCTCGACCCACTTCAGGCCCTCAATGATCTCAGCGCCCACTGCGGTTGCAAGACCGGCATTCAGCGCCTGGCCCAGATCCTCCTGATTGGTGATGAGGCTCTTCAGCACGCCAACGCAGGGAACAAGATCGCCCAGAGTCTTGACCTTCACGCCGGTAGCGGCGTAAATGGTGGGGAAATAGTAGGCAGTATCAGGAAAAGCGATGGGATGGTCTGCGCCGTACTTTTCGATGGCAGCATTGACAGCACCCTCAGTCAGACCAGCGACAGCATTGGAGCCGCCATAGATCAGATCGGTTAATACACTCATGATGTTTTTCCTCCCAAAATTATTTTGAATGTAGGGCGGGGGCTTGCTCCCGCCGTTTATATAAAGCCCGGATGGGCTGAATATACGAGATCATTTGTCATTCCGAGTGAGCGAAGTGAGTCGAAGAATCCGTTCTCTCCTTTTTAGTGTGGATCCTTCGACTTTGGGCTACGCCCTTCGCTCAGGATGACACGGCGGGCGGCACCCGGTTCGGTTACCGTGGGAAGGTATTGCGCCTGCGGCGCTCAGTCCTCAGCTTGTTTCCAGTTGCGCTTATGCCCGTAGACGGCACCAATAACAAAGCCGATCCCAAGGATCGCCGCCATGACACCGCAACCAATACCACCGGAGGCATTACCATTCAGGTAAGTTTTTACGCTCATCCATGCAACGAATCCAGCAATGGCCTCCGCAAACAGCAAGAATACCACTGTTTTCGTCCATGTCTTGACCTTTGGGTTTTTCACCGTCAGGCTAAAGATTCCCTCAAATATGATCTCAAAGATCAATTCGCAGATAAAATCCATAATTGGTGCCTTCCAAAAAGCAAAATCCGGGAGGGAGGCGAACTCCCTCCCGGATCGATTACGGGATTGTTTGTCCTGAAATTATACATCCAGATAGGAGTCGGAGTACAGGACGTGGTTTTTGAATATGTCGCAGGACTTAATGGTCTCCATCAGGCGCAGGTCGTTGGGGTTGACGATGGCAGAGGTCAGACCCTGCATCATGCACATTGCCACCAGAGCGGAGTCCATAATGGGACGCACGTGCTTGGGCGCACCGTTGGAGTTGTTGGACAAGCCACCGGTGGACTTCAGGCCCTCAGCGGAGAACAGGCGGATGGCTTCCAGAACTTCCATCTGCTTATCCTGCATACCCTTGACGACCAGGAACAGGGGGTCGAACC
>CAZOVE010000130.1:0-1995 GCA_964583135.1 uncultured Oscillospiraceae bacterium | reverse complement strand
ATCCTGTCCCATGCTGTTATCATCGAGGATGAGAACGAGGCTACTGGTCGCGTTGGTTTGGGTTGCACTGTGGTGGTGGAGGATGCAAACGGCAAGCAGACCACCTATCGCATTACCGGTTCTCAGGAGGCCAATCCTATGGAGCATAAGCTGTCTGATGACTCTCCTTTTGGCCGCGCTATCGTGGGTAAGTCTGCCGGTGATAACTTCACCGTCAATGCCCCTGCCGGCTCCTACACCATGAAGGTCGTCAGCGTTTCGCGCGAGGGCTAAGCTATGGCTAAGTTTACACCGCAACCGGAACTGCCGGTTTCCGAGCAGGCGCAGATTCGCCGTGACAAACTGGCGGCGCTGCAGGCAGAAGGTCGGGATCCTTTTGTGCAGACCAAGTTTGATTTCAACGCTGATTCTGCTGCCATTAAGGCAGACTACGCAACCTTTGAGGGTAAGACCGTCCGTGTGGCGGGGCGTCTGATGAGCAAGCGTGGTCAAGGCAAGGTCATGTTTTGTGACTTGCAGGATTGCTCCGGTCGTATCCAACTGTTTGTTAAGATCGACGAGTTGGGCGAGGAGGAGTATACCCGTTTTAAAAAATACGATATCGGTGATATCGTAGGTGTTGAGGGTGAAATCTTCAAGACCAAGACGGAGGAAATCTCGATTCGGGTCAAGACGGTGGTGCTGCTGAGCAAGTCCCTGCTGCCACTGCCGGAAAAGTATCACGGTCTGACGGATAAGGAACTGCGCTTCCGCCAACGCTATGTGGATCTGATGGTGAATCCCGAGGTGAAGCGCAACTTCGTTCTGCGTTCTCGCTTTATCAAGCATATGCGCAACTATCTGGATAATATGGGCTACATTGAAGTGGAAACTCCGGTTCTCAATACCATCGCCGGCGGTGCTGCCGCTCGCCCCTTTGTGACCCATCACAATACGCTTGATATCGATATGTTCATGCGCATCGCTACAGAACTGCCCCTGAAGCGGCTAATCATCGGTGGCATGGATCGGGTGTATGAGATCGGTCGTATCTTCCGTAACGAGGGCATGGATCCGAAGCACAACCCGGAGTTTACTACCGTGGAGCTATATCAAGCATATGCCGATTTCCACGATATGATGGATATTGCCGAAGGTATTTTCACCACCTTTGCGCATGAAGTGCTGGGTACCTATGAGCTAGAATGGATGGGTGAAAAGATCGACCTGACCCCCGGTTGGCCCAGATTGACCATGGTAGATGCCGTCAAGCAGTACGTAGGAATTGATTTTGATGCTATTTCCGATGATGCTGAGGCGGTAGCTGCTGCCAAGGCTGTGGGTGTAGAGCTGGCGGATGCTGCTGAGAAGACCTGGGGCAATGCGCTGTATGCTTGCTTTGACCAGAGAGTTGAGGAACATTTGGTGCAGCCGACCTTTATCACCATGTATCCTGTAGAAGTTTCTCCCTTGACAAAGCGGTCCCCTCAGGATCCCAGACTGACGGAGCGCTTTGAGTTCTTCATCTGTCGCAGCGAGATGGGCAATGCTTACTCGGAACTGAATGATCCAATTGACCAGAGAGCTCGCTTTATGAAACAAGTAGAGCAACGCGAGCGTGGCGATGATGAGACTGAAATGTTGGATGAGGATTTCCTCAACGCCATGGAGTACGGCATGCCTCCTACGGGTGGCATGGGCATCGGCATCGACCGGGCTGTGATGCTCTTTACCGGGTCGGATTCCATCCGTGAAGTCATTTTGTTCCCCACAATGAAGCCTTAAGGCTGAGATGATTTTTAATAACCGTACAGTCGCAAGGTATTTTGAATGGTACTTTGCTACCAGTTTACTATTGGATTCTTTGAAATCGGCACCCAAAGGGTGCCGATTTTGGTATGTTAGAGGCGGGATTATGATGTCGTTTCTCGCCAAGTCCGATTCATGCACACAGAAGAAAGAAGGCTCTATGTCAATAGTTGGGGCGGAGAAAAAATAGAATATTGGAGATGTGCC
>CAZOVE010000129.1:0-2310 GCA_964583135.1 uncultured Oscillospiraceae bacterium | reverse complement strand
CTGGCCAACGGCACTCTGACCAAGAATATCACCGTTAAGGCTGCGGCTTTCTCTGAGTCTGCTAAGGAAAAGATCGAGCAGGCAGGCGGAAAGGCCGAGGTGGTATAAGTGCTTAAGACACTGAAGAATGCTTGGGGTATCCCTGAGTTACGTCAGAAGCTGATCTTTACCGCTTTGGTGCTGCTGCTGTTCCGTATTGGTAGCGTCATTCCTGTTCCCTTCGTGAACACCACTGCGCTGAAGACCACCTTCGAAACGGTTCTCTCTAGCACCATTCTGGGGCTGTATGATGCCATGTCCGGTAGCGCCTTCTCCATGGCGACCATTCTGGCACTGGGCATTCAGCCCTACATCAACTCTTCCATTATCATCCAGTTGCTGACCATTGCCATTCCCGCTCTCGAGCGGCTGAGCAAGGAAGGCGGCGAGGAAGGTAAGAAGAAGATCAATTTCATCACTCGCTGCACCACCATTGGTCTGGGCCTGTTGATGGGTTGGGCCTATTACATGATGCTTAATAACTACGGTGTCATTACTGAGTCCGGCTTCTGGATTGGTCTGGTAATCACCCTGACCTTTGCTGCCGGCTCCACTGTGGTTATGTGGCTGGGTGAGCAGATCACCGAGCATGGCATTGGCAACGGTATCTCCATGATCTTGTTCGCCAACATCATCTCTCGGCTGCCCTCCGGTATCAGCGCCATCTTCAGCCTGACCTTCTCCAGCTTGTGGTGGCAGGGCCTGATCGCTCTGGTTGGCATGATTTTGATCATTCTGCTGATCATTTTTGTCAATGATGCAGAGCGCCGCATTCCTGTCCAGTACGCCAAGCGTGTGGTTGGACGTAAGGTCTACGGCGGACAGAGCACCAATCTGCCCATCAAGGTCGCAATGACCGGTGTTATGCCCGTCATCTTCGCTCAGTCTATTGCGTCTCTGCCTGCAACCATCTATGCGTTCGCCGGTTGGTCGACCACGACTTGGATGTACACGAACATCTGGAGCAATGAGTCTTGGGTGTATGCACTTGTTTATTTCCTGCTGATCTTCTTCTTCAGTTGGTTCTACGCTAGCATTCAGTACGATCCCATTGAGATCGCCAATAACCTGAAGAAGAACGGCGGTTTCATCCCCGGCTTCCGTCCGGGCAAGCCCACCGCTGATTTTATCAAGAAAGTTATCAATAAAATTGTTGTCTTCGGTGCGATTTACCTTGGTATTGTGGCTTTGTTGCCCATTATCGCTGGTAATTTGATGTCCGGCTTCAGCAATCTGGCCATCGGCGGTACCTCCGTCATCATCGTTGTCAGTGTTGCACTGGAAACTGTGAAGGCGTTGGAGGCACAGATGCTGATGCGTCACTATAAAGGCTTCCTCGATTGATCAACGGAGGTTTGGCAGGATGAATCTGATCCTACTAGGTGCACCCGGCGCCGGTAAGGGGACACAAGCAGACCTGCTCTCCGAGCGGTTCTCCATCCCCGCCATCTCTACCGGGAATATGCTCCGAGAGGCGATTGCGAAAGGCACACCTCTTGGGCTGAGAGTTAAGAAACTCATGGACGGTGGTTGCCTGGTTCCTGATGATGTCGTGCTCGACCTTGTTCAGGAACGGGTAGCTCGGCCCGACTGTCAGAAGGGCTTCATTCTGGACGGCGTGCCTCGCACGCTGGCCCAGGCTGAAGCACTGGATGCGCGCGGGGTTTTCATCGACCATGTGATTTCGATAGAGGTTGACGACGATGTGATTGAAATGCGCATGACCGGCAGACGTGTCTGCGGCGGTTGTGGTACCAGCTATCACATTGTTGCCAATCCCCCAAAAACCGAAGGTGTCTGTGATCAGTGCCAAGGTGAACTTGTGATCCGCAAGGATGATGCTGCCGAAACGGTTCGCCATCGTCTAAAAGTGTATCACGAGCGTACTGAGGTTCTGAAGGACTATTACGCCGGAAAAGGCCGTTTGCGCTTGATTCGGGGCAATCAGTCCATCGACGGTGCCTACCGGGATATCCTGGCGGCAATAGGGGAGTGCGTATGATAGCAATTAAAAATGAACGAGAATTGGTGGCCATGCGTCAGGCCTGTAAGATTACCGCGGCAGCCCGTGCTTTGGCAGGGGATATGGTAAGACCCGGCATGAACACCAAGCAAATCGATAAAGCCGTACACGATTTTATCGTTAGTCAGGGCGCGAAACCGTCGTTCCTGAACTACCACGGCTTCCCCGCAAGTGCCTGTATCAGCGTCAACAGTACGGTGATCCACGGAATTCCGGGCGGATACGTCCTGAAGGAAGGTGACATTGTG
>CAZOVE010000128.1:0-2325 GCA_964583135.1 uncultured Oscillospiraceae bacterium | reverse complement strand
TACAAATCAGTTGCTCTACCAACTGAGCTATACCGGCGTCTCGAACCGAACACGCAGATTATAGCATGGCATTGAGTGGTTGTCAAGCACTTTTTTTATTTTTCGAGAAAAAGCCACAGAGCGTTCTTTGCTCCGTGCGAAGTCTAACCATTTCTGATTTGGATTGACTGACCGGAGTGGTCTTATCAAGGATCATTTTGCGAAATATGCTGCATTGAGGAAAAATGCAGCGAAAATCCCGATGATCTGAGCTGCTGATAAGATACAAAGCGCTCATATTATACATTTTATGTCCTTTCGGGGCTGTTGCGTATGGCAACAGCCCCGGTTTTTCTTACAACTCCACGTCGAGCGTGGCAATGACGGCGGCGCAACGCGCGCACAGACCGTCGGTATGGGTACTCATGCTGTGCATCCAGCAGCGGGGACACTTGATGCCCTTGGCTTCGCTGACGCCGATGGTGACACCGCCGAAGTTGGTGCCATTACCGGTGAGTGCGCTCGCTTCCGGGGCTGCCCACTCTACGGCGGAGACCAGGAATAGTTCTGCCAAATTCATATCTGCAGTCGCAGCCTGAAGCGGTTTATGGTGGCTAAGGGTGACTTGTGCTTCCAGAGCCTTGCCGATGCGCTTCTCTGCACGAGCCTTCTCCAAAACACCGTTCACATCCTGCCGCAGGGGGATCAGGTAGTAGTCCCACTTGTGCATTGTGTCCTCGTCCAGCAGATAGAGGTCAAAGCTTTCAGGCATCTGGTTGAGGAGGATGTTGCGCTTGTCATCGGAGTCCAAATGGGGCATGGACTGCCAGATCTCGTCGCAGGTGAAGGCAAGGATTGGGGAGAAGAGCTTGGCCATGGCATCCACGATCAAATACAGCGCAGTTTGAGCGCTGCGGCGGCGCAGACCCGTAGCCTCTTCGCAGTACAGTCGATCCTTCAGGATGTCCAGATAGAAGGAAGACAGTTCCACCACGCAGAAGTCGTTGATAATGTGGGTCACAACGTGGAATTCATAACTGTTGTAGGCCTTACGCACAGCGGCGGTCAGAGCGTTGAGCTTTGTTAACGCCCACTTGTCTAGCGCCTCCATATTGTCTGCGGCTACCATGTCGGTATTGGGATTGAAATCAGCCAGATTACCCAGACAGTAACGGGCGGTATTACGGAACTTCAAGTAATTTTGAGCGATTTGCTTGAAGATTTCCTTAGAGCATCTGACGTCGGCGTGGTAGTCGGAGGAAGCAGCCCAAAGACGGATAATGTCGGCGCCGAAATCCTTGATCAGGTCGGCCGGATCTACACCGTTGCCCAGAGATTTGTGCATGGCACGGCCCTGACCATCCACGACCCAGCCGTGAGTCAGCACCTGCTTAAAGGGAGCGCCTTGGTCAAGTGCGCCAACAGAGGTCAGCAGGGAGGACTGGAACCATCCGCGGTACTGGTCGGCGCCTTCCAGATAGACGTCGGCAGGCCACAGCTCAGGCGTACGGTGCATCAGAGAAGCATAGTGTGTAGAACCGGAGTCGAACCAGCAGTCCAGCGTGTCGGTCTCCTTGGTGAAATGCTGGCCGCCACAATGGGGGCAGGTGAAGCCTTCAGGAACCAACTCCATGGCATCCTTTTCAAACCAGATGTTGGAGCCGTGAGCATCGAACAGTTGGGAAATCCTGTCGATGGATGCGGGGGTAGAAACCGGTTTACCACAGTCGTCACAGTAGAACACGGGAATCGGCAGACCCCAGCGGCGCTGACGGCTGATACACCAGTCGGCTCGCTCACGGATCATATTGACCATCCGATCTTCACCCCAAGCGGGGAACCACTGGACATTTTCGATGGCGGCAATGGCCTGATCCTTAAACGACTCTACAGAGCAGAACCACTGCGGAGTGGCCCGGAAGATGATGGGTTTTTTACAGCGGTCATGATGGGGGTAGGAGTGGACGATCTGCTCGGATGCAAACAGCATACCGCTTTCTTTCATATCTGCCAAAATGACGGGATTGCTCTCTTCCGTCTTTAAGCCGGCATACTTGCCTGCGTAATCGGTGTGACGACCGTAGTCGTCTACGGGTACCACCAATTCCATGCCGTAACGCATACAGGTCTGATAGTCATCCGCACCGAAGCCGGGAGCGGTGTGGACACAGCCGGTGCCGCTGTCCATGGTGACATATTCAGCGTTCACCAGACGGGAGGTCTTATCCAGGAAAGGATGCTGCGCCAGCATATTCTCAAAGAACTGGCCGGGATAGGAGGCCAGGACCTCGTAGTTTTCAAAGCCGCCCATCTTCATGGTCTTTTCCATCAGGGCCTCGGCCATGA
>CAZOVE010000127.1:0-2378 GCA_964583135.1 uncultured Oscillospiraceae bacterium | reverse complement strand
TGAGTCGGGCTAAGAACCCTCTCCGCCCCAGTGTGCGCACTGGGGCACCTCTCCCTCGGGGAGAGGCTTTTTGCAATTCATCACCGAGATTTAACGATTCGTCCCCAGAATCATCCGGGGACGAATTTTTATGATACTGTATGCTCACGAGGTGAGGCAAAATGAAAGTTAAAGAAAAACCCCAATATAACACCTTCCAGAATGTTGCATGGATGATCAAAATAGCCTGGGGATCAAAAAAGCGCGTACTCCTGTTCTGTATCCTTACTGCTGTTCTGGAAGTCCTGTTTAATCTGACGCAGTTGTATATTGCACCTGAAGTTCTTGCTAGAGTCGAGCAAAAAGCCCCAATGTGGGAACTGCTTGTAACGATTGGCGTTTTTACAGCAGCTCTCTTTCTAATTCAGGGTATCAAGCAGTATATTCGTGAGAACACCCTGTTCCCACGGGTAGATGTGCGCTCGGTGGTTATCGGGAAAATCGGCAGAAAGTGCAATATGACTTCTTACCCCAACACTCTGGATGCGGATTTCATTAAGCTTCGGGAAAAATCCCATGCTGCTTGTAACAGTAATAGAGCCGCAGCGGAGTATATCTGGCAAACATTAACGATGCTACTCAAAAACATTGGCGGCCTTATTGTTTACCTGACAATTCTTTCTCGAATGGATGCTGTTCTCCTGCTTGCTGTGATTGCAACCTGTGTTGCCGGGTTCTTTGTTTCCAGATATACCAACAACTGGCGTTACGCCCGGAGAGATGAGGAAGAGAGCTATTTCCAAAAGAAGTATTATCTCCGCGCCAAGTCCGAATCCGTAGAACTGGCAAAGGACATTCGCATCTTTGGTTTGCAGAACTGGCTTAACGAACTGTTGGATCAGATTCATAATCTGTATCTGGATTTCAGCCTTCGCTGTGAGCGAGTGGAAGTGCTTGCAGACATTACAGAAGCAGTGCTGACCATGGCGCGAAATGGCATTGCGTATGCGTATCTGATCCGCATGACTTTGATCGAAGGGTTGAGCGTATCGGAGTTCTTGCTGTATTTTACTGCGGTATCCACTTTTACTGCTTGGGTCATGGGAATTTTGCAGGAAATGAGTGAATTGCACAAGGAGAGTCTGGACATCTCCTGCATTCGGGAGTTCCTGGAATACCCGGAACCCTTTAAGTTTGAAGATGGCGAGAGCATTCCCAATGCAGATGGCTATGAATTGAAGCTGGAAAATGTGTCTTTCCGTTATCCCGGCACAGAGAATGACATTATCCACAATATGAATTTGACTGTTCATCCCGGCGAGAAACTGGCGATTGTTGGTTTGAACGGTGCCGGTAAGACAACTTTGGTGAAACTCCTGTGCGGCCTTTTAGATCCCACAGAAGGCAAAGTGCTTTTGAACGGAAAGGACATTCGGGATTTCAATCGCAGGAACTACTATGCCCTCTTTAGTGCAGTATTCCAGGAATTCTCTGTTTTGGATGTGACTGTGGCAGAAGAAATCGCCCAAACCACAGTGGACATTGACTATGACAGAATCGCAGACTGCATTGAGAAGGCAGGACTTACTGCCATGATTGAGAAGTTGCCGAATGGTCTACAGACCCATGTTGGCCGTGAAGTCCATCTGGATGGTGTTCTGTTCTCCGGTGGTCAGACACAGCGGCTGATGCTGGCAAGAGCTTTGTATAAGAACGGCCCGATCCTGTTGTTGGACGAACCGACAGCCGCCCTTGATCCTATTGCGGAAAATGATATCTACATGAAATACAGCGAAATGACCCATGGGCGAACTTCCATGTTTATTTCACACCGGCTGGCTTCTACCCGGTTCTGCGACCGCATCATTTTTGTGGCAGATGGCGGGATCAAAGAAGAAGGAACCCATGAAAGTCTGCTGGCTTTAGGCGGCGAGTATGCGAAACTCTTTGAGGTGCAGAGCCGCTACTATCAGGAAGGAAAGGAGTTCTAAGCATGAAAGAAAAAGTGAATATGCGCCATGCCGTAGCCGTGCATCTGCGCGGAATCAAGGAACTCCACAAAGTTTCTCCCAAGTTCTTTCCGATCCTAACGCTCCATTGTTTTGTAAGCGCAATTTCTCCATATGTGACCGTGTTTTTCTCTGCACAGATCCTGAAGGAATTAGCACTTTTGCGAAGAGAGGATATGCTTTGGAAATGGGTGATCGCAGGCGTTCTGTGCGGAGGAGTTGTAGCAATTGCGAGGGCTATGCTGCAGCGCCGATATAACACTCTATTCAATGACCTTTGGGGAAGAAAGGAAATTCTGTTCATCCACAAGATGTTCTCGCTGGACTTTTCTGAGCTGGACAAACAGGAAAACCACGACCTTCGAGCACAGATCAGTCAGAATGAAAACT
>CAZOVE010000126.1:0-2384 GCA_964583135.1 uncultured Oscillospiraceae bacterium | reverse complement strand
TCCGCGTCTTCATCCCCGCTTCCCAGTCCGGCATTGCCAAGGGCGGCGACATGGCCGGTATGGTCGGCAAGACCGTTTCCCTGAAGATCACTGAGGTCAACCGCGCCCGCCGCCGTGTCATCGGCTCCATCCGCGCTGTTTCCTCCGAGGCCCGCAAGGCTGCTCAGGAGAAGATCTGGGCTGAGATCGAGAACGGCAAGAAGTACCACGGCACCGTCAAGAGCCTGACCTCTTACGGCGCATTCGTGGACATCGGCGGCGTGGACGGCATGGTCCATGTTTCCGAGCTGAGCTGGAACCGCATCAAGAACCCCGCTGAGGTCGTGAAGGTTGGCGACGAGATCGACGTTTATGTCATCTCCTTCGACGCAACCAAGCGCAAGATCTCTCTGGGCTACAAGACTGCCGAGATGAATCCTTGGAATCAGTTCATGACCAATTACCAGATCGGTGACGTGGTCACCGCTCGGGTGGTCAAGCTGATGACTTTCGGTGCTTTTGCTGAGATCCTGCCCGGTGTTGACGGTCTGATCCATATCTCCCAGATCGCTGACCGCCGTATCGGCAAGCCCGAGGACGTTCTGGCTGAGGGTCAGGAAGTTCAGGTCAAGATCACGGATGTGGATGCTGAGCACAAGCGCATCTCCCTGTCCATCCGCGCTCTGTTGGAGCCTGTTCAGGAAGAAGTTGAGGAGTAATCCATAAAACCAAACCGGGGCTGCTTGCGGCCCCGGTTTTCGCGTATGAGGAGAAATGGTATGATCAAGCACATCGTCGTCTACACCCTCAAAGAAGGCGTCAATAAAACCGAGGCAGTTAAAACCGTTGCTTCCGTTCTGGAGCCCTTGGTTGGAAAAATTCCCGGCCTTTTAAAAATGGAGATCTGCCCCTGCTTTCAGGGTGGCACGGACTATTGCCTCTATTCCGAGTTTGAAAGCAAGAAATCTCTGATCGCCTATCGGGAACACCCACTGCATCTGGAAGCCAAGACCCACTTTTTTCATCTGCTGGCCACCCGCACCGCCGCTGATTTCGAGGTGTAAATTGTAGTTTACCTTGTCATCCTGAGCGCCCAAAGGGAGTCGAAGAATCCGTTCCCCTTGAAAAAATGCCGGAAAGAGCGGATTCTTCGACTCCGCTGCGTTCCGCTCAGAATGACATATTCGTTACATTTACTAATATAAACTACAGACAGTTTTCCTGCGTTTTCCAAACTTTTGTTGTGCCAAAATCTTCGGGCACCCGATCAAAAATTAGTTTTTAGAGGGGCCATACAATTTACCGCACCAATATTTGCAAAAACATTCCCCCACACCTTGGTGTGGGGGAAGCTTCTTTACTCAATATGCTGGTGATTCTGGATATGATCCTCGCAGTAGCAGTGATAGCCGTTGCACCGGCTGCAGTATCTGAATTCCAGATGCGGATCACTCACATCCGTCCGACCGCACACGGTGCAACGGTGATTGTAGGGTGTTTTAACCGTGGCTGTGGTGGCTTGGTAAGACCCTGCATTGGGGAAGGGGATGGTTTTATTGCCAGCGGATGCCTTTGGTTTTTTTCGGAACAACCGTCGTGCGTTGGCTCTCCAACTGACGGGAATGACATTCAGGACATCCTTACCGAAGAACAGGAAATAGTTGGCAAGGGATATGACGGAGAATAGATTCATGGGGAAAGGATACATGATTAGGCCGAATACCACCAATGCCAGATCCAGCAACGCAAAGATCCACGCCTTCACGGGGATAATAAAGAACAACAGGAAGTGGGCATCGGGATACATGGTGGCATAGGCTAGAAATAGACTCAAATTCAGATAATACACGTCCGCTTGACCGCCGAAAATCATGCAGTAAATGTCCATCATGACCACACCGGTCAGATAAAACAGGTTGAATTTACAGGTGCCCCACCGATTCTCGATCGCCCGTCCGAGGGAATAGTAGCACATCAAGTAAATGAATTCCAGCAAGATGTTGTTGCGCTCCGTTGTGATAGGATAGCTAAACAGTCGCCAAACCTGCCCTTGCAGGATCAACGTCCGATCAAAGCACAGCATATTGTAGAGCACATCGTTATTGGCGACCCTGCTCATAAAATATACCACGGCCGTGCCGATGCACAGATACAGCATCAGATTGGGGATGCCTTTGTTGCGGTTGCGATAACAGAACCGATCGAATTTCTTCCGTAGACCCACAGATACTCAACTCCTGTAAAAGATTAGCCTTATTGTATCAGTATTTTCGGAAAAAGTCTACTACAGAATTGTGAACAAATTCGATAAAAATACTTGACAATCTCCAAAAAATGAGTATAATAATCCAGGAAATTGCATACAGCCTTATCAAGAGTGGTGGAGGGAACGGCCCGATGAAACC
>CAZOVE010000125.1:0-2428 GCA_964583135.1 uncultured Oscillospiraceae bacterium | reverse complement strand
GGCGGTGTCCACGATGAAGGCGATCAGACCCAGACCCATGATCAGCAGGGTGTCCCACTGCAGGAACTTATCGGCGGTCATGTTGAAGGCAACGGAAATGCCCAGAAAAATGGTGATCAGATTTGCCAGTACATTCTGCGCTGTGGAAGAAAGGCTGTCCAGTACACCGCATTCCCGAATCAGGTTGCCGAACATCAAAAATCCGATCAGCGCAGTAGCTTGAGGAATGATGGCGGAAGCAACGACTGTGATGATGATGGGAAACAAGATCCGGGTCTTCTTGGACACGGATTTCTGCTCGTAGGGCATCCGGATCTGGCGCTCTTTTTTGGTGGTCAGCAGCTTGATCACCGGTGGCTGAATGACCGGGACCAACGCCATATAGGAGTAGGCGGCCACGGTGATGGCACCTACATATTGGCTGCCGAGCTTGTTGGCCACGGCGATGGAGGTTGGGCCGTCTGCGGCGCCGATGATGGCGATGGAAAAATAATCCCGGAAATCGGGGAAGAACATACTGGCCATGCACAGGGTAAAGAAAATGCCGAACTGTGCCGCCGCGCCGAAGAGCATCAGCTTGGGATTGCTCAGTAACGGTCCAAAGTCGATCATGGCGCCGATGCCGATAAACAGCAGCAGAGGAAATAACTCATTGGCGATGCCGGCCTCGTACAGCTCCAGAATAGGGCCGGTCAAGGCGTCGGACAATGGAATATTGACCAAAATCGTACCGAAACCCATGGGCAACAGCAGGGATGGCTCCATCTCCTTGACGATGGCCAAGTAGATCAGCAGACAGCCAATGCCGATCATGATCAGGTCATACCGGGAAAACTCCAGTAGATTTTTGTATAGGATATCCATAATACCCTCCTCAACCGATGACGACCAGAACGTCGCCGGTATCCACGGAAGCACTCTTGGTCACAGCGACCTGGGTAACAGTTCCATTTTTGGGTGCCAAGATCTCATTTTCCATCTTCATGGCTTCCAAAATGCACAGCACATCGCCCTCCTTCACGGTCTGACCCTGCGTCACGTTGACCTTCAGGATGGTGCCGGGCATGGGAGAAATGACGGCTTCACCACTGCCGGTAATGACAGGTGCGGCAGGTGCTTCCGGTGCGGCGGCAACCGGTGTTGCAGGAGCGACAGGTGTCGGAGCGTAGGCGTTAAATTCCGTCATTTTCATGGGTTCAGCCAGCTCTACTTCGATTTCATAGGTGCGGCCGTTGAGCGTGATCTCGTATTTCATGTTATTTGACCTCCTTGATGGAAATAAAGCGCAATTCATTCAGTGATTTGCCTGTCTTTTCGGCCACGATGGCCATCAGCATGGCACAGGTTTTGGGTGCGACATCGTGGATCTTCACTTGACCGGCAGAGCCGGGTGCCGTTGGTTTTTGCTCTTCCACGACAGGGGCAGCAATGACTTCGGTGATCTGGACCGGTTCCGCTTTCGGAGCGGCAAAGCGCTTGCGGATGGCCATGACAGCCACGATCACTGCCAGCACCAGCACCATAGCCAGAGCAACATAGTCAGGCTGCCGGGTAGAAGTTAATATCAGCATAAATGCTCTCCTTTCTCATGGCCCGGATGTCCGGGGAAAACTTTTCTCATGGTAGCCAAATCCAAGCGAAAAGTAAAGACAACGGCGAAAAACTTTACCAAAAATAAACCAAAACAAGAAAAAATTTACCGTTTATTATCCGTTTTCCTCGTGTTTCAGCCGAGAAGTAAGACTTAAAAAATTCACAGAAATCTTATTGATTTTTATTTATCGATAGTGTATGATAACATTGCAAATTATGGGAACAAACCCTAAAATATTATGAAAGAGGTTATTATCATGATCGATCTGAGCAAGTACGGTATCACTGGTGTTACCGAGATCATCCACAACCCCTCCTACGAGGCCCTGTTTGAGGCTGAGATGGACCCCACCCTGACTGGTTACGAAAAGGGTCAGCTCACTGAGTTGGACACCGTCAATGTCATGACCGGCGTGTATACCGGCCGTAGCCCCAGCGATAAGTACATCGTCCTCGATGCCAATTCCGAGAACACCGTGTGGTGGACCTCCCCCGAGTTTAAGAACGACAACCATCCCATGAGCGAGTCCGTCTGGGCTACCGTGAAGGATCTGGCGCTGCGTCAGCTCTCCGGTAAGAAGCTGTATGTGGTGGATGCCTTCTGCGGTGCCAACCCCGATACTCGTATGGCTGTCCGCTTTGTGATGGAAGTGGCATGGCAGGCCCACTTTGTTAAGAATATGTTCATCGTTCCTTCCGAAGAAGAGCTGGCGACTTTCGAGCCTGATTTTGTGGTCTATAATGCTTCCAAGGCTGCCGTGGAAAACTACGCCGAGCTGGGTCTGAACTCCAGCACCTGCGTGGCCTTCAACATCACTTCCCGTGAGCAGGTCAT
>CAZOVE010000124.1:0-2433 GCA_964583135.1 uncultured Oscillospiraceae bacterium | reverse complement strand
AGGATCTGCCAGGGCAAGAGCGGTCTACGGCGATCTGCTGGCTGCAGCTGAAGCATTGCTTGCTTTCGTCAAGACCTGCAAAGGCCGTACCAACAAAGACAATGCGAAGCTTGCCTCTCAGATCCGCACCTTGATCGAAAAATGGAAATAAATTGAAAGGATGTACCCAATGCCCATTACGACAGTTTTGTTTGATCTGGACGGTACGCTGCTGCCCATGGATCAGGATATATTTGTGAAAGAATACTTTGGACGGATCGCCGGGAAGCTGGCACCGCAGGGATATGAACCCAAGAAACTGGTGGATACCATTTGGCGGGGTACCGGTGCCATGGTCAAAAACGATGGCAGAACAAGTAACGAGGAAGCCTTTTGGAAAGTGGCTGTCGCTGTTTACGGCGGCAGGATCGTGAAGGATAAGCACTTCTTTGATGAGTTCTATGAAACGGAATTTGACAGGATCAAAGCTGTCTGCGGGCATCATCCGGCTGCAGCCGAGATCGTCCATAGGCTGAAAGAAAAAGGTCTGCGCGTTGTACTGGCGACCAATCCTATTTTTCCTGCCCGTGCTACACAGTGGCGTATCCAGTGGGCAGGTCTTACACCGGAAGACTTTGAACTGTACACCACCTATGAAAACTCCAACTACTGTAAGCCCAACCTGGACTACTACCGGGATATTCTGACCCGGCTGAATGTCAGTGCAGAAGAGTGTCTGATGGTCGGCAACGATGTGGGAGAGGATATGATCGCACAGCAGCTTGGTATGAAAGTTTTCCTGCTGACTGATTGTCTGATCAACCGAACTGGGGAGGATATTTCCCAGTACCCCCACGGCAGCTTTGCAGATTTAGCTGAATTCATTGAGAAAATATAAGCACATAGTGTGTTGTTGCTACGCATGATAAAAATACCGGGTGGTCAGTGCAAATGGCCACCCGGTTTACGCATATGGATTTTGTGATAAACCGCTTAAAGCTGTGCAAAGCCGCGCAAATGCTCCATAGCAACCGCATCGTGTTTCTTACTGAAACCGTGGGCGCCATCTTCTATGATGTGAAGTTTGGCATTCGGATAGACCTGCTGTGCTTGACGGGAATAATCCGGATTTACAATGCGGTCTTTGGTACCATGGACTATAAGGACAGGACCTGCATAAGACTTGATCTGCGCAATAGGATCGATATTGATCACATCCGCCGGATAGCACCGGCCCAATTTCATAGGACCGCAGTTGATGATCTCCGGAATATTCGCAGGGTCAAATTTAGCAAACATCATCTTACCCGCCCGGGCATCATCGGGAATGCACAACGCCGGATAGAACAACACCAGCTTGTTTACCAGACCGGGATGCTTTGCAGCCACCAAAGCAGACACAAAACCGCCTTGGCTGCAGCCCATGAGCAGCAGTTCCTTGCTGCTCGTGGACAGGCTCTGAACATAATCGATCACGGCCTCCAGATCCTTCACCTCTGTCAGCACGGACATATCGGTGGTTGCTCCCTCACTCTTACCCTTTTTCATGACGCTGCCACCGCAAAAGTCAAAGCAATATGCAGCATATCCCATCTCTGCCAGCATAATGGCGTAATGCCTTACCGTATCCTGCCATGCCATGAATCCGTGGCACACGATGGCAATGGGCAGATTATTACCTTCCGGGCGATATTCCGTTCCCCGAATCGTCAATCCATCACGCTTGCATTCAAAAGTGGCTGCGGTAATAACCTCTTTTAACTTTGGTTTTCTGAAAGAATCAAACATATAACTTCTCCTCGTCGCATTCATAATCATTTATCACGGACATTGTATCGCAGAAATGTGCACATTCTGCTGTTTCTTTCTGTATATACTCGGAAGCATGCCATATGTTTCCTTGAATGTATTGGTGAATCTGCTCTGACTCTCATAGCCAACAGCAAAAGCAATCTGCGCGATACTGTCATTTGATTCCAGCAATAATTTTGCCGCGTGTTCCATTCGATGCTGTTTCATATGTGCTGCAATTGACATGCCATATGCATCCTTGAATGCCTTTTTTAGGGTGGTTGGATTCATCAGAAATTGTCTTGACAAATCCTCAATGGTAACCCTGTCTGCAAGATGCTCTAGCAAATACTCATGTATACGGTGAATGATTTCTTCGGTAGAGCTATTGTAATCCACAGTTTTTTCCGGGCAGGCAATTTCTATTACCTGCTCAACGGTTTTGTGCAGCAGCTCACACGTTTTGTTTTCGGCTGCTTTGTAATAAACCTCTTTTCCATCACGCCTGCTCGTGATCAAACCGCCTTCATACAGCGAACGCAGATGATGGGAAACAGCCGGACTGGACATATTCAGCAGGGCGGCGATATTGATCACACATTCTTCTCGATGACAAAGAAGCCAAAAAATCTGTAATCTGGTGGTGTCACTGAGTTGCTTAAA
>CAZOVE010000123.1:0-2819 GCA_964583135.1 uncultured Oscillospiraceae bacterium | reverse complement strand
TCATCCTTGGCCAGCGCCCAAGGAGCCGTTTCATCAATATACTTATTGGCGCGGCGCAGCAGAACAAAGATCTCGTCGATGGCATCGGCCACCTTCAATTCTTCCATCTTGGCGGCAACCTTGCCGGGCATGGCCAAGGCCACGGCCTTCAGCTCCTCATCCACCGCATCGGCTACGGCAGGGGTCTGGATCACGCCACCGAAATACTTGTTGTTCATGGCAATGGTACGGTTGACCAGATTGCCCAGAATGTTGGCCAGCTCGCTATTGATCCGCTCAATGATCAGCTCGTAGGTGATAATGCCGTCGGCGGCGAAGGGGATCTCATGCAAGACAAAGTAGCGCACCGCATCCACGCCGAAGAGGTTCACCAGATCGTCGGCATACATAACGTTGCCGGTGCTCTTGGACATTTTGCCACCCTGCATCAACAGCCAAGGATGAGCGAAGACCTGCTTGGGCAACTCCTGACCCATGCTCATCAGGAAAATGGGCCAGTAAATGGTGTGGAAGCGGACGATATCCTTGCCGATCAGGTGCAGATCCGCCGGCCAGAACTTATGATAGTGCTCGTCGTGATTGCCGTCGGGATCATAGCCGCAGAAGGTGATATAGTTCGACAGCGCATCCAGCCACACATAGGTGACATGACCGGGATCAAACTCCACCGGCACGCCCCAAGTAAAGCTGGTGCGGCTGACACACAGATCCTGCAGACCGGGCTTGAGGAAATTGTTGATCATCTCGTTCTTGCGGCTTTCGGGCTGGATAAACTGGGGATGGGTCTGGATATGCTCCATGAGCTGCTGGGCGTACTTGCTCATACGGAAGAAGTAGGCCTCTTCTTCTGCGTCCACGCACTCCCGGCCGCAATCGGGGCATTTCCCGTCGACGAGCTGGCTCTCAGTCCAGAAGGATTCACAGGGAGTGCAGTATTTGCCCACGTATTTGCCCTTGTAGATGTCACCCTTTTCATACATCCGGGCGAAGATCTTCTGAACTTTGCTACGGTGCATGGGGTCGGTGGTGCGGACAAAGCGATCATAGGTCGTATTCATCAGATCCCAAATGCTGCGGATCTGCTCGCTGACATCGTCCACATATTCCTGCGGCGTGATGCCGGCAGCTTCGGCCTTGAGCTGGATCTTCTGACCATGCTCGTCGGTGCCGGTCTGGAAATACACCTCATAGCCCTGTTGCCGCTTAAAGCGCGCGATGGCATCTGCAAGGACGATCTCGTAGGTGTTTCCGATGTGGGGCTTGGCGGAAGTATAGGCGATGGCAGTGGAAATATAGTAGGGTTTTCTCTCGGTCATGATGATTCTCCTCTCTAAAATAGAAAATGCCCTTGGAAATTCCAAGGGCGTGCGATGACGCGGTACCACCTTGATTCGCAGCAAGCGCTGCCTCAAAACGCGATAACGGGCGCACCCGGCGATGCCTACCGATCGACACCGCAGCTCCGAGGCCATGTTCCGCAACTTCCGACCTGCCCCCTTCGCACCAACCGGGACTCGCTGTAAGGCGCAAGATGCGTACTCTTCTCTTCACGGCTTTTGTTCAATATATGCAGATATTATACCCATAAATTGGTTGTTTTGTCAATAGGATTTTCTGTATTTTGCTTCGGTGCGCCTTTTCCCGTTCCAAGAAAAAACTTGCGTATTGAGAATTATGGCGAAATGTGATATAATCCCGACAAATCGGAAAGGAGTAGCGCCATGACCAAAACCCGACGCAAAAAGAAAAAAGCCACTTGGCCCTATGCGGTCCTTGCCGTGGCTGTGGTGGTGGCGGCCTGCTGCGCCATCGGGTTGCTCCTGATGGAACTGTGGGAACAGCCGCCGGAGCACATCGAAGCGACCACCGAACCTACCGTCATGACCGATCCGACCCTGCCGCCGAGCCCCTATCAGGTGGGAGATTTTGTGGATGTGGAGGGATATTTGTCCTGCAGCGCCGCCGATTCGGTCGTCGGCATCGATGTGTCCCACCATCAGGAGCAGATCGACTGGCAGCAGGTCAAGGACAGCGGCGTTACCTTCGTCATGGTGCGGCTGGGTTATCGGGGTATTGGCGACGGTCTGCTGTGGCAGGATCGACGTATGCAGGAGAATCTGCAAGGTGCCCGGGAAGCGGGGCTTCTGGTGGGTGCGTACTTTTACTCGCAAGCCACCGCCGTGACCGAGGCCGAAGAAGAGGCCCACTATGCGTTGGAGCTGCTGGGGGATTTTGCGCTGGATCTTCCGCTGGCCTTTGACTGGGAGATCGAGCGACGGACACAAAACGTAGATATGACCACCGCAACGGACTGCGCCTTGGCCTTCTGCCGGGTGGTTGAGGAAGCCGGCTTGGATACCATGATCTACTTCAATAGCTATCAGGCCCGTCAGCGGCTGGATATGACTCGGCTGGAAGGGCATCTGTGGTGGTTGGCCATGTATACCCACGACGAATTTTTCCCCTGCCGTTTTGATATGTGGCAGTACACCTGCACCGGCAGCGTACCGGGAATCAAGGGCAATGTGGACGTGAATGTGCTGCTGATACCGCAGGAAGAAATGGGTTGATATTTTTTGTAGCATCCATTCAATATATTTCGGTAGAATTCCACTTATTTATGCAAAACAACTACTTTACAATGGATTTTTTCTATTGTATAATGTATTCGTATGGGGTAAAATCCCGTAAAAATGTATACCATGCTGCAAAGCAGTAATGAAAAATGGAGGAAATCACCATGTCTGTTAAAGTTGCTATTAACGGTTTCGGTCGTATCGGCCGTCTGGCTTTCCGTCAGATGTTCGGCGCTGAGGGCT
>CAZOVE010000122.1:0-2828 GCA_964583135.1 uncultured Oscillospiraceae bacterium | reverse complement strand
CAACAACTATCGTCCCCAGTTCTACTTCCGTACCACCGACGTTACCGGCATCATCTCCCTGCCCGAGGGTGTTGAGATGTGCATGCCCGGCGACAACGTTGTTATGAACGTCGAACTGATCACCCCCATCGCTATCGAGAAGGGCCTGCGTTTCGCTATCCGTGAGGGCGGCCGTACCGTCGGTTCCGGTGTTGTCACCGAGATCTTCGAATAATCTCTTAGCTTTTAATATGTGATCAATCCCCCGGTCTTCGGACCGGGGGATTTTTTCGGAATTGTGTAAATTTTTTGTAAATGCACTTGGATTGCTGATGGTTTTGTGATACACTTAAACAAAACTGTGAGAAATGGAGAATGAGATTTGAAAGAACTTTGGTCTAAAATCAAGGAAGCCCTCATTTCGGCTTTGCCAATCACGGCGATCGTGTATATTTTGTCGCTCACGCCGTTGTTTGATTTTTCCACCGTTGAATTGACGACATTCACGGTGGGTGCAGTGCTGCTGGTGTTGGGCATCGGTTTATTTAATTTGGGTGCGGATCTTGCTATGACTCCCATGGGTACCCATGTGGGCTCTGGCTTGTCCAAGCAACGCAAGCTGGGCCTGCTGTTGGCGGTTTGTTTTGTTTTGGGTATGCTTATTACCATTGCAGAACCCGATTTGACGGTACTTGCCAATCAAGTCAGTGCCGTGATGAACGGACAACTGCTGATTTATGCTGTTGGCATCGGCGTTGGTGCGTTTCTTGTCGTTGCGATCCTGCGTGTCGTTTTCAAGGTACAGCTTTCCTACATCTTGATGCTGTTCTATATGTTGCTGTTTGCCATGGCCTTGATGTTGGTGGTTTCTGGTAATGAGAGCCTGTTACCTCTGGCCTTTGACTCTGGCGGTGTTACTACCGGACCGATTACGGTTCCCTTCCTGATGGCATTGTGTGTCGGTATTTCTAGCGTGTTAGGCGACCGACGCAGTAAGGAAAACAGCTTCGGCATGGTGGCGATGTGTAGCGTTGGTCCGATTCTGGCGGTGTTGGTGCTTGGTATTTTTTCCAGCAGCGATATGGTTTACGAGGTGCCCGACTATGCTGTTGACAGCGATGTAGTTGGTAGCTATCTGTATACCTTGGGTCATACTGCCCGTGAAGTGGCACTGGCTTTGGGCTTGATCGTGGTGTTCTTTCTGGCTTGTCAATTTATCTTCTTAAAATTGCCTTGGAAGAGATTGGCGAAGATCGGCATCGGTGTCGTCTTTACTTATGTTGGGTTGGTGATGTTCCTCACTGGTGTCAATGTGGGTTTCATGCCCATCGGCTACAAGCTCGGTGTGGCCCTTTCTCAGACCAATGAATGGTTCTTGGTTGGTTTTGGACTAATCGTTGGTGTGTTGGTGGTTTTGGCAGAACCGGCCATTCATGTGCTCAATCAGCAGGTCGAGGACGTTACCGGTGGTTTGGTGACCCGCAAGTCCATGCTTTTGGGACTGTGCATCGGCGTGGGCGCTGCCATTGCGCTATCCGTGATCCGTATTATTTTTGATTTCTCGTTGGTGTATTACATTATTCCCGGTTATTTCATTTCTTTGGCCCTGTCGTTGTTCGTACCGCCTGTGTATACCGCCATTGCCTTTGACTCCGGCGGTGTGGCTAGCGGACCCATGACTTCCGGCTTCATTCTGCCTTTTGCTACCGGTATTTGTGTGGCGCTGCAGGGTAAGGAAGCAGTCTTGCAGGATGCCTTCGGCGTGGTGGCTTTGGTTGCTATGGCACCCCTGATTACTATTCAGCTTCTCGGCTTCCGCTCCATCATTGATCGCCGTATGAAAGAACGCCGTGCCATGAAGCGAATCCTGGACGCCGACGATCAGCAGATCATCAACTTTGTGTAAGGAGGCTTCGTTATGGGAAATTCAATTAACGATACCGCCATCAAAAAGCTGAAGCTCCTTGTAACAGTGGTGGATAAAGCCAAGGGCGAGTTTTACTTGGATACCATCAGCCAGTTTGAGGTGAATTGTCAACTGCTGGTGCCCGGTTTGGGAACTGCCCATTCGGACATTGTGGATATGTTGGGGCTGAATCGTCAAAAAGCTGTAATCCTCAGTGTGATTCGAGAAGATATGGTGGAGTCAATCATTCATCATTTGGAAGATAAGTTTGAGACGATCAAAAATGGCAAGGGTATTGCTTTTGCCATACCGCTGAGTAGTGTGATCGGCGTGAATTTGTATCAATTCCTGAGTAATAACCGACAGGGGAGGGAATAACATGACCACTAATAACCATGAAGTGATTTTTGCCATTGTCAACTCCGGTTTCGCCGAAGATGTGATGGACGTGGCCCGGGCTGAGGGTGTCCGTGGCGGAACGATTTTGAATGCCCGAGGCGTTGCCAACGAAGCAGCAGCGGCATTTTTCGGCATTACCCTCCACGCAGAGAAGGAAATTCTGATGATGGTCGTGGAGAAAGATATTCGTGACCGTGTTCTCAATGCCATCTATAAGGAGATGGGCATGGCCAAAGCGGCGCAGGGCATCGCTTTTAGCCTGCCGGTGTCTGATGTGGCAGGGCTAGCTCCTGCCGCGCAACCTAAGGAAGAAACGGAAGAATGATGAAAAAAGCACCGCTCATCGAGCGGTGCTTTTTGGTGCGATCGGGTCCGTAAGCCGGGTTCTGTTTTGACAGCCATCTATCTAGTCCCGCAATTGCTTACGGGATCCAGCCGCCTCCTCGAAACGGTCGGGCCAACCTTTGTGTTTCTCCACGGCGTTGCTCCGGATAGAGTTTACAGCACCCCAATGTCTCCATGAGGCGAGTGCGCTCTTACCGCA
>CAZOVE010000121.1:0-2913 GCA_964583135.1 uncultured Oscillospiraceae bacterium | reverse complement strand
CCTACGGTTTGTACTACCAAGGTTATTGTACCTTTATTAATATCCGATCCTGCAAAGCGGCAGCCTTTGCCTGTGCATCCTCACCGGCGACATCAGAAGCCATGATGACTTCCTGCCCCAGCAGTTCGCTCAGACGGTCAGCCACGATCTTCAGACTCAGTTCGGGCTTCCATTCACCCTTGGGCTTACCCATGTGGGAGCAGAGGATGACTCGAGCACCGTGGGCGATCAGATACTGAATGGTGGGCAGAGCGGCCACGATACGCTTGTCGGAAGTGATGCGGCCTTCCTTAGTGGGGACGTTAAAGTCGCAGCGGCACAGAACACGCTTGCCGGCGACCTCAATATCCTCGATGGACATTTTGTTGTAGTTCATGTTGGGTTCCTCCATTTATTATGGTTATTGACGCATTTTACCAAAATCCTGCAAGCCGGGAAAGGAGAGCTGCCGTAATGCTTCAAATACCGTTACGGCAACGGAGTTACTCAAATTCAGACTGCGGGCATCACTGCGCATGGGGATGCGGATGCATTGCCCATAGTGCTGAGCAAGAAAGTCTTCGGGAAGACCCTTGGTTTCCTTTCCAAAGAATAAGTAACAGCCGTCGGAAAAAGCAACCTCGGTGTAGCAGCGAGGGGCTTTGGTACTGAGGCACCACATTTCTTTCACGTCGTTGCGCGCGAAGAAATCTGCGAGATTTTCATAATCAAAAACCTCCACCATATGCCAGTAGTCCAAGCCGGCTCTACGGACGGCTTTTTCCGAAATGTCAAAGCCCAGCGGCCGGATCAAATGCAGCCGGCAGCCGGTGGCAGCGCAGGTTCGGGCGATGTTTCCACAGTTTTGGGGGATCTCAGGTTCCACCAAGACAATATTCAGCATCTCTTTCCCTCCAAACCTGTCATTAACACTTGCTCACCTATTGTATGCCAAAGTTTTCACAAAATCAATCTAAAAATTCACTTTTTTACAACTTTTCATAGTATATACATAAAAAAGCATCCCAGAGGAGGAAAATTGTGAAAATTGCGAGCGCAGGATTTCTGATTTCCTAAGAAAAAATCATGTTTTTCCTGAAATCACCTGTGTTTTCCAAGAGATTTCCCATGCGATTGTGGAAATCCCAGCCAATAGCAAACAAATAGGACAGACAACCAAGGCTGTCTGTCCTGAGATTTAACCTTCGAATCCGATCATGATACTACCCATCTCCGCATAGAAGCTGCACAGCCCGGTAAAAGGGGTGATGCTTGCCTCAATATCGGGAAATTGCTGCTTCAGCAGTTGCAGCAGCGCCCGGGCGTCGGGCTCGTTGAAGCAGTGGGAGATACGTACCTTTCCGCCGGTGAAATGGTGTGCGTACATTTCCTCAATAATGGAATCCAGTCCTTTCTTTTCACCGCGGCACTTATGAAGCTGCTGGAGTGTTCCTTCGTCGCTGGCTTTGCCCACAATGCGGATGCCGAGGAATCCCACCGCTTTGGCGATCAAAGGACTGACACGCCCGTTGTTGGCCATATTGTGCAGACTTTTTAGCATAAACAGCAGATGGGTTCGTTGCATATATTGGCGGATCAGGGTTTCGATCTGTTCAAATTCTAACCCTTTATCGATCAGCTCCCGGAGCTTTTCTATGACCATCACCATCTCCGGCCCAACGGATAGGGTGTCCAGACAGCAGACCTTTCGCTCTGGGTACTGCTCTTCATACACCGCTTTTGCCTGCACACAGGCGTTATAGCAGCCAGACAAATTGCTGGTAATGGTGACGGCAAAGACTCGTTCGGCATCTCCAAAGGCTTCCACCCATTCCCCAACACTGGGGCAGGCGGTGCCGGAGTGACCTTTATAAACGGCCAGATCAGCCAGCATAGTGGCGGTATCTAGCGTGGCATCATCCACATATTCTTTTTGATCGGTGATGATTTTCAGAGGTACACTGGCAAAATCAATGCCATCAAAGGCAAGCAAATTGGATGAAGAGTCGGTGACGATTTTATATGACATAGGAACACCTCAGACATTTTATCGGTTTTTCAAAAACCGATAAAATTATATCAGGAAACCGCAATGCTGTCAAGGGGTAACCGAAGATAAAGGTAATATGATTGACAAATACCTGAAACAGAGGTATAATATCCAACGGGTGATGAGAATATGACTACGATAGAAAAACAGAAGGCGGTAGAATCCCTACACAATTTTCGACTGCCGCGCTATAACGAGATCCCGGATGTGGGTTTGTATCTGGAGCAGACGAGCAAATATATTGCAGGCTATCTGTCGCCCCTGCAGGATGGCTGCATCACCTCGTCGATGATCAGCAATTATGTCAAAAAGGGTTTGATCGACAACCCGGTGCGCAAGCAGTATTCCCGACAGCAGATTGCCTATTTGTTTTTTATTGCGGTGGCGAAGAATGTGCTGTCGCTGGATGCATTGTTGGGCTTCATTCGTCTGCAGCAGCGCACCTATGATTTGGAGCGCGCCTATAATTATTTTGCGGAAGAATTTGAAAATCTCCTGTTTTTCACCTTCGAGATGAAGGATACCATCGATACCGTGGGGGAGGATACCACGGATGAACGCCGTCTGCTGTTTAGCTGCATTGCTGCTGCGACGCAGATGATCTATCTTGAAAAATGTCTGAGTGTGATCGCTGAAGACAAATCAATGAATACACCTGTGTAATCGCAGGTGTATTTTTGCTTGCATTCTGTGAAATACCTGTTATAATGAATACTGTATATGTATCTGAAAAAGGAAAAAGCAAAATGGCAGTACTGCCATTTTCCATGGATCCGTGATCCATGGAAGTATTTCTGATTTTTCGAAAACGATACATATCTATCTATACTAAGGAGGAAATTGCAATGACAAATCGCAAGTCTACCAAGAAGGCTTTGCTGACC
>CAZOVE010000120.1:0-2993 GCA_964583135.1 uncultured Oscillospiraceae bacterium | reverse complement strand
GACTTACCGGAGCCGGAAGGCCCGATGATTGCAACGAACTGTCCCTTCTCTACGGAGAAAGAAACATCGTCCAAGGCTCGGACTTCATTTTCACCTTTACCATAAATTTTGGAAAGGTGTTCAACTCGTAAAATTTCCATAAGCATTACCTCCTGCCGATGATGCTATCAGTATACAAGGCCAAAGTGACAGCCAAGTGACTTTCAAGTGACAGATCTGTCATATTACCTGCTTATAGAACTTGATCATAAATTGTGCGCCGTTTTCCCCATTCATTGCCTGCACCGTACCGTTTTGTGCGGTGATGACCGTCCGGGCAAGGGCAAGGCCAATGCCGTAGCTATTCTGTGATGCGTTACTACCCTTATAGAACCGTTCGAACAGATGGGGAATATCTTTGGCATCAAAACCGGAACCGGTGTCCTCCACTTCGATCTGGGTGTAAAGGGCGGTTTCCTGAGCGGTGACGGTGATAGTGCCGCCCTCAGGCGTATGTTCCATGCAGTTTTTCAGGATGTTTCCCAATGCCTCGGCGCTCCAGATCAGGTCGCCGGTGAAGGTTTCCTCGCCGCAGTTTACCACCAAGGTTTGATTCCGCAGATCCATCGGGATGGCGATCGGCATGGTAGACCGGGAGATCAGTTCTCGAACAGACACCGTCTCCTTTGCCAATTTGACCGTACCTGCATCCAGTTTGGAAATTTTCAGTAGGGTTTCCACCAGCCATTCCGTGCGGGTCAGCAGACTGCGCAATTCACCGGTCAGTTCCAAGCGTCTTGCATCGGTCAAGTCTTCGCTGCGAAGCATGGTGGTGGTCAGATTCATAGCTGTCAGCGGGGTGCGAAGCTGGTGGGAAATATCCGCCAGAGAATCCGCCAAATACTTCTTATCCGCTTCCACGATCTGCGCCGCCTCGGTCAACCGCAGGGTCAACTTCTGCACCTGATTGGCCAGAATGGACAGCTCACCCTCGTTGTACTGCGCGATCGGCAGGGGCGTATTGCAGATCAGCAGGCGATCCAGATCGGCGCTCAGCTTTTGCAATCTGCGATAGCGGTAGATCTCTGTACTCGTATGAACAGCGCAAACCACAATGCAGGCTACCAGCACCAATACGCCGCAGACTACAGAAACCGCAAAGCCGATCGCCGTCAAGATGACCGTTGCCGTTCCTAAAACAGCGATGCTACGGCCCAATTCTTTGTTGTTTGTCAGCATATTCAGCCCTCCAATCGATAACCCAAGCCACGGACAGTTTTGATGTGGACGGGGTTCTGCGGATCGGCTTCGATCTTTTCCCGAAGGCGCTTGATGTAGACAGTCAGAGTATTGTCTTCCACATAGTCCCCGCCACTATCCCAAATTTCTTCCAGTAACTTATCCCGAGATAAAATTTGTCCACGATTGTTGAGGAATACGAGAAGTAGTTTATATTCCAATGCAGAAAGGTATAGATCCTGACCGTTTCGAGTGACAGTACCCTTGTCCGTGTCGATCAACAAATCGCCCAATGTGACGGTGCTTTGCCGGGAACCGGCCCGGCGCAGGACGCTACGAATGCGTGAAACCAATTCCCGGGGACGGAATGGCTTGGAAATATAGTCATCGGCCCCCATATCCAATCCCATGACCACGCTGAATTCATCGCCGGAGGCCGTCAGAAAGATCACGGGAATCCCCAATTCTTTGGCGCGGGCGCATACCGCAAAGCCATTGCCTTCCGCCAAAGAAATGTCCACAAGTGCCAGATCTGGCCTGTTTTTCTCCATTGCGTCCACCGCAGCGCTCTGCCCTGTAGCGGATTCTACCTGAAAATATTCCGTTGTAAGGAAGCTGACGAGCATCCGCACCAAAGTGGGATCATCTTCAACAAGCAGCAGTCTTTCCATAGCACTACCTCCCCATTTTCGAATCATTATAGCATTGTTGCGTGCAAATTACCATTACAGATCTGTCACATTCGTCCACAAGGATATCATAAAAAAGTGTTGCCTCTTATGATTCCGAAAAATCATTTCAAGACAGCACTTTTGGGTGCATCTTTATCATTGAATGTTATGACCAATTGATCGTCGTAGAGATATGCGGCATTGACAAAGCAGTCCAGCAGTCTTTGTTTGCGTTCCTTCGTTTCTAAACGCATGACTTGAATTTGCTTTCGTGTTATGAGAAAAACTTAAGAAATTTCGTCAGAGAATACACTTTACCGACCTCTGCCGTACCTTCACCACCTAAAAGTGTTCATTGATCTTCTTCCATGGTATAAGTGTACTGGCAATCGGTTACATAGTCTAACGCAAAATCCATATACAAAAAATGATCCTTTATACTAAAACGAAAAAGTGGCAGTTCAGAGCAACTAACTCTGTACTGCCACAAACAAAGGCTTATTTCACATCTTTTAGAAAACAACAAACCCAAACCTTTCACCAATCAGTAAAAGGTTCGGGTTTGAATGCTTTGGAATATACTACCTTATTTGATACAATGCAACACAATAGCGCCGAGCGTTGCATTCGTTAAATGAGCGAACTACCGGATATATATGAAATTCATGGCAACCTCTAAAAACTGATTTCCGATCAGACGGCGAGAAATTTTGGCTCGAATTTTGTGTCAAAAATCGCAGGAATACTGGATGTCTTTCAAGATTTTTGAAAGCAAAAGTTGGGGCAAAAGGGCCGCCGCTCTGGCGAAAAAGAGTTTTTAGAGGTGCCCTCATATATAGCTCAGTTCGGTATTAGATTATGGAATTATGCTTTCTACCACAGTGTGACCATACGCAGGGCGCAATCCGTATTCCTCTTCATAGACCCTGCTGCAGAATGCCTCCGTCTGCTGTTTCAGCTTTTCTTTGGCAACGGATTTTGGCAGGCTTTCATCCGGCCAGATGGGCGCACCAAGATGGGGTGTGTACTCCTGTACCGGGAATCCGTCAGCTCCCAGCTTATCCGTATCCCGCATGGTAATAAAACAGGGCACCACCGGAACAT
>CAZOVE010000119.1:0-3042 GCA_964583135.1 uncultured Oscillospiraceae bacterium | reverse complement strand
ATCTGGGTACCGGCAAGGAGGCCAACATCTCCATCACCGCTTCCACCAACCTGTCCAAGGAAGACATCGACAAGGCCGTCCGTGAGGCCGAGCAGTTTGCCGCTGAGGATAAGGCCCGTAAGGAAGAGGTGGACACCCACAACCACGCCGATCAGGTCGTCTACCAGACCGAGAAGACCGTGGCCGACATGGGCGACAAGCTGCCCGCCGAGCTCAAGAGTGAGATCCAAGCGGCAGTGGAGAAGCTGAAGGAAGTCAACAAGGGCAACGATCTGGAGGCGATCAAGTCTGCCATCGCCGATGTGGAGAAGGTCTTTGAGAAGATGTATCAGCAGGCCAATCCTCAGGGTGGCGCACAGGGTGGTGCGCAGGGCGGCGACGCCGGCAATGACGGCGTTGTGGATGCCGACTACGAGACCGTGGACTAATTATGACCCCAACAAAAGGGGCGGCACTGTGCCGCCCCTTATTGGTGTATTTCGCATTGCATCAGCGGCAATATTGTAGGGATCGGCACCTTTGATGATTCGGCTGCGCACTTGCAATGCAGACCCCTACGATGATTTCTCTTCTGCAAGGGCGATCGTGGGTCGTCCGCTGCGGTCGCTGACCGCATATTGATTGAGGTGAAAAAAGATGGCAGAAAATAAGCGTGATTACTACGAAGTGCTGGGCGTCCAGAAGGATGCCAGCGATGAGGACATAAAAAAAGCCTACCGTAAGCAGGCTATGAAATACCATCCCGATCGCAACCCCGGTGACAAAGAGGCGGAGGAGCGCTTTAAGGAAGCGGCGGAAGCCTATGAAGTGCTGTCGGATGACAATAAGCGAGCTCGTTACGATCAGTACGGCTTTGCCGGCGTGGACCCGAACTACGGTGCCGGTCAGGGTGGTGCTTACGGCGGCTATGGTGGCTTTGGTGATTTTGGTGATCTGGGGGATATTTTCGGATCTTTCTTTGGTGGTGGCAGCAGCCGCAGCGCCAACCGAAATGCGCCGCAGCGTGGCGAAAATGTGGGTGCCCGGCTGGAGCTGACCTTTGAGGAAGCGGCCTTTGGATGTGAAAAGGACGTGAGCGTGGCTCGTATTGAACATTGCAGCGTCTGCTCCGGCAGTGGCAGCGCTGACGGACGGGTGGAGAAGTGTGCCATGTGCCATGGTACCGGCAGCGTCCGTACAACTCAGAATTTCATGGGCATGGCCATGCAGTCCACTACGACCTGTCCTCAGTGTAGCGGCCGTGGTCAGATCGTTATGACCCCCTGCAATACTTGCCGGGGCAAAGGTAAGGTGCGCCGCAATCAGCGCATTAAGGTCAAAGTTCCGGCCGGTGTGGATCAGGGGCAGACCGTTCGAGTGCGAGGCGAAGGCTGCGTCGGCAGCAACGGCGGCCCCAACGGCGATTTGATGGCGGATATCGTCATCAAAAAGCATCCCATTTTTACTCGACAGGAATATACAGTTCTTTGTGAGGTGCCGATCTCTTTTACACAGGCAGCGTTGGGCGCGGAAATCAAGGTGCCCACTCTGGATGGTACTGTGACGTATGAGATCCCTGAGGGGACTCAGACCGGTACGACTTTTACCCTGCGGGAAAAGGGTATCCCGGTGATCAATTCCCGTCGTCGGGGTGACCAACGCTTCACCGTCGTGGTGGAAACACCCACACGCCTGAGCAAGGAGCAGAAGGATCTGTTGCGACAACTGGACGAAGGCATGGACAGAAGAAGCACTCCCAGAGGTAAGAAATTCTTCGACACTCTCAAGGATTTCTTCGACTGATGTATCCCAACCCGTAAAACAAAAGCGGACGCATTGCGTCCGCTTTTTTTATATCCCCAGTAGGGATTTTGCAAACAGGAAGTATACCAGCAAACTCACCGCATCCACGATGGTGGTGATAAAGGGGCTTGCCATTACAGCCGGGTCTAGCTTGACGGCTTTGGCGGCAATGGGCAGCAGGCAACCAACCACTTTGGCCAACACGACGGTGACCGCCAACGCAAGACACACCACCAGATCCACCATCAGTGTGATATTCTCGTTGCCCATCAGCAACCGATCCACCAGCCAAATTTTGACAAAGCATACCACTGCCAGCGTTATGCCGCACAGTACCGCCGTCTGCAGTTCCTTCCACAGCACCGCCAGTGTGTCCCGGAATTTCAGTTCTCCCAAGCTCAGGCCACGAATCACGGTGACGGAGGATTGGCTGCCGGAGTTACCGCCGGTACCCATCAGCATGGGGATGAAGGCCGACAAGGCGATCTGAGCTGCCAACGCATCTTCAAAAGCCGTCATGATCAGCCCTGTAAAGGTGGCTGATACCATCAGCAGCATCAACCAAGGAATGCGGTTTTTGAACAGATCCAGAGGTGTACTTTTGATATACGGTTTCTCCGAGGGGGTCATAGCGCCCATCAGCTCGATGTCCTCGGTGGCCTCTTCTTCCATGACGTCCATGGCATCATCGAAGGTGACGATACCCACCATCCGCCCTTCGGTATCCACCACGGGCAGGGCAAGGAAATTGTACTTGCTGAACATATGGGCAACTTCTTCCTGATCGGTGCGGGTGTTGACATAGATCAGGTTGGTTAACATAATATCCTCGATCTTTGTTTCGTCATCTTCTGCCAGCAACAGATCTTTTACCGTCACCAGACCGATCAGATGGCGCTGTTTGTCGGTGACATAGCAGGTGTAGATGGTTTCTTTATCCACGCCCTGTCGCCGGATCCGCAAAATGGCTTCTTCTACCGTCATGCCGGGCCGCAGGGAAACATACTCCGTGGTCATGATCGAGCCTGCGGAATTGTCGGGATAGCGCAGGATCTGGTTGATGGAGCTACGCATTTCCGGATCGGCGGCCCGCAAGATCCGCTTGACCACATTGGCCGGCATTTCCTCCACAAGGTCTGCCGCATCGTCCACGTACAGCTCGCTAAGGACTTCTTTCAATTCATTGTCGGAAAAGCCCCGGATCAGCAATTCCTGCGCATCCGGATCCATTTCCACAAAGGTTTCCGCTGCCTGCTCTTT
>CAZOVE010000118.1:0-3137 GCA_964583135.1 uncultured Oscillospiraceae bacterium | reverse complement strand
TTTCTACAAAATGTGACATTGGTGCCAGCGCATTACATTCGCATTGTAGGGGTCGTCGGTTCGAATCCGATCAGGTCCACCATACAAAAGATCCGAACTTGTTCCCGGTGGAGCAGGTTCGGATCTTTTGTTTTTCTCAGACATTGCATCCGGGATTGCAAGCATACATACGATTGCTTTTCTAGAATTTGCGCGCAATTATGATCATTTCCAAGCCGGCATGGTATGCGTGGCTCTTGAGTTTCCTGCCGCTTCCGCTGATGATCATTGGGGCAATAAGGTGCAGCTTTGCAGCATCCTTCCCGTTGTGGGTTGTGCCATCGTATCGGCTTTTATGTTCTGTGCCTAACGTCTCTGCTAATCATACGCATCAACCATCGTGCATATCAAAAAGGCTCCACCCACAGGGTGAAGCCTTTAATTCACTTCAGTGCTTAATGGAATATTCCACCGGTGTATCCGCCGGCAGTTCTAGCAATTGCGGATGCGCCAGCAACTCTTTCACCAGTGCCACGGTACCGGAATAGTAGTAACCATCAGCAATTCGTTCATCCAATGTGATACCGATGGGCACCACCTCGTGCAGGTCCTCATTGCCATCTTTGTCCCATTCCTTTTTCCAATACTTCTTGCCGATCACGATAAAGCAAGAGTTGGTGCCCCAATTGACCAGATGGTGATATCCGGCTTCCAATCCGATGGAACCAAAGTTGCTCAGGAAAATAGCAGCATGATTAGGATCGCTGCCCACCAATGCTTCCGGTGCCCAACCGTGCTTATCTAGCCAAAGGACAAACTTCACGATTGCCGTAATCAGCCACTGCGGCAGCTTGCAGATCATGTCCATTGCACCCGTGGATGTATCCTTTTCCGTGTCGCTCTTGGTCAAGTGGATCTGCGCCATGATTTTTTCATGATAACTTTCTAGTGTTTCCTTGGGATCGTATGTAAAAAATGCCAGTGCTTCTTCGGCCCGATCGTCAAATTTCTTTTTGACCGTGAAACCGACCGTCACCTCTCTGCGCTGATACATCTTACTTCCCACGATAAAGCGGTTCATCTTCGGCCGCAGAATAAAAGCTTTGCCCACCGCTGCGCTGATCAAATGGAAGAAGGTATACTTATCCTCCGTTCTACCCTCATTCAGTTTTTCCAGATAGGCATTTAGTGGCCGAAGATCGATGTCCACCGTAATAAAAGCCTCGTTGTCTGCCCGATTCGGCATCAGCGTCGGCATGATGCGATTCATCGCCGGAACATCCTTAAGCCATATGGCGTCCTTTCTGTCTCCCCACTTTTTCTTTGCCATAGAACCAACCCCCATATATTTGATGGTCGAATTATAGCAAACTCACATCGTAATTGCAATACTTTTCATGAATTTTCGCCCTTTGCTTGCATTTTCCCCCGTTTTGTACTATAATATTAACATCACACAAGGAAAGGTTGTCGTTCCAATGGAAGAAACCGTCATGACCCCCACCCGTCGTCCTGCCCGGCGCCGCAAGACAAAGCTGCAGCGCTTCAAAGAGGCCTATCTTCCCTATCTGATCCTGATGTCGGCAGTTGTTCTGGTCATTATCCTGATCATCGGCGCATTGATTCGCAATGCCAAAGACGCTCAGCAAAGTCAAGACCAGCCGGATACCATCCACGCCACCATTGTGGAGGTAGTGCCGCTTTGACAGAGTTATTGCCCGGGAAATACCGCCACTTCAAGGGTGGCGAATATGAGTTGCTCAACTTCGCTATCCACTCCGAGACGTTGGAGCCTATGGTGGTTTATCGAGCCCTTGATGGCAATGGGACTCTCTGGGTTCGCCCTGCCGCCATGTGGCAGGAAACGGTGGATAAAGACGGGTATTGCGGTCCCCGTTTTCTGTATATCAGCCCATAATCAAAACGCGGCACAAGATCACCTGTGCCGCGTTTTTTATGCTTCTTCGAACAGAGGTCTTGTCATAACTTCTGCCGCCAATATGGCCAGTTGATGCTTTGGCATGGAGTAACCACTGTGATGCCAGAGGATCATCATGGTCATCAGACCGCTGATGGCAAAAATGATGGCATATTGTTCCCCTTTTCCCAGTGCATCTACGACCGCCGGTTTCCGCACATCGCCTCCACCGAGGGAATATGCAATGGCTCTTTCCACCAGTACGGCATCCAGACCGCTCCGATCTAATGCATCCAACAGTGGCTTTTGCTCCTGCCAGAACTCAAAAAAATTCTCCAACTCTTCCCGTGCGCTCCCGGCGCTGTTGCAAATATTCTTCAACTCATATTGCATCATGGTGTGGTCGATCAGAGCACGCAAAGCGCCCTCCTTACCGGAAAAATAGCGATAAAAGCACTTGCGAGGAATCTGCAATCGGTCGCACAAGTCGCTGATGGAAATCTCATCATATTGGCAGTTGCGCATTACCTCCAGCAACCCCAGCTCCAATTCTCGCTGCCGATTTGCAGACTGCTCTGTTTTGCACATTTTGTACATAGTGTTCCCCCATCGATATGATCTACCTATTTTCTATATTATAACACGATTCTTGCAATAATCAACCGTTTTGTGAATTGTTCCTAAAATCCGATTTCATAAATTTGCCGCTCGTGTCACAAAAAATCAATTTTGTCCCTTTTTAATATTTTGTTCATAAGTTATAATGTTCTTAGTGATGTCGGGGTAGCCTTCGCTATCCCGGCAAAATTAAGGAGGAAAAATCTTTATGGCAAAGAAACCCGTTACCCTTGATGAAAACGGCTATCGCAAGTTTGGCATCAAGGACTCTATCGCATACGCTGCCGGTGACTTAGGCTGCAACATGAGTTTTGCCTTGAAGGGCACAATCATGCCTCTGTTCTGGACTCAGGTTATGGGCTTGAGCGCATGGTACTCTCTTCTGATCGTCATTCTCCAGGTTTGGGACGCAATTAACGACCCCCTGATTGGCACCATGGTCGACTCCGACAGACGTAAGTATCGTAGAAACAAGTTCCTGCAGTACATCTGGTTTGGCTCCATTGGCTTGATCGTTGGCGGCGCTCTGTGCTTCCTGCCCTTCCCCGGCTTGGCCGAGTGGGCAAAGATCGTCATCTTCATGGCTGGCTATGTAATTTGGGATGCTTTCTACACCATCGCA
>CAZOVE010000117.1:0-3199 GCA_964583135.1 uncultured Oscillospiraceae bacterium | reverse complement strand
CGGGCGGTCAGAGCCACCATAGCCAGATTGTGCGCATTCATAATGTCGTTAATGTCGCCGGTCAGACCCAGAGAGAACTCGGTCATGGGCATCAGCAGAGCATTGCCGCCGCCGGCAGCGGTGCCCTTGACGTTCATGGTGGGGCCGCCGGAAGGCTGACGCAGAGCGCCACCGACGTTCTTACCGATGTAGCCCAGACCTTCGATCAGACCCAGAGAAACGGTAGACTTGCCTTCACCGAAGGGGGTGGGGGTGATAGCGGTGACCTCAATGAACTTGCCATCGGGCTTATCCTTCAGACGAGACATGACACGGATGAAGTCGATCTTGGGGGTCTTGCCATAGGGGATGATCTCTTCGGGCAGCAGACCCAGTCTCTCGCGGAAGTAATCCACGGGAGGCAGAGTTCTTTCTGCTTCCTCAGCGATCTGCCAGTCCTTGTAAACGGTGGGGTCCAGCTTCACGTGGCCCTGCTCGTCTACGTATCTGCCGTCAACGAAATTGATTGCCATAGTTGTTTCCTCCTTAAGGATGCTCCGGGATCTTATACTACCCCCGGTGCAAATAATTTGTTCGGTACTGCGCTTCAAAAGTCCACGATCTCAGCACCTTATCGATAATAATTTATCGGTACTTCCTTATCTTATCACCGTGGTGCGGAAAAGTCAACCCAAAAAAAGCGTGTTTTCCGAAAGTTTACAAATGAAATTTTCGAAGCGTTACTCCGCCTCGGTGGTGATGCTGGCAGCGTCACGGATCAGGTGCATGGCCTTGCTGTTCAGGACTGCCTGTGTTACGGTCAGGGCAAAGTCTTCGGTCAGATAGGGCTGAAGCTGCTCCATCGTCATTTGATTTTCCTCACAGATGAGGGCGTAGGCGGAAGCCATTTCTTCTTCGGTGACCTGCAGGTTTTCCAGAGCGATGATCCGGGCCAGTGCCTGCTTCTGCTTGGCTTCCTGTACGGCGGCGGGACGGGTCTGCTCCCAGAGCTGCTCCATGGTCATGTTCATGAACTGGCAGTAGATCTCCAGACTCAGACCCTGCTGGCGAAGCTGGGCATTCATATTCTGAAGCTGCTCCTCCACGGCGGCGTTGATCTCGGATTCGGAAGGCTCCTCGTCCAAGGTTTTGGCAGCCAACTGCAACAGATCCTGTTGTAGCTCTATCTGTGCCTGCTCGTCGGCACGGTTTTGCATGCTTTGTTGCAGCTTCTGCTGCAGTTCGGCAAGGGTACTGCAACCACCCACTTCTTTGGCGAAGGTATCGTCGGCCTCGTAAGTGCCCTTGACACGGATCTCATGGAGCTTACAGTGGAATTCGGCAGCTTTGCCGGCCAGTTCTTCGGAATGGTACTGTTCCGGGAAGGTGACGTGGACGGTGACTTCTTCGCCGATGTTCTTGCCAATGAGCTGCTCTTCAAAGCCGGGGATGAACATCCCACTGCCCAACGTCAGGGTCTGATACTCGGCAGTGCCGCCGGGGAACTGAACGCCGTCACAGAAACCGGCGTAGTCAAGGACCACTTCATCGCCCAACTGCGTGGGACGGTCGGTGACAACGCTGATACGCGGGGTCTGCTGCACTAGACGATGCAGTTGCTGTTGCGCCTCGTCGGCAGTAACGCGACGGGTGTGGAGGGTGGCACTGAGGCCTTTGTAAGTGAAACTCATATCTTTCTCCTTCAATACAAAATAAAAGGGCAATCCGATTTTGAAGAAATCGAATTGCCCAGACGGTCGGCGTAGTTATTGATCGCACTCCCCCGCAGTTATCTGCGTTTACCGTCAGTCATGCGATTCCTTAAATATCATAAACCATCTTGCTGCAGTTGTCAAGGATGCAATTGAAGAAGGAAGGCTCGAATTTTGCATTTTGCGGAGAAATTGCTTGGGAGTGCCTCGGTAAAAGAAATTTACAGCTTGCAGTATTGCACAGCGGTTTGTGCGGCGACCTTGGCGTTGTTGTAGACCAGTCGAATATTGGAGGCGAGGCTGTCACCGCCGGTCAACTCCGCGACCCGAGCCAGAAGGAAAGGCGTGGTGGCCTTGCCATGGATACCCTGCTGGGTACATTCGGTGATGGCTTGTTCGATGGCGGCATCGATGATCGCCTTGGGCATGGCGAAGGCTTCGGGGATGGGATTGCACACCAGCATACCGGATTTTAGACCCATTTCGCCGGAGGCTTTGAATGCGGCAGCCAGTTCCTCAGGGGTGTCGATGCGGTAGTCCACACCAAAACCGGACTGGCGGGTGTAGAAAGCAGGCAGCTCCTCGGTACCGTAGCCGATGACGGGGACACCCTTGGTTTCCAGATATTCCAGCGTCAGACCCAGATCCAAAATGGATTTTGCGCCAGCGCAGACCACCATCACCGGTGTCTGGCCCAATTCTTCCAGATCGGCGGAGATATCCATCGTGGTTTCCGCACCCCGGTGTACACCGCCGATGCCGCCGGTGGCAAAGATCTTGATGCCGGCCATGTGGGCAATGATCATGGTGGTGGTAACGGTAGTGGCACCGTCTTCACCCCGGGCACAAAGCACTGCAAGGTCACGGCGGGATGCCTTGGCGATGGCTTGACCCTTCTTGCCAAAATACTCAATTTCCTCGGCCGTCAAACCGGCTTTCAGCCGGCCGCCGATGATGGCGATGGTAGCGGGCACCGCACCGTTTTCTCGGATGATGCGCTCCACGTTCAGGGCGGTTTCCACATTCTGAGGGTAGGGCATACCGTGGGAGATGATGGTTGATTCCAAAGCGACAACAGGCTTGCCCTCAGCCAGTGCCTGTGCAACTTCGGGATGGATGTCAAGATACGGATTCATAAAGGAACGATCCTTTCATTTTTTAGTTTGTCGCTTCGTGTATTCCGAAGGGGTTATACTATAGATTTACAGAAAAACATCCCCGAAGCGGCTACTTCGGGGATGGGCGCACTATTAGTCAGCCACGTAGGGCAGCAGAGCGATCTGACGGGCACGCTTGATGGCGGTGGTCAGGTCACGCTGATGAGCGGCGCAGGTACCGGTGGTACGGCGGGGCAGAATCTTGCCGCGCTCGGACAGGTAACGGCGGAGCTTAGCGGTGTCCTTGTAATCGATGCTGGTCACCTTATCCACGCAGAATGCGCAAACCTTCTTACGCTTGCGGGGACGCATACGCTGTTCGTTAGCCATGGGATTTCCCTCCTTGTAAGT
>CAZOVE010000116.1:0-3287 GCA_964583135.1 uncultured Oscillospiraceae bacterium | reverse complement strand
GCAATAGCGCCATGAGGCAAATAATCAATATAATCCGGAAATTCACGTAGCGGTACGATCTGCGTTAAATAGCCCGACTGCGGATTCTCGGCAAGATACTGCGCCTCCATACCGTAGATCTGCGCTATTCTTTCATTTTTGGGAACGATCTTTTTGATTGAGTCCCAAGTTTCTGGATGACCAGCCGCTTTCGGACCTAAAACCGGATCGTTGTGAATTCTTTTCCAAGCTGCAGCCACCCGGTCTTTATCGCGAATGAACTGCTGAAACGCAGCATCGGTAAGTAAGTGGGCATAGTAACCCATCAGGAAAGACCTGTGCTCCGATGATTGGATCTCATCACTGCGTCTGACCAAATACGCATCATAGAATCCTTCACAGTCGGATGCCGTTTTCCGGTCTCCTTTCATCCAGTGGGTCACCTCTCTGGATGGCGTGAAAGAAGTCCAGTCTTCATTTTCCAAATTACAGTCCGGCGCGATATTACCAACGCAAAACCCACGGACATCCAGACTGTCGATGCGGCTGAGAATCTGATCTGCGATCATTAAATGTGTAACCCATGTTGCCATGATCATCCCACCTTGATGATATCTTTGTTGATAGAATACCACGTTGGTTTACATAAATCAAGTACGATGCAAAAAAGCAGGGAGGGCGTCCCCTCCCTACGCTTTACGCTTCAAATGATTTAACGAATGCGGCTTTGTCCTCTGCCCGATAAAATGCAGAGCCGGCGACCAACACATCTGCGCCGTTTTCCTTACAGACCTGAGAGGTGATCAGATCCACGCCACCGTCTACCTCCAGATGGCAGTCGGGCTTGATCTGCTGAATATACTGGCGGATCTTGGCCAACTTGGGCATCATATCTGCCATGAATTTTTGACCACCGAAACCGGGCTCGACCGTCATGACGAGTACCATGTCACATTTGCTCAGGAAGGGGAGTACTGCCTCGGCAGGTGTCTTGGGCTTGACGACAACACCGCATTTGACACCCATAGCCTTGGTTTTGTCCAGCGCTGCATGGATATTTTCTTCGGTATCCGCTTCCACATGGACGGTAAGATAGTCTGCGCCGGCTTTACAGTAATTTTCGACATACTTGATGGGCTCAACGATCATCAGGTGCACATCCAGAATCAAATCGGAACAGCCCCGGCAGCCTTTGACCACGGAGGGACTAAACGAGTGATTCGGCACAAAGTTGCCGTCCATCACGTCGATATGGACCCATTTGCAACCGGCCGCTTCTACGGTTTGAACATCACGCTGCAGGTGCATCACATCCGCAGCCAAAATTGAGGGAGAGAGAATTGCCATACTTTTGCCTCCTTATTCCAGCCCGCCGGCGGCGATATAATCAGCCAACAAATCACGGGCGTATATTCCGGGTTCGTATTCTTGCACCAACGTGAGTCGATTGGGTGCGTAAGAAGATGTATATGTATCCACCACTACATAATAGATACCATTGGGATCGATGGTCTGCATAGCATCTTGATTTCCGCTGATATAGTAGTTTTGATTGGTGGTGTTGATGAATTTGGACAAAAGATCGCTACCACGAATGGAGCAAAGGACAAGGTCGTTGTCGAAGGGGAAGAGGGATTGGAGCTGTCCATAGGTCACTTCGCCACGGGGGAGGGTATAGGGACTGCGAATCGAGAGGAATCCGCCGCCTAAGGTGATATCGTATGTATCACCCCACCGGGCAAGACCAACCTGATAGTAAAGATCTGCCACGATCTGGCGTAGGGTGGTGCTGTTACGGTATGTGCAGTTTGTACCGACCACCTGATTAGCGATGGAGATTTGATCGGCATATTTTTCCAACAATTCCTGGACTATGGGATCTCCTGCCAGACTAGAATAGCTGCTAGTGTCAATCAATTCATATTTTGTAATGTCGAAACTGCCGGTGACGGTATTGAACGCAACTTCTACATGGGAAATACCACCTTTGTTGTCGCCGCGGTTTTGTAGATGGTATACCCCTGAAGCATCCAACGCTCGATATCCCTGATGCGTGTGTCCCTCAAACACTAGATCCACATAACCTTCCGACAGGGAAATGTCGTAATAACCGGAAAGATCTGATGCGCTGAAGAAGGTGTCGTTGCTGTCTTCAAAACCGTCGTGCAAGCAGTAAACGATGAAGTCAACGCCGTTTTCCCGAAGCTTGGTGGACTCGGCTTTGACCAACTCAGTCAAAGCGTTGCCTGTTTTGAAATAGATATCCGATACCTTATCGGAGGAAATGGAGGAATAGCAGTCACCAATGGCGCCGATAATACCGATCTGAATACCATCTTGGTCAATCACAATGGAACTTTGACAGTAGTCTACCAATGTGTTGGTGGTGCGGTCGTAAATATTGATGGCTAGGAAGGGGAAATTGGCAAACTGAGCATTATCTTCAATATAGCTTTCGCCCCAGTCAAATTCATGGTTTCCCATGGCCATGGCGTCGAAGCCAACTGCGTTCATCCAGTCGGTCATAAGAATGCCGCCGGTCAGGTTGGATTCGGCACTACCCTGCCACATATCGCCAACCGACAACAAGATGACGTTCTCATCCGTTTCGCGGGCGTTCTTTAGGTAAGTGGTCAACTCATCGACGCCCGGATGATTTTCGCCATCTGCAACTTTACCGTGGAGGTCATTGATCGAATAAAAATCAAAGGTGGTGAGGACGGATTCACCGCAGTAGTCACATTCGCCGTTGTAATTGGCATCTGCATGGGAGCCGTCGCAGATAGAGGGAAAGCCACCGTCGTGGGTCACACCACAACCGGTGAGCAGCAAACTCAACAGCAAGAGCAGTGATAGGAGATTTTTCACCGAAAACACACCTCAAAAGATCGTTTTTCTCTATTATACAGCACAGTTTGCTCTTTGGCAAGAAGAATTCGATGTACAAGAAACCGACCCGGATAGTGGGCTTGTTTTACTCCTATGGATGATCAGAACCAATCAGAAATACCTATCCAAGGGTGTTCTCGTTTCTGTGCAATCGGTGTGGATTCCAGACAATTTTGCGCCGAGGGAATGGAATCGGCGTTCATTCGTGGAAAAACGGAGACAAAACAAAGAAAAAACGACGTGTCGAAACACGTCGCTTTGGTGGGCGAGGCGGGACTTGAACCCGCACGTCCGCAGTGAACACTAGAACCTGAATCTAGCGAGTCTACCAATTCCACCACTCGCCCATATGAAGTTTGAAAAGAAGATGGTGGGCGAGGCGGGACTTGAACCCGCACGTCCGCAGTGAACACTAGAAC
>CAZOVE010000115.1:0-3320 GCA_964583135.1 uncultured Oscillospiraceae bacterium | reverse complement strand
CCATCTTCATGGTCTTCTCCATCAGAGCCTCGGCCATGATGTAGGTCTCGCCGTTGTCGGCCTTGACCAGAACATACTTATCCCGGGGATGCAGGCAGATGCCCATGTTGCCGGGGAGCGTCCAGATGGTGGTGGTCCAGATGACGAAGAAAGCATTTTCAATGCCGGGTAGCTTGCCTAGATCATCCTTCAGGGGGAACTTGACGTAGACAGAGGTGCAGGGGTCATCCTGATATTCGATGTCGGCTTCGGCCACGGCGGTGGCGCAGGCGGGACACCAAGTTACAGGCTTGAGGCCTTTGTAGATATAACCTTTGTCAAACATCCGACCAAAGACTTTGACCTCCTGTGCTTCAAAGTGGCGATCCATGGTACGGTATGGATGGGCCCAATCACCCACGACACCCAGACGGCGGAAGCCACCCATTTGCTTTTGGATGAAATCCTCGGCAAATTCTTCGCAAGCCTGCCGGAATTCTGGAACGGACAAATTGCGCCCCAGCTTTTTCTTGGAATTCTCGATGGCACGCTCAATAGGCAGGCCGTGGTTATCCCAACCGGGGACATAGGGGGTGTAGTGACCCATCATAGCCTGACTACGGACGATAAAGTCCTTCAAGGTCTTGTTCAGCGCATGACCCATGTGGATATAGCCGTTGGAGAAAGGAGGGCCGTCATGCAGGATGAAGGGGGGCAGACCCGCATTCTTTTCTAGCAATGCATTGTATAGGTCCATGGCATCCCATGCAGCTAGCATACCGGGCTCTCGGGCAGGAAGACCGGCCTTCATGGGAAAGTCGGTCTTCGGGGTGATAATCGTCTGTTTGTATTCCATATGGAAGTTACCTCCGTTAGAGAATTTATATTGATTGTAGGGAAGGGGACAATAAAAAGCGCCTTTGTCCCTATGATAAGAGACAAAGGCGCATTATACCTCTGCGGTACCACTCTCATTCCGCCCTGCGGCGGCACTCGTTTCCGCGTTATCGGGCGGACCCGGCGCAATCTACTGACCCGGAGGTGTTCGGTGCGCTGCTCGGAAGGGATACCGCTTTACCTTGTTTACCACCCTCACAGCATACAGGTGGCTCTCTGAAAACAAAAGGAGAAAAGCGACGTGTCTTCGTCATCGCATTGTATGAATTTTGATCAGGGATCAGCGATTGGCATCCGGATAGTTGCGACCAAATTTCAGATCTGCACCAAAACGACCGGTGTTACTGCCGGCGGTGCCGGTAGTACCGGCGCCGTCCCCACTGGGTTGCTCGCTTTCCGTGGTGCCGACGAGTGCCTCCAGACTCTGGGAAATCTCAGCGGCGACGGCATCTGTGCGGTCTGTGGCAGGTTGCTGGGGTGCTGCTGCGCTTTGCGCAGTAGCGGGGCGATGAGCCTCTTTGATGCGCTCCAGCGCTTGAATGCAGGCGTTGAGCTGAGCCTGCAACTCATCGATACGGGCTGCGGCGAGGCGACGGGCTTCTTCTACCCGGGCGTTCTCCTCATCCACCATAGCGGCGCTGCTACGTGCATTTTCGGCGGCGGCAACGTTGGCATCGCTGAGCATCTGGGCGCAACGAGCCTCGGCTTCTTTGACCATCATATCGCAGGTGCGCTGCGCATTGACGATGGCTTCCTTCATGGATGCTTCGTTCTGGCGGTACTCTTCCAACTTGCCGACCAATACGCGCATCTTGCTTTTAAGAACGGCGTTTTCTTTGTACAGCGTAACATAGTCCGCGGTCAGAGGCTCCAGAAATTCGTCCACGGAGCTCATGTCGTAGCCACCGAAAGTGGCACGACCAAAGGAGATTTGTTCAATTTGCTGCGGTGTAAACATATGCGATCCTTTCCGCCACAGTATCAGATGTAGCTTTCAACTTCGTTCTGGAGATTCTCCAGATCACCAACGATCTCCATATTGTGAGGACAGAACAGATAAGTAGACTGAGCAACCTTCTTGACCTTGCCATCTACAGCATAGGCGCAACCGGTCAGGAAGTCCACCACGCGGCGAGACATAGCCTTGTCCACATTTTCCATATTCACGATGACGGCTCTCTTGTTGCGCAGATGATCGGCAGCTTTGGAGGCGTCGTTAAAAGTGACGGGGCGGAACAGAACCACTTCCTGTTTGTTACCCACGTTGATCACTTGACCGTTAAAACTGCTAGAGACGTTACCGGGTGCGGAGGTAGCCTCGCTGCTGCTATGGCCGCCGCTGGTGGTAGGTATACTAAAGGCCGGTGTGCGACGGGCACGGGTAGGCTGTTCTTCAGGTTCTTCGTCGTCATAGGTGTCAGAGGTTTCATCCTCATCATAATCATCGTACTCGTCATCGGAGTAGGGCTGTGCAAACTTCTTCAAATCGGACCAAATACTCATAATTTTTTTCCTCCTGTATTGCGCATCAATCTTGATGAGACTGTGTGTATTGACGCTGTCCAAAAATCGCAGTGCCCACACGGATCATAGTGCTACCGCAGGCAATGGCGGCGGCATAATCGTCGGACATACCCATGGACAGAGTATCGATACATACATTATCGCTTTTTTTTGCCGTTATGTCAACAGAAAGGTTATACATTTCTTGAAAAAATTTGTCATTATCTCCCGGAACGTGGCAAATTGGAGGGATCGCCATGAGTCCACGCAGTCGAATGTTGGGGAAATCCTCCATTTTGTCCGCAACGGCGATGACTTCCTCCGGCGTAAAACCGGATTTGCTGGTCTCCGCACCGATGTTGACTTCCAATAGAATGTCCTGCCGGATGCCTTGACGTGCGGCTTCTTTTTGGATGGCGGCAAGCAGGCGTAGGCTGTCGACACTTTGGATCATGTCTACCCGACCAACGACTTGGCGCACTTTGTTGGTTTGCAGATGGCCGATGAAATGCACCGGTGCGCCGGCATAGGCATCTTGGGACAGTTTCTCTGTCAGCTCCTGTACCTTGTTTTCTCCGCATAGGTCAACGCCGGCAGCAATGGCGGATCGGACCGCATCGGCATCGTTCATTTTGGTGGCGGCGCACAGTAGGATGGACTGCGGATCCCGACCGGCAGCCTCGGCTGCTTCCCGCATCCGTCCTCGAATCGTAGCAATATTTTCAGCAATGCTCATGATGCATACCTCTGTTTGTGTCGAATTTTGTATTTGGAATACCGATGTCTGGGATGGTCACGCCATCAGATGACACAAAAGGCGACGGATACAAAAACTCCGTCGCCTTCGTGTGGATTATAGGATGGGCGCAGATTTCAACGGTTTCATGGGTGCTAAGGTGGAGATAGCATGCTTGTAGATCATCTGCTGCTTACCTTCACTG
>CAZOVE010000114.1:0-3527 GCA_964583135.1 uncultured Oscillospiraceae bacterium | reverse complement strand
TTGGTCTGCTCCATTTTCACGCAAAAAAGGTGGAGAACATTACCCAAGAGATATTTGCCCGACTAATTATGTACAACTTTGCTGAATTGATTACCTCGCACGTAGTCATTCAGAAACCTAACAGAAAATACCCTTATAAAGCGAATTTTTCTATTGCTGTACAGGTTTGCAGACAATTCCTTCTTGGTAATATTTCTCCACCAGATGTTGAAGCTACCATAAGCAGAAATGTTTCTGTCACTCGCACTGGCAGATCCAATCCACGTAATATGGTTGTGAAACACGCCGTTAGCTTCCCCTATAGAGCGGCATAATTTCTTCTCTTTGAATAGTTTTTTAGCGGATTTTTTCAATCCGCTTACTTGTCATGCCTTTTTGCAGAAAAAGTGCATCCCGCGAGGGGATGCACTCGTTCGTTATAGGATTTCTTTTGAGGCCATTGTCATTAACTGAGTGACATGGCCCATCCGGGGTCGCCCTTTTTTATGTGAAATACTCGTCATATTGTACCTGTGAGTGGATCATGTTGACATATGCTTCCACGTACTGTACATATTCCTCTGGCAAACCGGCATCGCGCAGATTCTGTAGCAGGGAGGTGAAGTCCATCGAAAGCACCCAATCCTGCAGCGCAAGGGTATCGTTGGAATTCACACCGCTTTCCGGCAGGATGATTGCGGTGGGTTCCCGTTGTTCGGATTGGACGATCCATTGCAGCAGCACTTCGTCTTCATTCATCATCCGTATATTCATGGCACAGCCTTCGGTGTTGCCGCTGATTCCGATTTCGAGAACGGTCATTGCCAAGTCGGTATCAGCTTCCGCAATGCTCTCTTCCGAGGGGTAGATCCAAAGCGTACCGCTCCACTCCTGCTTGTCCAGCTTCTTCAGATCCCAATCGGAAAACCGGACGGTCAGCAGGGACTCGTTGTCGACGATCATTTCCACCTGACCGACGAGCATTTGCTTTTGAATCGTGCCGCTACCCTCCATGCGCAGATCTTCCGCCTCCACACGCAGAGCAAAGTGCTCGCCTTTGGTTACTACCAGATAGCTACATAGCTGTGTGCCTTCGGAGTCGATCATCGTTTGACCGCAGATTTTGTGGGAGCCATTGACATAAACTTGAAGTGTAACATAGTCATTCGGATCGCTGTTTTCCCGTCTTTCTCTTAGTTCCTCCAAAGCATTGTCGATACCTTCGTCCAGTTTAGCTTCGGCGTCCACTTCTTCATACATGTAAATGATGGAGTAAGTGCCGTTGAGTTCATCCCAGATGTATTGGGAATCCACTGGTGTCGTTTCGTAGTAATACTCTACTGCAGCCACCAGAATGGGACGAAGCTGGTCGTCTGATTTGGCGGTTTCCAGAAGATCGATCATCACATTGCACAGATCTGCTTCGGTAAAGGAGGTGGATAGCACAGTCATTTCCTGAGACAGATCGCCGATTTGAACTTGCTCGGTCTTTTCTTCCACATCTTGAATGTGGGAGAGGATCCGTTGGGCATACGCATACAGGATCTGCTCCATCACTTCCTGCTCCGGCAGCTTTTCCATCAGCTTTTTCAGGGCTTGTTGCTGTACCTGCTGCTGTTCCAGATCCGATGCGATATAGATGGCTTCGTCGCTCAGTTCCGGCAATTGAACCCAGACTGTTTCCGCAGGCAGATCCAGTAATACCTGCGCGGAGAGAATCTGCTGTTCCTGCAGACCGATCCACAGGTCATACTGACTCAAGTTTTCTTGCATTGTGAAATCCGCTTCTAGGAAGATCCGTTTCAGCCAGTCCAAATCTGCGGATATACCACTGTCTGTCAGAGAATTCTGCAGTTCCTGCAAGACGGCATCTCCCAAAACCATCTCCATGCGCACGTGGCTCGATTGAGAGGTAGGTGCGTTTTGCACTTGACCGTAGGCTTGTACCAAGGCATCAATACCTGAGTCAAACATCTGCTCCTCAACATAAATCAAATATTCTTGAGGCGTACCGAAGCTGTGAATAAAACTACCTTGGATCCAATTCCATGAGAAAACCATTGTCAGCACCAGTCCAAGCACTAGCGCACCTGCAATAATGCCTGCGATCAAGCTACCGGCACCATGTCGCTGCGGTACTGGCGGTGCAGATTCTAGTGCAGGTTCTGCTTCGTGAAGGGCATTGTCGGAAACGGTGGGTTCCGGCTGCAAGTGCAACAGTTCGTCTAGATCAATGACATTGTTGTGTTCCTGTTCGTTCATATTGTTGCTCCTTTCCAAATATTACGGCTACTATATGTAGTATAGCACAATACCTGACCAGATGCAACACAGATTCTTTGAAGATTGGTGTCGATGAGTTTTTGAGGCCACGGCAGGAACTGTGGCATTTCCCTTGAATCGGCTAAGATCATTCCCGTATAATTTTCATCATCACCAAGGAGGAGGACATGGGATGAAAGGAATGTGCTGGACGTGCGTTGGCGCACTGCTGATGGCTGTGTTGATCGTGGGGATGATCGATATTGCTAGCCATCGCGCGCAACAGCAGCCGGTGTTTGCGACGCAGGAAGCTACCCAACCCGCACAGACGGAAACGGGGCTTTGTTACAGAGCAGATGCAGCGTGCGTCTGCTCTGTTATTTTGGAAAGGAACCGGTGCGTTTTCGGAAAAAGGACGAGTGTTACGTAATATGGTAGTCATGGAGGTGGAATCCATGACCATTGGCATCTGGTTACTGCTGGGCAGCCTGCTATACTCGCTGCAATTGCAAACCGGTAGCTTTCCAAAGCCGCTGACGGCTCAGGAAGAGCGCCATTATTTGGAGCTGTCTGCAAAAGGGGATCTGCAGGCAAGGAATATTCTGATTGAGCGTAACCTGCGTTTGGTGGCCCACATAATGAAGAAGTATTACGCATCCTCCGCGGATCAGGAGGATCTGATCTCCATTGGTACCATTGGCCTAATCAAAGGCATCACAACTTTTGATGTTACCAAAGGTGCCCGATTGGCGACCTATGCCGCCCGATGCATTGAAAATGAGATCCTGATGTATTTTCGCAGCCAACGCAAAAGTGCGCAGGATGTCTTGCTGTCTGATTATATTGAAACGGGAACAGATGGTGCTGCGTTGGAGCTAATGGATGTCGTCGGGGAAGAAGATGATCTGTTGGAGACACTGTGCGCCCGTCAGCAGATACAGCAGGTGCGCAGAGCTTTGGAAAATTGCTTGACGAACCAAGAGAAACAGGTGATCCGGATGCGTTACGGGATCGGCTGCAGGCCATACCGGCAGCGAGAAGTGGCACAGAAAATCGGTCTGAGTCGCAGTTATGTTTCCAGAATCGAAAAACGGGCGCTACAGAAGCTGAAAGAAGCGCTGGAGCAATGAGCCAGAAATGACAAAACGCTACACCAGAAATGACAAAAATGACTATTGACAAATGAAAAGTGGCGTGCTATAATACACAGGCACTTGAGGTGCGCCATATGTATCGCGGAGTAGAGCAGTTGGAAGCTCGTCGGGCTCATAACCCGGAGGTCGTAG
>CAZOVE010000113.1:0-3533 GCA_964583135.1 uncultured Oscillospiraceae bacterium | reverse complement strand
TTATAGCTTAGGTGCAGGTTTTCTTCGGTCACATACTTCCAAATCGCATAAGGAGAGGTAAAACCACAGTCAGCAACCACAGAGGATAAGATCGTCATCCTCCTCCAGGCCGCCCAAAAACGCAGGATAGTTTGTGATCTGCGTCACATCGATCAGCGTGCCGTTTGGATACAGCACATACAGTGCTTCCGCATCCTTTTTACACTCACCGGAACCGGCAAGGGGATTATACAGAATGTAGGTCGTCACGGAAATGTACCTTCTTTCTCTATCTATCGGATCACATCAGCGGAGCAAACAGCCGCAGAATATCTTGAATCAGCTTTACAAAGGGATTTGCTTTGCAGTCAGCTTCCAAGATCGGCTGACATACGGTAAGTGTTTCAAGGAAGTCCTCCTTGGTTTGCATGACCGCATTACTTCCATAAAACCAGGTGCCGCACTCAAAATGCAGGTACAAGCTACGAAAATCCAGATTGGTTGTACCGACGGTAGCGATGCAGTCATCGGAAACAAAGCTTTTTGCGTGGATAAAGCCTTTGGAGTATTCATAGACCTTGACACCGGAACGGATCAGCTCCCGATAATAAGACCGGGTGGTCATATGCACCAGCCGCTTATCCCAAATATGAGGGGTAACGATCCGCACATCCACACCCCGTTTAGCTGCCAGACACAGGGCGGACACCATGCTGTCGTCGATGATCAGGTAAGGGGTGTTGATATAAACATAGTCCTTTGCCTCATTCAGAATCTGCAAATAGACATGCTCGCCCACATTGTCGGTGTCCATAGGACTGTCGCAATATGGCAACACAAAGCCGTCGTTTTCATTCTCACACGGTAAAAAGTAAGCGCTCAAGTCTTCATCGCAACCCTTGCAGACCTGCCACATTTCCAGAAACATCAGCGTAAAGCTCCAGGCCGCCTTGCCTTCCAGCACCACCGCCGTGTCTTTCCAATGTCCATGCTTTTCATAGGCATTGATATATTCGTCAGCCAGATTGATGCCGCCGGTAAAGGCAACTTTACCATCGATGACGGCGATCTTTCGGTGGTCACGGTTGTTCTGCTTGACGGTCAGCGCCGGGCGGAAGGGATTGAAGATCGCACATTCGATACCCATTTGTTCCAACTGCTTGGGGTAATCCTTGGGAAGCAGAAAGAAACAGCCAAGGTCATCGTACATGACCCGTACCTTCACGCCCTCAGCGGCTTTCCGCTTCAAAACCTCCAGAATGCTGTTCCACATTTTGCCTTCCTGGATGATGAAAAACTCCAGGAAGATATAATGCTCTGACTTCTCCAACTGAAGCAGCAATTCCTCCAGCATTGCTTCTCCAAGGGGTAAATACTTGGTTTTTGTACCGGTGTATACTGGGAACTTCGCAAAGTCCTGCAAATAACGCACCTGCGGAAAGTGGTCACGCATAGAAAGCCTCGCTTCTTCGTAGCCATTTCCCGGCAGGCCGTAAAGGGGCGCTGCCTTTTCCTTTGCCGTTTGCAAATTCTTCTGCATTCGTTTGGTAGTACCCTGAAAGTGCACCATCAGATACAAAAGGCCTCCAAAGATGGGAAAGGACAGGATCAGAAATACCCACAATGTCTTATACGCACCCTTACTCCGTGTGGAAACGATGGATAGTACCGCTAAAATGCTGAGCAGAGTCAGAAGCCGTCCAAGATTCCGGGATACCATACTGCCGCTGGCAATGGCATAAACCAAAAAGGCCGCCTGCAGAACAATAATAAATGCAATCAGCATCCGTCTGCGGAACAATGTACGAAACCATTTTTGTTTAAGTAGCATGGGCAATCCTCCCCAGATCGTGAGAGATGATCGTTCGTACCATATCGCCCAACTCCGCCGTCTTTGCTTCTGCCACGGTTCCTGCATGGATCACATCCAGCACCCGAACCTGAACATCCACGCCCCGGAACAGGCGGTGGCAGATTTGGTCCGTCCCCGAAACAGATACGATCACAATGGGGACATCCGCTTTCTTGGCAATCTTGAACACGCCATTGTGAAAAGGAAGCATTTCTTCCCCTCGATGGCGGGTACCTTCGGGATAGATACCGACCGAAACCGTGTCCGCTTTGATCAGATCAGCTGCCTTGTTGATGGTTGCTATTGCTTTTCTGGGATCTTCCCGGTCAATAGGCAAGAAGCAGCATTTGCGGACAATGCGCCCGAAGATGGGGATTTTGAAATTCTCCGGTTTGGACACAAAGGCAAGGTCATAGCCCTTGAATACCTGCCATGTGAGGATGGGATCGTAATTGGAGCGGTGGTTGCTGACCAGCAGGAAGCGGGTGTCAGCAGGAACTTTATCCATCCCGGTCACATGGACACGGATACCCAATAGCTTAATCACTGCACCGCTGGCGGTATGCAGCAGCCAGCGATAAAAGCGGCTGTTTTTGGTGTATTCACCCTTTGGATTTACAAACAGGCTGCTGACTAGCAGCAACAGAACAAACGATATCGTGATCACGGCTGATCTCCTCTTTGTTGATGTCCCTTTTCAGATAGTCCGCTGCACCGGCGCACTCTTTGCGGAAATTGCTGACGCATACGGCTTTTCTCTCTATGATGTACCGATATTCATCATCGATCAGCAAAGGCACAAACATACAAGCCTTACTGGTTTTCTTATGGTACATATCTCCAAGTATCAAAAAGCCATCGTAGATCTCACGTGGTTTTCCGTAATTGCCGGTGTAATCATATATTTCTCACAGCGTTCGTGCGGACAGCGTTTTCTGCTGCCCGCACTTCTTCAGTTACTTGTGCGGATTGCTCTTGATAAGGCCAACAGCCTTTGCCAGTTCCATAACCACCAGCGGCACGAGGATCAGTCCCAAACCGATGCCGTACAGTTTGCCAGACAGGGCGATCAAACCAAACAGTGTACTCAGCGGTGTGAACATTACGAGTGCAACCAGTGCTACAGAAATCAATGCCGCTTTATTCAGCATGCCATTGGTAAATGGGCCGATCTTGAACAGAGAATGCTCAGAGCGCATATTGAATGCCTGCACGATCTGAGAAAGTGCCAGTACCATAAATGCCAGTGTCTGACCGCCCTCAACGCAGCCGGTCTGGGTCTTGCCGATGTAGTAAGCGATCAAGGACAGGGTTCCGAACATACAGCCCTGCAGCACCGTCTGAACGCCGTAGCCGTGGGCAAACAGGCCCTCGTTCTTAGGCTTAGGCTTGCGGTCCATAACATCCTTCTCTACCGGCTCCATACCCAAGGCGATGGCGGGCAAAGAGTCTGTGACCAGGTTGATCCACAGCAGTTGCATGGAAAGCAGCGGACTTTCATGCCACAGAAGCATTGCTGCAAACACGGTGATCACTTCGCCAATGTTGGTGCCCAGCAGGAAACCAACCACTTTTTTGATGTTGGCATAAATGCCACGACCTTCCCGGACGGCATCCACGATGGTGGCAAAATTATCATCCGTCAGCGTCATATCCGCTGCGCCCTTGGCAACATCGGTGCCGGTGATGCCCATAGCACAGC
>CAZOVE010000112.1:0-3634 GCA_964583135.1 uncultured Oscillospiraceae bacterium | reverse complement strand
GGCCGCAGCCGTCACCGGAATTGGCGATCTTCGGCATGGGACAGCCCATGTTGATGTCAATAAAATCGCAACCGGAATATTCCAGCGCCATCACCGCTGCCGATGCCATCATAGTCGGGTCGTTGCCAAAAATCTGAGCGCCGCAGAGGGAGCCTTCATTTTTGCGCAACAACTTCACACTTTTTTGATCGTGATAGCAAAGCGCCCGAGAGGAGACCATCTCTGTAATGGTCACATCAGCCCCCAGCCGGGCGCAGATGGTACGAAAAGCCCAGTCCGTCACGCCGGCCATAGGCCCCAGGATCACAGGATTGTGGATCTCATGATTTCCAAGTTTCATAAGCGTTCTCTTTCTGTGGAAAATTGTAGTTTATCGTTCCGAGAGAATGTATTGTAGGGCGCCGATCCCTACCGAAGATCGTTAAACTACAATTTATCACACAATTTTCAACTTCGCAACTATAAAATACCACTGAGCAGCCATGCCAATCCCGTTAGGGTTGCGCCTGCGCAGGCCCATGCTGGCCCATAGTAGCGCAGCCTCCGTTTCCCGTCCGATTTTTGATTTCGGATGGCACGCCGGGCTTCCTGCAGAAGTTGCTCGTCCGTCATATCCGGCGCATCTTCCCGCAGAATAAAAATCGCCTGCTCAAATAGCTTTCGATCCGGTGACTGCACCACAATGACTTGTCGAGAAATGCCTTTTACCACTTTCACCGCCTCCTTTGGCGGTAGTATTCCCCATTGGAAAACATTACATACAAAACGGGAGCGGAATTTCCGCCCCCGTCGTATTCTTACGGCAAATCCACAAACTTGGTGTCGGCCACTTCCTGACCCGCCTTACGCAACAACGCAAACACGCCCAAACCTGCAAACAGCAGACCCTGTGCTATGTTCACCAACGTCGCAGTGAGATATTCCGAGTCATTGATCAGCATCAGAATGATCAACAGCGGGATCTCCGCCACAGCCCAACCTTCCAATTCTCCCGTCTGGATCATCTGAACCAGCGTGAAGACATCCGCCAAAATATTGCCTAGCAACACACTAATGATGATGGCCACGATGAGGATGGCAACCTTGCCTTTTCCCTGCTTTCCTTTCAAAAGTGTGTAACCCTTCTCAGCCAGCCAACCGATCAGCAAGCCCACCAGAGAAGCCACATAGCCCAAATTCAACACCAGCGCCCAAATCACCGCACCGATGGCGCCACCCAACAAGGCACCGATCAAGCCGGTAAGATAGGAACCGGTGGTCTCCTGCTTGCGGGTCTCGTCCGCTGTCTGCAGTGCCTGACGAGTCTTCTCAGCGCAGCTTTCATGCATATGATGCGCCACACCGTCAATCAGCTTCCAGCAACCGGAAGTCATCTGTCCGCCGCATTCGTTGCACACGTCCACACCCGAAGCACCTGCTTGCCCCAACATGGGGAAGAACCACTCGATGAACGCCTCCAGTTTTTTCATGGTGCCGGGATTATCCATGAAAATGATCTGCACCCCATTCGGCGCAAAATTCAAAGCCTGCACCCGGTATTCCTTTGTAATGTTGGTTTTGTTGATCTGCGCCTGTAGCTCCTGCAGCTTAACGGGATCGGAGAATTTGGTGGAAATATCGATTCTCTTATAACCGGAGCCCTCGGACAAGGTAACGGCATAACCCAGCAGATTGCCGTAACCCACGCCATGAGAGATCTTCATGCCATGATTCTGCGCCAGCTTTTTCAATCCAGATCCAATCATAAATATGTACTACTCCCTTTCCTTTTGGACTTTGGTAACACTATAGCACAGGTTTCCCCAAAATGCAACATTTAGTTCAGTCACAGGGACTATTTTTTTATGGATTCACATATAATAACTGTATCATTATAATTGAGAAAGGATGGTGGATTCCCTGAAGCTCAACGAAGCTGTTGCAATGCGGCTGACCGAATTGCTGCACGAACACAACATGACCCAATACCAACTTTTCGCCAAAAGCGGCGTTCCAAAATCCACCATCAGCAATATTGTAAACTGTGCCTACGATTCCGTCAAGTTACGCATTATCCACGAAATCTGTCAGGGTTTTCAAATCAGCATCACAGACTTTTTTAATTCGCCGCTGTTTGACGAGGTCAATTTGGATCCATAAAATCGGGAGAGATGAAGATCTCTCCCGATCATTTATTCTCCCTCCAGCGTATCTTTGGGACGTTTATATCGACCTTTGGGCGCCCATTCCGGCAGAGGTAGCCGCTGCATGGCGCCGAAGATCCGTTCCTTCAGATCGGGATAGGTTTTACTCAGGTCGTAAACCAATTGCTTGATCTCTTCCCGCTTGGTATGGCGATCCACCGGACAACGATTTTCCACAACCGGTAACGCCATGCGAACCGCAAAGTTATCCACGGTCTTCTCATGGATATACAGCATAGGGCGAATTTGAATGACGCCAGTGCGATCCAAGTCCGTAACCGGTTGAAAACAACTGATGCGCCCCTCGTAGATCAGCGACATCACAAAGGTTTCTACTGCGTCATCATAGTGATGCCCTAGGGCAATTTTATGAATGCCACGATCTAAAATTGCCTGATTGAGTGCCCCACGACGCATTTTGGAACACATGGAGCAGGGATTCTTCTCACGTCGATGATCAAAAATAATGGGACCAATCTGGGTCTGTACGAGCGTATAAGGTACGCCCAGAGTTTCGCAAAATGCTGCAATGGGGTCATAGTCCATCCCTAGACCCATATCAATGGTGATGGCCTCCAATTCAAAATCCATATACTGTCGTAAGGCTGACAAGATCTGCAGTAACACCAAACTGTCCTTTCCGCCCGAAACACCAACGGCGACCTTATCGCCCGGCGTGATCATCTGGTAGTCCTCTATGCAGCGGCGGACCAAGCCCATAAGTTTTTGCATAAAAATCTCCTTGAAAATTTGAAATGCCACACGAGAATACGAGAGTATTCGTGAGCATTCTGGCGTATTTTTGAGTTTTTTACTGTTCGCACAAAAATAATTGTCGATGGGGGTTGACAAGGAATTTGGAATGTGGTATAAAGTTCTAGCGATTTGAGGTCATTGTACCCCAAAGACTGAAAAATGTCAAAATATTTTACCAATAAATTGGAGGAACCCATAATGTCCACTACTCTGCTGAAGAAGGAGACTCTGGAGCGCAAGTGGTATGTTGTCGACGCTGCCGGTCAGTCTCTGGGCCGCACCGCTGTTGTCGTTGCCAACCTGCTGCGCGGTAAGCACAAGGTCGACTTCACTCCCAATGTCGACTGCGGCGATTATGTCATCGTTATCAACACCGACAAGGCTGTTCTGACCGGCGACAAGCTGGCACAGAAGACCTACTACCGCGTTTCCGGTTGGATCGGCGGTCTGAAGGAAACCAAGGCTCGCACCATGATGGAGCAGCGCTCCGACTATGCCATGGAGTTGGCTGTCAAGGGCATGCTGCCCAAGAATTCCATTGGCAAGAACGCCATGACCCGTCTGCACCTGTACAAGGGCGCCGAGCATCCCCACGCTGCTCAGAAGCCCGAGGCTTGGAACGTGTAATTGGAGGTAACAGACTATGTACGAGAGCAAGAAGAAGTATTTTTACGGCACCGGCCGTCGGAAGTCCT
>CAZOVE010000111.1:0-3638 GCA_964583135.1 uncultured Oscillospiraceae bacterium | reverse complement strand
TACGAGGAGCACAAGCAGATCGTCATGACCTCCGACCGGAAGCCCAGCGATATGCTGACATTGGAAGATCGCTTGAAATCCCGCTTTGAATGGGGACTGATGGCCGACATTCAGCCGCCGGATTACGAGACCCGTATGGCCATCTTGCGTACCAAGGCACAGCAACTGGGTCTGGATCTGAGTGATGAAGTATGCAACTATATCGCCATTAACGTCACCAGTAATGTCCGGCAGATCGAAGGCACCGTCAAGAAGATCATGGCCTATCGGGATCTGAATAATATGCCGCTGGATCTGCCTAGCATCTCCCGAGCCATCTCGGATATGTTCAAGGTGGAGGGCAACGCCCTTCCGACCCCCAGTCTGATCATTTCGCAGGTCTGCAAATTCTACAATCTGGACGAGCAGGCGTTGCGAGGCTCTCAGCGAAACCGGGGTACGGCGGATGCTAGACAGGTGGCAATGTATCTGGTACGGCAGCTCACCAACCTGAGCCTGCCGGAGATCGGACAGGAATTTGCCCGAGATCACACCACCGTGTTGTACGCCATCCGTAAGGTGGAGATGGAGCTGAAAAAAGGCAACGAGACCTTGCAAAACAATATCCGCGATATCACCGCCAATATCAACTCCTGCCTCTAAAATTATCCACAGGGGTTGTGGAATGTGGAAAAAGAAATTGTGGACAACTGGGCAAAAAGTTGCCATAGCGAAAAAAGGCATATTCCCTGTGGAAAAGTTCTGAATTTTCAAAAGCCCCCTTGTGGATAAAAAACCCTTGGGGCTCTAGGGAAAAATCCACTTATCCACATAAGTTTTCCCCTACTGCTACAATCACTGCATAAATTCTATCTAATTATATATATAATTATCGTTATAACAGAAAGGAATTTCACTATGCGTTTTACCTGTGAAAAAAGTATGTTGGTTCAGGGCCTGAATATTGCAGGCCGTACGGTAGCACAGAAGAGCTCGCTTTCTGTGATCGAGGGTATTTTATGTCATGCTGGCGATGGCCTGACGCTGACCGGCTATAATATGGAAACCGCTATCACCTACCATATCGATGCGGAAGTGACCGATGTGGGTAGCTGCATCCTGCCGGCAAAGCTCTTTGGGGACATCGTTCGTCGTCTGCCGGAGGGTCCCGTCACCGTTTTGGTGGATGATAATTTCAAAGTTTCCATCCGGGCAGGCTACGCATCCTTTACCATTTCCGCCGAAAACAGCGAGGATTACCCGGAATTGCCGGATGTGAACAGCGGTCGTCCCATCCACTTGCCGCAGGGCGCTCTAAAAGAACTGATCTCAGGCACGATCTTTGCCGTGTCCGAAAATCAGAGCCGCCCCATTCACACCGGCGTCAAGTTTGAAGTAGAGGATGACAAGATCTCTGCCATCGCCGTGGATGGCTTCCGTCTGGCTCGGCGGACTTGGCATGCCGATTCTCCCATCGGTCGCCAATTGAGCTTCGTCGTGCCGGCACAGGGCCTGAAGGAAGTGGAAAAGATCCTCAGCGATCCGGATGATGATGCCTCCTTCACCTTAGGACCGAAGCACATCCTTTATCAGCTTGGCAATGCAACGCTGGTATGCCGCCTGTTGGAGGGCGATTTCTTGGATTGGAAGCGGGTCGTACCCACCAATTGCCCCTTGAAACTGGTGGCCCATGTGTCGGATCTGGCTTCTTCCATGGAGCGTGTGGGTCTTGTGGTATCGGAAAAGTACAAGAGCCCGGTGCGCTGCGTTTTCGGTGATCAGGTACTGCAGGTGCGGACTCAGACCACCATCGGTGCGGCGGAGGATCGCTGCGCCATCGCCGGCGACGGTCACGAGTTGGAGATCGGTTTTAACGTGCGTTACGTGGCCGATGCCCTGCGAGTGATCCCCTCCGAGGAGGTCTGCCTGGAGCTGACCAACGGCTTAAGCCCCATCGTGCTGACGCCCGTGGAGGAAAAGTACGATTATTCTTATATGATCCTGCCGGTGAGAATTAAGAATAGCTAAGAAGGATGCGCAGAATGCGTGATCCCTTCTCTCCGGGAGAAGGGATCACATCTTCGGTGTGGTTTCATAAAACAGGAGAATGATATGAAAGTTACTGTCAAAAGAAAAGATAATTCCATCCCTGTGGTCATTACCACGGAATATATCAAACTGGAGTCTGCCATGAAGCTGGCCAACATCGTTCCTTCCGGCGGTAGCGCCAAGACGGAAATTCAGGAAGGCTATGTCAGCGTCAACGGTGAGGTTTGCACCATGCGGGGCAAGAAACTCTATCCCGGTGACAAATTCGAATTTGACGGCGATAGCTATCGCATCTGCGCCCATGAAGCTCAGTAAGATCACGCTGCGTTCCTTCCGAAATTACGAATGGTTGCAACTAGAGCCGGATCCCGGTGTTAATCTGATCATCGGTGACAATGCGCAGGGAAAGACCAATCTGCTGGAAGCCATCGGCTACCTTGGCAGCGGAAAGAGTTTCCGTGCCCAAAAAACCGGGGAAATGATCCGATTTTCGGATGAATTTGCCGAGTTGGAGGGCGTGGTACAGGCCCAACAGCGGGAGCAAACTCTGCGCTGGATGCTGTTTCCGAAAAAAGCGCGGCAACTTTGGCGCAACGGCGTGAAGAAAAAGAGCGCTGCGCAGATTGCCGGCGTGTTGCCGACGGTGCTGTTTTGCCCCGAAGATCTAATGGTGCTAAAAACCGGTGCTGCCCAACGGCGGCGCTTGGGTGACAGCGCCCTGTGCCAGTTACGGCCCAATTACGATGCGGCGCTGAGCGAATATGGTCGGATCTTAGAGCAAAAAAGCCGGATCCTTAAAGATCGCTATGAAAATCCCGCTATATTGGAGATCTTGCCGGAGTATAATACAAGACTTTGTCAGGTGGGTGCGCTGCTGATCTCCTATCGGGCTCGGTTTTACGATGCCCTCGGAAAGGCGGCGGCGGTCTACCATGATCGCTTTTCCGGCGGAAATGAGGAATTTTTTCTGCAATATAAGACGGTGTCCACCGTGACCGATCCTTTCGCATCGGTGGAGATCTTGACCGGACAGCTTATGGATCACTTGCAAAGCCATTCACGGGCGGAGCTGGAAACGGCACAGTGCCTGACCGGACCCCACAAAGATGATTTTTCCGTGGCACTATCCGGCGTGGATCTGAAATCTTACGGTTCACAAGGTCAGACCCGCACCGCCGCCATCAGCCTAAAGTTGGCACAACGGGAACTGATGGGCAGAGAATTCGGGGAAGAGCCGGTGCTGCTGTTGGACGATGTGCTGTCGGAACTGGATCCGGGACGGCAGGATTTTGTGCTGAACCAGATCGTTTCCGGTCAGGTGTTCATCACCTGCTGCGAACATGGCAGGTTTACTAAGTTGGGTAAGACCATCGAAATCCGAAAAGGAAATGTTATTTAATCGAGAATGGAAAACGGAGAATTGAGGTATTTGCCTAAGGCAATGCGCTCAATTTGTCGCAGTGCGACATCATAATGTTCAATTTCATCTTAGGAGGACAAATATGTCTGACGAAACGAAAGTAACTGAAGAATACGGCGGATCGCAAATTCCGGTTCTGGAAGGTCTGGAAGCGGTACGCAAGCGGCCGGGTATGTACATCGGCTCTACC
>CAZOVE010000110.1:0-3865 GCA_964583135.1 uncultured Oscillospiraceae bacterium | reverse complement strand
GGGAAGGCAGAGTAGTCGCCTTGTTCTCCAGAGTGTTCAGACCTCTCTGCAGAGCGGGAGCGGTGGACTTGTAAGTGACCTGCTTACGGCCGGACTTAACAAGCTGATTAAAAGTAGGCATTTATTTTCTCCTTTCTTTCGTTCTCACCGATTGGTGGGTTATTTATTCTACGGGAAGACCCGTTAGAATCAATCGATGACGGCCGCAGCCGCCGCGCCAACGTCAATGCCGCAGGCGCGTCCCAGATCGGCCATTGTGGTGACCCAGGAAACGGAAACATTGCTCTGCCGGCACATCTGCGCAAGCAGATCTGTAATGGCAGGGTCGGCGTTTTTCGCCAGAAATACGCACCGGGCGACTCCCTTATTCAGAGCCTTTTTGAGCTGTTTTGCTCCAACAACGACCTTCAAACCGGTCAAATCAGGCAAACTGCCGCACGGGGGTATTGTACTAAAATCTTTAGTGTCCATACGAAATCTTATTATACGCATTTTTCCGAAAATGTCAACAAAAAATTATAGAATTTTTCTATCCAACGGCAAAAAGACTGTTTCATCGCTTTTGCTTTACTACCGTCCAGATGCTCATCATTCATGCAAGTAAGATTTCAGCTGCCTATAAGTGCAGCAGCTTTGCTAGACCGGAATACGCCCGCCCGATACCGACAGAATGCTCCTTGGAATAGCAGAAAATCGGATCTCCAATTTTCTCCTCATTTTCCATGGTGCATTCACGGGTCTGAGCCACAAGCGCAATGTACGCCTGTTTCATTTCTTTTTCTTCTTTCTCCGACAGCACCGGCGTTTCGATCATTTCCGGAGAAATTGTATCCGTGGGAGCGATTTCAGTAAGTGTAGGGTCTGTGGGTATAGATTCCGTGTGCAAAGGTTGCGTCGGTCCCATGGGCGTCACCGTATGGTGAATGCAAATGCCACCACCCAGATCGATATTCTTGGATACCGTAGCATCATCCATGATCGCCGCATGACAGCCGGACAGCACAAATATGCAAATCAGAAAGACAAGGTACATCGCAACCGGATTTCTCCGCACGATATACCTCGCGCATTCCACTATTTTTGCCAAAACAGCATATCGCACTCCCATTGTAAGAACAAATTCCGCCGTCCCGAAAGTTGGGCGGCGGAATACATATCGCTGATTTTCTGACAGAAGTTACCATTTCTTCTCCGGATTATCCGTCAGTCCCAACAGATAATCCGTGGAAACATCGAAGTACTTTGCAAGCGTGATGATATGCCGACAAGGGATCTCCTGTGCTTCCGTTTCATACTTGCTCACCTGTTGCTGGGTGGTGCAAAGCAACTCGGCAATTTCCATTTGCGATGCCTTTCCACGACGTATTTCTCTGAGTCTATTGCCAATATTCACAATCGCCTGCCCCTTCCCTTTCGCATTTTTTCATAACTTTTGCCATTATTAACAAAATTATTATACACCCTAAAATATGTATTGAAAAACACCCGAAAGGGTGTATAATACGATTAACATCTTATGAGGTGTAGCTCAAGAAAGAAGAGGTTAATGGATTTATGATTTGTAGCAAATGCGGAAGCATTACAAAAGAAGGGAATATTTGCGAGCGCTGCAGCAACACTTCGGTTGGCGCATTTTCAGGAAGTGGACTGGCCACCCTGCGCGTCATTGCCCGGAAGCATTTGCCGGCATGGATGATGATCGTGCAACCTATCAACTATCTCGTAGGCTACAAGGTGTACATCTCCGTAGACGATCAAGAATATATTCTCAAGTCCAAGAAGCAGCAAATCGATATTCAGGTCGCACCGGGTGTACACAATGTTCGCATCTCCCCCACCCGCAAGAAAAGCGCAAAGTTATTAAAAGGCATCGGTATGTTCACTCAATTTGCCGGTGCGGTAACCGGTAGTAGTAGCACCTATGTGGTGGGTAACATCATTGAAGATGTTGGCGGTGCATTATCGGACGATGGCGTACGCGTAGAGTTTGAATCCGGCGAGTTCATGGAAATAAAGGTCAAATTGAATTTCATGGGACAAATTGTGGAGGATAAGTAAATATGAACCTTCGTCAGCAACTTGTCTTTTGTTTGAATCATATCCGTGGCATTGAAGAGGTATGTGAAAAAATCACCAACTTGCAGCAGCAACTTGTAGAATTGCTAAACAGTGAGGACATTTGCAATCAAAAAAAGCGTCGTCATCGCACTATTTTTCTCTGGTCATTTGTCCTTACTGCTATATACGCTGGGTGGGTACTACTCATGGTAAACCTTAACTTGCAGGAAGGATATAGCGCTTTAGATGGCATGGGAGAGTCCTTTGTCCTTTTCATCCCTTTAATTGCTGCTCTCATAATCTGCGGTAACGGTTGGTCACGTTTTTCCAAAGAATTACGCCGTCTACGCAAAGATAACCCCATCCATAAGCAAAAACTCGAGTCCGATATCGTTCGTCTGAAAAAGCGTGCGCAGGATTTAATCGATATTGCCGCTGATGAAGACGTTTTCCGGATCGTCCCCATGGACTACACTTCCAGTGAAATGCTGCAATACTGCATCACCGTGGTCGACCGCAAGCTGGCCAGCACGCTGCAGGAAGCATTCTTATTACTGGAACAGGAATTGCAACGACAGGAGCAGATGGCTCAACAGCAATACTATTATGATAGTCAGACAGCACAAATGGAGCGTCTGACCAACGCTGTCCATGCGAATGCCATGATGAATATGATATACAATCGGAATCGCCCACAATAATACCAACACCCCGGCACATTTTTGTGTCGGGGTGTCGTATATACAAAAATTCCGCCACCCAAACGGATGGCGGAATTTTTAACAAAATCAGCTCATCAACTTCTTCAGAACGTCTGCAGGCAGGCGAATCTCCGGAGTAGTACCGGGCTGATAATCCCGGTAAGCCATCAGACCTGAACCGGCAGGAATCAGCTTGCCGATGATGACATTCTCCTTCAGACCAACCAGGTGGTCGATCTTGCCCTTGATAGCAGCATCGGTCAGGACCTTGGTGGTCTCCTGGAAGGACGCTGCGGACAAGAAGGAATCGGTTGCCAGAGAAGCCTTGGTAATACCCAACAGCACCGCAGACGCAGTCGCCATGCGCAGATCCTCTTCACCGGCATCGATGCGATCCTGAATCAGAATATTGGCATCTTCAAACTCAAAGACATCGATCACAGTACCGGTCAGCAGCGTGGTATCGCCGGGATCTTCCACTCGGACCTTACGCATCATCTGACGGATAATGACTTCAATGTGCTTGTCGTTGATCTCAACGCCCTGCTGGCGGTACACCGCCTGCACGGACTGCACCAGATAATCCTGCACAGCCTCCACACCGGAAATGCGCAACACATCCTGAGGATACAGTGCGCCATCGGTGATAGGCTCTCCCTTCTGGACAACACGGCCGTTCTGAACCTTCAGACCCACGGAATACGGCACCTGATAGACCTTCACCTCACCGTCCTCAGCGGTAATGGTGATATTACGCAGTGCGGTACGGTGGCTGTCGTCCACAGTGACAACACCGGTGATTTCGGAAATCTGAGCCATTTTCTTGGGACGGCGAGACTCGAACAATTCTTCAACTCTGGGCAGACCCTGCGTGATATCATCACCTGCAACACCGCCAGAGTGGAAGGTACGCATGGTAAGCTGGGTACCGGGTTCGCCGATGGACTGTGCCGCAATGATACCAACAGCTTCGCCCAGATCCACTTCCTTGGAAGTAGCCAAGTTCATGCCATAGCAACGTGCGCAGACACCGCTTCTTGCTCGACAGCCCAAGATGGTACGGATATAAATTCTGGTAATGCCGGCATCCTCAAACTTCTGGGCAT
>CAZOVE010000109.1:0-3949 GCA_964583135.1 uncultured Oscillospiraceae bacterium | reverse complement strand
CACCGCATCGGAGCTGGCACCCATGCAGTATATCGCCCCCTACACCGGTTGTACCATGGGCGAGCATTTCATGCATCAAGGAAAAGACGTGTTGGTAATTTACGATGATCTGAGTAAACACGCCGTGGCCTATCGTGCCATTTCTTTGCTGATTCGCCGTCCTCCCGGACGGGAAGCCTATCCCGGCGACGTTTTCTATCTCCATTCCCGTCTTTTGGAACGGGCGTCCCAGATGTCCGATGAGAAAGGCGGCGGCAGCCTGACGGCGTTGCCCATCATTGAGACGCAGGCCGGTGACGTATCTGCCTACATTCCCACCAACGTGATCTCCATTACCGATGGTCAGATCTTCCTAGAGTCCGAGTTGTTTAACGCTGGTGTCATGCCTGCAGTAAACCCCGGTATTTCCGTGTCCCGTGTTGGTGGCGATGCCCAGATCAAGGCGATGAAGAAGGTGGCGGGTTCGCTGAAGTTGCTGTATTCTCAGTACCGGGAGCTGCAAAGCTTTGCCCAGTTTGGTTCTGATCTGGATGCCGATACTAAGGCGCGACTGGCTTTGGGTGAGCGGATCGTGGCGGTGCTGAAGCAGCAAAATAACGCACCGATTGAGGTGGCGCATCAGGTGTGTATCATCTATGCCGTTACCAAGGGGTATCTGAATGATATTTCCGTAGATCAGATCCCGGAATTTGAGAAGCGGCTGTTTGAATTTATGGATTTGCGCTATGAGTTTGTGCTGCAGGCCATTCGTACCACCGGTAAGCTGGAGCCTGAAACTGAATCGGGACTGAAAGCAGCTCTGCAAGAGTTGTTGCAGCAGTTCGTCCAAGTCGAATAAGGAAGGAGGGCGAACATGGCTGGTGTTTCCACGAAGGAAATCAAAAGTCGCATCCGAAGCATGGAAAGTACCAAGCAGATCACAAAGGCCATGGAAATGGTGGCAGCGTCCAAGCTGCGCCACGCCCAGCAAAAGGTGCTTTCCGCTCGCCCGTATTTTGAGATCTTGGCAGATACTTTGTCTGATATCGTCAATTCCAATACCGATTTTTCCTCGCCGTATCTGGTGCAGCGCCCGGTGCATAAGAGCGTTTATGTGGTGATTGCCGGTGACCGCGGTTTGGCCGGTGGCTACAACAGCAATATTCTAAAGCTGGTGGAGGCACAGTTGGCAGGTAAAGATGCGGTGGTTTTGCCCATTGGCAAAAAGGCGGTGGATTATTTCCGATTCCGTGGCGTGTCGATGCTGACGGAAAGCTATGCCGAAGCGGCGGAGGTATCCATCGGTGACTGCTTCTCCATTGCAAAGTTACTGAGTAAGGGGTATTTGGCAGGGGAGTATGACGAGATTTTTGTGGGCTATACCGGTTTCGTATCGGTACTGTCCCAAAATCCCACGACGATGCGCCTTTTGCCGCTGCTGCCAACGGAAGAAAGAAGTTCCGCGGCGACGGATATTCTTTACGAGCCGGACAGCGTGGCGGTGTTCGATCGAATCGTACCGGAATATTTGGGCGGAATCCTTTACGGCGCTTTGTGCGAAAGCTGCTGCTCCGAGCAGGCGGCTCGTCGTACTGCCATGGACTCTGCTACCCAGAATGCGGAGGAAATGATCGCAGACCTGAGCCTGAAGTTCAATCGGGCGCGTCAGGCGGCTATCACCAACGAGATCATCGATATTGTAGCGGGCTCATAACAAGTCCCTAGGGAGCGATGCCCACATCGTTCCGGTAAGATACTCCCTTTTGAAAAGGGCCGATGTGGGCATCGGCCCCTACACAAGGAATATAAGGAGTTGAATCCTATGGCGAACAATATCGGAACTGTGATCCAAGTAGTGGGTCCTGTTCTGGACATTCGTTTTGCGGAAGGGGAGCTACCAGAGCTTCTTTCTGCAATTGAAGTAAGAAATGGCGAAAACACCATCGTCGCTGAGGTTGCCCAGCATATTGGTGACAATGTGGTGCGATGCATTGCTATGAGCTCCACCGATGGTCTGCAGCGGGGCATCGAGGCTGTTGATACCGGCTCGCCCATTCGTGTACCCGTGGGTGAGGCGTGCTTGGGTCGCGTATTTAATCTGTTGGGTCAGCCCATTGACAATGGTGTACCGGTAGAAGGGGCAGAATCTTGGCCCATCCATCGTCCTGCGCCGGCTTATGACGAGCAGGAGTCTGCCACCGAAATTTTGGAGACGGGCATCAAAGTCGTTGACTTGATCTGCCCTTACGCCAAGGGTGGCAAGATCGGCTTGTTCGGCGGTGCAGGTGTCGGCAAGACGGTTCTGATTCAGGAATTGATCTATAACATTGCTACTGCCCATAATGGCTATTCCGTCTTCACCGGCGTCGGTGAGCGTACCCGTGAGGGCAATGACCTGTATAACGAAATGACTGAGTCCGGCGTTATCTCCAAGACCGCCATGGTGTTTGGTCAGATGAATGAGCCTCCCGGAGCACGTATGCGTGTAGGTCTGTCGGGTCTGACCATGGCGGAGTATTTCCGGGATGTAAAGCATCAGGACGTACTACTGTTTATCGACAATATTTTCCGCTTCACTCAGGCAGGCTCTGAGGTGTCCGCACTGTTGGGCCGTATGCCTTCTGCGGTCGGCTATCAGCCGACGCTGGCCACAGAAATGGGTGCCCTTCAGGAGCGTATTACTTCCACCAAAAATGGTTCTATTACCTCCGTGCAGGCGGTTTACGTCCCTGCCGATGACTATACCGACCCTGCGCCGGCCACCACCTTTGCCCATCTGGATGCTACCACTGCGCTGGATCGTGGCATTGCGTCGCTGGGTATTTATCCGGCTGTAGACCCACTGAACTCCTCGTCCCGTATTCTGACTCCTGATGTAGTGGGAAGAGAACACTACGAGGTGGCAAGAAGCGTGCAGCGTATTCTGCAACGGTACAAGGAATTGCAGGATATCATCGCCATCATGGGCATGGATGAACTGAGCGAAGAGGATAAGCTGACCGTGGGCCGCGCCCGTAAAGTACAGCGTTTCCTCAGCCAGCCTTTCTCCGTGGCAGAGCAGTTCACTGGTTATCAGGGTAAATATGTGCCGCTAAAGGAAACTATCCGAGGTTTTAAGGAGATCATTGAAGGCAAGCATGACCATATTCCGGAATCCTGCTTCCTGTTTGCCGGCTCCATTGACGATGTTGTGGAGAAGTATCAGGGCGGTGAGACGGCATGACCGATTTTCCTCTGAAGATCGTCACACCGGACGGCCTGATCTACGACGGCCCGGCGCAGGAGCTGGTGGTGCGTACCATAACCGGTGATATGGGTATTCTGGCTGGTCATGTGCCCTGCGTGGCCCCTCTGGGCATGGGCAGAGCAACCGTGTTGATTGACGGACAGCGCCGTTACGGTGCATGCATCGGTGGCATTCTCTCCGTATCGCAAGAAGGCGTCAATTTGGTGCCGACGACCTTTGAGTGGGCGCAGGATATTGATGAGGTTCGCGTGGAGCGTTCGATGGAACGTGCGCGCAAGGTCCTTGGAAGCAAGGATGCCACCAATACTGAGATCGCATTGGCCGAAACCAGATTGCGCCGTGCATTGGTCCGAAAGAGTGTGGCCTCGATCAAATAAGAAAAAATGGCTGTCGCAAAAAGCGACAGCCATTTTTTGATAAACAATCAGATAGCAATACCGGCCTTCTCCAGAATGATGGGCACATTCTTCTCGGCGCCGATGGCCATGACGTGGACACCATCGCAGATATGCTCATCGTGGATCCGTGCGATCATTTCGGCAGCCATTTCAATGCCCAACTGCATGGGCAGACCCTTCACGCCCCGGGCCTTGCCGTCGGCGGCGGCAGCAGCCAAACGATCGATCATATGCTGGGGCACGTCAATGCCGGGTACATTTTCGTTCATGTATTTGGCCATGCCGGCGGCCTTCAGGGGGATGATACCGGCCATGATGTGGGTCT
>CAZOVE010000108.1:0-3989 GCA_964583135.1 uncultured Oscillospiraceae bacterium | reverse complement strand
CGGAGGTCATGACGATCTGCTTATGCTCCTCGTAGAGCTTATTGAAGGTATGGAAAAATTCTTCCTGCGTGGATTCTTTACCGGCAATGAATTGAACGTCATCGATCAGAAATAGATCCGCTTCCCGATATTTGCTGCGGAATTCGATGTTTTTGCCGGTTTGGATGGCTTGGATCAGCTCAATGGTAAACTGGTCACCCTTGATGTATACGATCCTTGCCTCAGGATTTTTAGCCCGGATGCCGTTGGCAATGGCATACAGCAGGTGGGTCTTACCCACACCGGGAGGGCCATAGATAAACAGGGGGTTGTAAGCCTGTCCCGGATGGTTGGCCACGGCCAGCGCTGCACCGTGGGCGAAGCGATTGCTGGGGCCTACCACGAAGCTGTCAAAGGAAAACTGGGGATTGAAGTCCATGGAAGAGCTGGGTGTGCCTTTATTCTTATAGGACTCCAGTTCCTCAGGGCCGTAGACGGTGACTTTGGCATCGGAATTGAAGATCTCCTTCAGCGCATCCTGAATGTAGACGCTGCAGCGACGGCGGATCACTTCCCGGCGGAAATCCGAGGGGGAAAAGATGATCAGTTGCTCTTCTGTCAATTCCACCACTTCCGCATCATCGAGCCAGTTGGAAACAATGATGGGATCCAGACGTTCTTCCATATGACTGACGACTTTTGCCCAAACGTAGGCGGATGAATACATAATTCGGCTCCTTTCAATTGGAATTGGATGCCTCTAAAGATGCAATGCCGGAAAAGCGGTTGCTCTGCCACATTCGGCCTCGTGATGGTCTCACTGCCCGCTCGGCGATCGAAAGTTTAGTGCATACCGGCGTTTTTCCACTGCAAAAAGCTGTGGAAAAATTCCTATTCTCTCACGTTAAATTCTACCATACTCCAATGTAAAAAACAAGGTTTTTTTGACGATATACAATATAAAAAAGAAATACTTTCCAACTTGCAGATTTCGCCGAAAAATGCCAACGGTTGCCCTACTCGATTCCCTTGTTCAGAAGTCCGATTTTTTGGATCCGCAGGTATAAAAAAACGCACCGGCGAACCGGTGCGTTTTTACTGTATGTTTTAGCCGCCGAAAACGCTCAGCAGGAAGCCTGCGGCAATGGCGGAGCCGATGACACCGGCCACGTTGGGACCCATGGCGTGCATCAGCAGGAAGTTACTGGGATTGTATTTTTGACCCATGGTATTGGAAACACGGGCGGCCATCGGCACAGCGGATACGCCGGCGGAGCCGATCAGAGGATTGATCTTACCCTTGGTCAATTTATACATGACAACGCCGCCCAGCATACCGCCAACGGTGGACAGAATGAAGGCGATGACACCCAAACCAACGATCAACAGAGTCTGTAAAGTCAAGAAGTTGGAGCCGACCATGGTAGCGCCCACGGATGTGGACAGCAAAATGGTGACGATGTTCATGAGGGCATTTTGCATGGTGTCGGACAGACGCTCGGTGACACCGGTTTCCTTCATCAGGTTACCGAACATCAGACATCCGATCAATGCGGCGGTGTCGGGCAGCAGAAGCGCCACAAACAGGGTCACTACGATGGGGAAGATGATTTTCTCGGTCTTGCTGACGACACGGGTCTGTTCCATCTTAACCTTACGCATCTCCGGCGTGGTCAGCAGCTTCATAAAGGGAGGCTGAATGAAGGGGATCAGCGCCATGTAGGAGTAAGCAGCCACGGCGATGGCACCCAGCAGATGGGGCGCCAGCTTCGAGGTCAGGAAAATAGCGGTGGGGCCGTCTGCGCCGCCGATGATGCCGATGGCAGCAGCTTCCAGCGCAGTGAATGCGCCGGTGGCGCGAGCGGCGAAGAATGCCAAAAATACGCCAAGCTGAGCGGCAGCGCCCAGTAGCAGGCTCTTGGGGTTAGACAGCAGAGGGCCAAAGTCAGTCATGGCGCCCACACCCATAAAGATCAGGCAGGGATAAATACTGGTCTTAACGCCGATGTAGAAAAAGTCCAGCAGACCACCTTCCCGCAAAATGGTGCCATAGGAATGGTACGCCTCATGCTCTGCGTTCATGAAATTTTCCCAAAGCTGCTGATTGTACAATCCTGCACCGGGCAGGTTGGTCAGAATGCAGCCAAATGCGATGCCACACAACAGCAGAGGCTCAAATTTTTTCACGATGGCCAGGTAGAGCAGACCGCAACCGAGGGCCAGCATCACCACATTCTGCCAGGTCATATCGCTGATAAATCCGGAAATAATTCTGGCAAATCCGGAACTGTTCCACAGATCCAATAGAATTTCACCAATATTGATCATGGCAAAGCCTCCCTTAGCCGATGACGATCAAAGGTGCGCCGGTATCAACGCTGGAACCCTTGGAGACGACGACCTGCGTAACGGTGCCATCCTTGGGAGCCAGAATTTCATTTTCCATCTTCATGGCTTCCAAAATGCACAGTACAGTACCGGTCTTAACGGCTTGACCGGCAGTGACATTGACCTTCAAAATGGTACCGGGCATGGGAGCGACAATGGGCTCACCGGCACCGGTAACGGAAGGAGCGGCTGCTGCAGCGGGGGCGGCAGGAGCAGCCACAGGAGCGGCTGCGGTTGCGACGGGGGCGGGCGCAATGGCTTCGTATTCGTCCAACAGCATTGCCTTGCCGGCTTCGACCTCTACTTCGTAAGTACGGCCGTTGAGGGTAACTTTATATTTCATTTTTACTCAGCCTCCTTGATGGAAATAAAACGCAGTTCATTGATGGGCTTACCGATCTTGTCGGCCACGATGGCCATGAGCATTGCAGCGGTTTTGGGATCCACGTTATGCAGCTTCAATTGACCGGCGGAACCGGGCGCAAAGGGCTTGGAAACTTCCTCTTCCTCAGGTTTCTGGGCCAGAGCGGCTGTCTTCTTGGCGGCTTTCTTGTTGTCTATGGCGGTAAAAATCTTGCCAATGGCAACCACGACGCCCATCAGCAGGATCAATCCGAAGAAGACCACAACATAGCCCAGCAGAGCCACAATCGCCGCATCAACAACACCGATATATTCCAGACCGGTGGATGCAAGAATCGTCATAACACAGCCTCCTTATGCCTCGGTGATGGTGTAAGTAACGCAGTTTTCTTCCTTTGCCTGACGCTCGGCAAAGAACTTCTCGGCCAGATTGGGGAAAGCGATATAGCTGAGCACATCCTCATCGCTGCGGGCAACGCCGGCAAGCTGCTGACGGGTGGGCTCTACGATGGGTGCCAGTGTATCGGCATAGCGGCCCTCCAGAGGCTGCTCGTCGCCGAGAATCATCGCACGGATGGTCGGATCGATGGGCGCGGGGGTCTGACCGTATTCACCGCGGCAGTAGGCCTTGATCTCCTTGGACACGGACTTGTAACGCTGGCCGTCGAGCACATTGCGCACTGCCTGAACGCCCACCATCTGGCTGGTGGGGGTCACCAGAGGAGGATAACCCATATCGGCGCGGACCTTGGGAGTCTCGGCCAGAACCTCGTCAAAGCGATCCAGCGCATTGGCCTGCTTGAGCTGCGCCAGCAGGTTGGAGAGCATACCGCCGGGAACCTGATAGGTCAGGCACTGGGTATCGGTGGCCATGGCCTTGGGCATCAGGGTGCCGTCGGCAACGAAGTCATCACGCACACCCTTGAAATAGTCGGCCATCGCCTTGGTGGCTTCGTCGTTGATGTCCACCTGATAGCCCAGCTGACGCAGAGCGTAAGCCAGCGTTTCGGTGGCAGGCTGGCTGGTGCCGCCGGAGAAGGGAGAAATGGCGGTGTCGATGATGTCACAGCCGGCTTCCACTGCCTTCAGGTAGGTCATAAAGGCCAGACCGGTGGTGGAGTGGGTGTGCAGGTCGATGGGCAGATCCACGGCGTCCTTAATGGCGGAAACCAGATCGTAAGCCTCCTTGGGGCCCATGATACCGGCCATATCCTTAATGCAGATGGTGGAAGCGCCCATTTCCTTCAGCTCCTTGACCA
>CAZOVE010000107.1:0-4203 GCA_964583135.1 uncultured Oscillospiraceae bacterium | reverse complement strand
CACCCCACCAAGTACGGTGAGGAGCTGGTCAAGAAGATGGAAGCCAACGGCGCAAGAGCCTATCTGGTCAACACCGGCTGGAACGGCACCGGTAAGCGCATCACCATCAAGGATACCCGTGGCATCATCGACGCCATCCTCTCCGGCGCCATTCTGGAAGCCGAGACCAAGGTGATCCCCCTGTTCAATCTGGAAGTGCCCACGGCTCTGCCCGGTGTGAACCCCGCCATTTTGGATCCCAGAGATACTTATGCTGACGTTTCCGAGTGGGAGACCAAGGCGCAGGATCTGGCTGGCCGGTTCATCAAGAACTTCGTCAAGTACACCGGCAATGATGCTGGCAAGGCTCTGGTCGAAGCTGGTCCCAAGCTGTAATTTACCGATCGTAAGTCCCGGTGGAAATTCCACCGGGACTTCTTGTATCAAGAAAACACATGGTCGGTGGTTATGATTTCAATACTGCAGAAAACGGCGCAATCGTTCCTCAGCCCGGTGCAGAGTTCGGCATACGGAGCTTTTGTTGATGCCCTGCTGCCGGGCAATCTCGGGGATGGAAAGTTGCTGGAAGTAGTAAGCGATGAGGGTGATGCGCTGCTTTTCCGTCAGCTCCTCTCGAATCAATCGATGCAGTCGTTGACGTTGGATATTATCCGGAATCCTAGAAAAAATAGCCGGCTCAGAGTGTGTATTTTTCATTGCGATAGTACCCCTTTTCATAGTATCGTGCGGTCAATTCCGCCAATTCGTTCATCTGTGTCAGGATGGGCCGAAGCTGACAGATCTGCCGCTGCAGATGCCAGATCTGTTCCGGATCTTCGGCTGCATTTCGCATTTGCTGCAGTTTGCGAAGCCGTTTTCGCAGCAGTACTGCTGCAGCTTCATAATCCTTGCTCAATTCTGCCAGCTTCATGGTTCATCCCTCCGACAGTGAATGCATATAAACCGGGGTGGGTAGGTCTCCCGGCGGCACACCGGACATGGGACAAAGGGAATCGTCTGGGGATCTATGTACAGAACGGATTCAAATTGATTGAGCATTTCATCTACCTCCTTTGTCAAAAACATACTACACGTTTTGTGTAATTTCCATCGAATCGTGTAGACTCGCAGTTTTTTCTGTTTTTTTTCTTTCGGATATGCTATACTGGGGCAAACCCATGGAGGAGTGATACCAATGCTAGGCATCAGAATCGCGGTGCTTCGCCGGGCAGCAGGAATGAGTCAGTCGGAATTGGCAGAAAAATTGAAGATCAGCCCAAGTACGGTGGGAATGTACGAGCAGGGGCGACGGCAACCATCGTTGGAAATATTGATCGCGCTTTCGGATATTTTTGGTATCAGTATTGATTATTTGGTCAAAGGAAGGCCGGTTTCGGAGCCAGAGGAGCAAATCTTGAATACCCTGCTGATGGATCGGGTGGATGCGACGGATACACGATTGGCGCATCGGGACAGCCGCCCTTTTTCACGGGAGGAGTTGGCGGTGCTGTTTGCGGCCCTATTGATGGATCCTTGACGAGATGGGCTTTCTTCGTGTAGAATAAGAAGTAACTTATGATCTCCGATCCCACACAGAAAGTCAGGTAACAACCTATGGATGAGCGTACATATATGACCATGGCCTTGGAGCTGGCCCGGGAAGCCGCCGCCGACGGCGAAGTGCCGGTTGGTTGCGTTATCGTCCGCAAAGGACAGGTGGTGGGGCGAGGCCGCAATCGTCGGGAAAAGGATAAGACGGCTCTGGGTCATGCAGAGCTGGAGGCCATTGCCGAAGCCTGTCGGAATTTGGGTGGCTGGCGGCTGTGGGAGTGTACGTTGTATGTGACGCTGGAGCCCTGCGCCATGTGTGCCGGTGCGATCCTCAATGCCCGGATCCCACGGGTGGTATATGGTGCCCGAGATGCCAAGTTTGGTGCGGTGGCATCGGTATGTGATTTGTTTTCTATGAATTTTAACCATCATCCCGTGGTAGAAGGTGGACTTTGCGAAGAGGAAGCCGCCCTGCTGTTGCAGGAATTCTTTCAAAATCTGCGCATGGAGCTGCGCACCAGACCCAAATGGCAGCCGAAAGACTGACCCACTACCCTATCCGATATACCAAGGAGGAATTTATGGACACTGCCACAAAATATCGCCGTTTTCTTTGGGCGCTGATACCGGTGCTGCTGGTGTATTTCGCTTCTGCCCATGCCGATGTGCTGGCGGCGATGATGCTCTATGCTCGCAGCGGATTTCTTCCCTCGGAATCCATCGTCCAAACGCTTCCCACGACCAATTCCACATCGCCTACAGATAGAACACAGCCAACCGAGCAACAAAAGGCGCCGGAGGCTGTGATTTCTTTTTCTAAGGAGGATATTTCTCTGATCCGCCTGCGAAATTCCACGGAATATGACCCGGATCTGGAAAAATTGCTACTGCAGCCTCTGCGGTGGGATCTGACAGGGGCGGAACCGACGGTGCTCATCATCCACACCCACACAACGGAAAGCTACACCGGCGATTATACGTCGGTGGAGTCCTATCGCTCTTTGGATGCGCAACGCAATATGATCGCCATCGGAGATGAGGTGGCTCGGGTGTTAGAAATGGGTGGCATTACGGTGGTGCATGCGCGTACGATCCATGACTATCCAGACTACAACGGCTCTTATGCCGCCGCCCGTCAGACGATCCAACAATATTTGGAGCAATATCCCAGTATTGTCTTGGTGCTGGATCTGCACCGGGATGCGGCATCGGGGGATGCCGGTCAACTGGTGACCGCCGCAACGGTCGGAGGACAAAAATCGGCCCAGTTGATGCTGGTGATGGGTAGCCATACTGCCACGGCTTCCCACAAAAATTGGGAGGAAAATCTGGCACTGGGTCTTAAATTGTCGGTGGTACTGGAGCAGGAATATCCCGGTATCACCCGACCTATGCTGTTGCGTGCCAAGCGGTACAATCTAGATCTGTCCACCGGTAGTCTGCTGGTGGAGGTGGGTGCCGCCGGAAACACGCTGGAGGAAGCACTGATCGCCGCCAATGCCTTGGCACAGGGGATCTTAACATTGAAAAATGGATACTGATACACATAGTGCCGATAAGCAATTTTTCAAAAAATTTTTTATAAATGCGAATAATTCCTATTGACAAATAGAAAAGTGTGTGCTAGTATATGGATGTAAATGATAACTATTCGCATTTAGGAGGTGACAATGATGTCCGCGCAAAAACATTTCCGCAAACGTGACGCTATTTTGGCTTGCGTCCGCGGCACCACGGTCCACCCCAGCGCCGACTGGGTCTATGCCCGGCTCAAGCCCCAGTATCCCGACCTTAGCCTTGGCACCGTGTACCGGAACCTGACTTATTTTAAGGAACAGGGTACGATCATCAGTCTTGGCACGGTGGGCGGTGTGGAGCGCTTTGATGGCAATACCCAGCCCCATGTCCACTTCATTTGCACCCGTTGCAGTAATGTGGCGGATCTGCTACAGATCGCCGTTCCTCAGGAGCTGACGGAGTCTGTAGCCTGCAGCACCGGTGGCGAGATCCAAAACTGCCACCTGACCTTTACCGGAAAATGTCAACAATGTAAATTACAGGAGGAAATACAATGAAAAAGTTTGTCTGTACCGTCTGCGGTTATGTTTATGAGGGCGAGGAGTTGCCCGAAGATTACGAATGCCCGCTGTGCGGCGTTGGTCCCGAACTCTTCGAAGAAGAGGAATAAGAATTCAAATCAGAAAGAATATTAAAATCAATTTATTTGGGAGGAAAATATTATGAAGAAGTTTGTTTGCCCCGTTTGTGGTTATGTTCACGAAGCGGATGAGATGCCCGCCGATTTCAAGTGCCCCCTGTGCAAAGTCCCCGGCTCTAAGTTTAAGGTGATGGAAGAAGGCAAGCTGGCCGCTACCCATGAGTATGGCGTCTACGGCAGCACCGTCAAGAACAACCCCGACATCTCCGAGGAGGATAAGAAGTACATCTTCGAGCAGCTCATGGCCAATTTCCAAGGCGAGTGCGCCGAAGTCGGCATGTATCTGTGCATGGCTCGCATCGCCCATCGGGAAGGCTTCCCCGAGATCGGCCTGTACTGGGAGAAGGCTGCGTTTGAAGAGGCTGAGCACGCTGCCAAATTTGCCGAGCTGCTGGGCGCAGACCTGGAGCCCAATATGACCGCCTCCACCAAGAAGAATCTGGCATGGCGTGTGG
>CAZOVE010000106.1:0-4290 GCA_964583135.1 uncultured Oscillospiraceae bacterium | reverse complement strand
CTCTGGCAGATAATGAGTCTGCTGCCATCCAGGATATATTTACCGTCTGTGGGATATTCCTGATAGATGTCCCGTGCGATCCGTGAAAGATCCCGCTGTTCTTTCGTCAGCGGAACACCTTTGAAGATACCGTTATCCCCACAGCGCAGACCGTTTTCCTGATTCTGGGACAGATGGGTATCTTGAGGCACGATCAGAATATCCGCAGTCATATCCCCACCGATGCGGCGGATAATATCGCGGATGGGTTCCTGCTCCAGATGCACCGAGGTTTCGATCACCACATGGCATTGCCCGTGGCCAATCAGCACATCTACTGCAATTTTGGGACAAATCTGCCAATAGTTACATTTTGGGACAATTCCACCGGAGTGTCCATTGCTTGGTTGCGGAAACCTTCTTATACTGAATATAATCCATTTTGAGGAGGTGCGCATGTGGGCGATGCTTTTTCCAAAATTCTGATCCAGACCACCGTGCGGAAGGCTATTCGGGATATTCGGGAGACACCCCAGCGAAGCACACGAAACTTAGTCGATATGGCGCTACATTTTGCAAACGGACGGTTCCAGCAGGAATTTTTCCAGATGGCGCAAAAAATGCTCTCCGATGAGCGCAGCGCTTACTATACACTTTTACAGGATCTTGCGACCCATATAGACGAGGAAAAGCTGCTGACCTTCGGCATGAATGTTGGCTATAACAGCGCAACCCTTGGTGCTAAGCGGATTCGGCATCTAGAGGAGATCGGCGGCTACAACATCCCCTGGACACTTTGCCTGGAGCTGAACCGTGCAAGCTTTGCCCGACGGGAGGCGTGCTATCACACACTGATCGAGGCTGGAGAGGAGATGGGCATCTTTACATGGATGCTGTTCTCTCATTCCTGCGCCGCAGACTGCATAGAACTTGCAATCCGGCATCCAAACAGCGCATTTGTCCTTTTCTGCGACCATGCAGAGATAAACTGGCCCCTTATAGACTGTGCCTCTGATTTGAACAACTTGATGTTGGCTGTTCCTATGGACGAAAATGGGCCACTTATCTGCGATCTGTTACGGGAAGCAGGCATCTTGTACAGCGTTTACACCGTCTATGGAGAGGACGACTTGAAGTGTATCCAAAGCGGAGACCTGTTTTGTGATATGGAACAGCTGCACCCAGTGTTTTCTGCGTTTATCCCCAAACTGGGTTGTCCGCGGAGTGTACAAATGCTTGCTTATGAAGCGATCCACACAGCCCGGATGGCACAGACCCATGCGACCATGCTTTGGGAGCTGCACCGGGACTGTATGGTTGTGGACCGGATCATTTCCGGCGATGGTTGCCAGGCAGGCGTTGACACAGACGGTGTATTTCACGGCACTGACGAAAGCGGACGGGAGAAGATGTTCCTGCTTGAAGAACGCTCTCTGGAAGAATTGTTCAAGCAGGCATTTCCCAAAGAATAAAATCTTGGGGGTAGGTCATGAAAGGATTGCTAAACTGCTGCGTCTACTTTGCTCTTACCGGAGTGCTGGGTTTTCTGGCAGGCAGAGTAGCACCGAAACATTGGTTTTGCTATGATCGTTTCCCATACAGAAGCTTTGATTTTGAACGGGGCGGCAAGCTATATGACAAGCTGAAGATCAAAAAATGGCTTAACAAAGTGCCGGATATGAGCCGCATTTTCCCCAGTATGCCTGCAAAAAAGATAACCGGAAAACCAACGCAGGAAAGCTTATGCGTGATGCTCCGGGAGACCTGCGTGGCAGAGTGCATCCATGGGATCTTAAATGTGACCGGGCTTGGCTGTTTTCTTATTTGGGACAGCAGTTGGTGCATCGTACTGTATGGAGCCTATGTGCTTTTGGGCAACCTACCATATATGATCATTCAGCGGCATACCCGCCCAAGATTGGTGCGGATTCTGCACCGATGTGAAACCAAACAGAAAGAGGAATCCAAATGCGTTTGCTGATACTCAGTTGCAATACCGGTCAGGGGCATAACTCCTGCGCCAACGCGGTGAAGTCCTATTTTGAGCAGCACGGTGACACCTGCGACATTGCCGATGCGCTCGGCTTTATTTCCGAAAAGGCATCTAGATTTATTTCAGACTGGCACAGCAGACTTTACCGCCATGCGCCAACTGTATTTGATAAAGGCTATAAGTATATCGAAAAGCATACCGGTTTGATTGCCGAGGATTCTGCTGCGTATCATTTGCTGACTTCCGGTGTGGAAGAATTGCATGCTTATATTCAGGCAGGTCACTATGATGCTGTGCTATGCGTCCACATTTTTGCGGGTTTGCTGCTTTCCAAGATGATGATGCAGTATCAGCTTTCTATCCGGACAAGCTTGCTCGCAACGGATTTTACCTGTAGCCCCGGCTTTGGAAGCTGCAATATGGATCATTATTTCATTCCGGATGAATTCTTGCGCGATGGATTTGTTACAGCCGGAGTGCCGGGGAATCGCATCGTTGCCTCTGGTATTCCAGTACGCTCAGAGTTTCTGGAAAAGCGGGCAAAAAACTGGGCGAAGATACAATTTGGAATTGATGCCACGCATGACCACATTCTTATGATGTGCGGCAGTATGGGGTGCGGACCGATGGAAGAGGTTGCAGCGCTTTTGGCTGAAAGTATGGATGCGCATACAGAACTTAGCATCATTTGCGGCACCAACGAAAAGCTGCAAAGGAGCCTGCACAGAAAGCTGCAATCCTATTCCAATGTGCATATCCATGGATTTGTGAAGGAAATCCCGCTGATGATGGACAGCGCGGATCTGTTTCTTACCAAGCCGGGCGGTATCAGCGTGTCGGAAGCGGCTGTGAAGCGGTTACCCATGGTGCTGATCGATGCGGTATCCGGCTGCGAGTCCGGCAATCTGGAGTTCTTTTTGGAGAAGGGTGCAGCGAAAACAGCCGATACCCCGGAGGCGCTGGCTGCGTTGTGTGTTGATCTCTTAAAGGATAAATCCCAGCTTTCCCAAATGGCAGAAAACTACGGTGGTTTATCTCTGCGAGATGCGTCTGCTGTGATCTATCAATATATGACCCAATGAGTAAGGCGGCAGATCTTTGTGACCTGCCGCCTATCTTTATTCCTTTTGCATGTCCTCGTAGATCGTGATTGTTGCGCGCTCTACCACATTACGGATGATGGATACAAACTCCTCTGCCGGGATGCAATCCTTATCCAAAAGCCATCGGAGTATGGCGCACACGATCCCGTCAGCAAAGAAATTCACAGCGATCTGGTGAACATTTCCCGGGCCAATCAATGCTTCCATTCTGTCCTGCAGCAGGGGGAGCAGAAATTCCCGGAAATGCTCCGGAAGAGAGTTCTGTCCCTGGACCTGAAATACCTTGTAGTAAAAGCTTCTGTTGTCGTACAGATAGTGACAGATCCGCTCGACTACATCCCACCGGTCATCCTGCTGACGATCCCGAAGCAGGGCGATCACTTCTGTGTCAAAGATCCAGTTGGCTAGATCGTACTTATCCTTGAAGTGGTAATAGAAGCTTTTGCGGTTCATATCGCATTTCGCGCAAATATCCGCAACGCTGATCTTTTTGAAAGAGGTATCCTCCAACAGCTTCTTCAGCGCCGAAGCCAGTGCTTTTTTTGTAATATTGGAATCTGCCACGCAATCACACCCCCCCTAAAACAAAAAGACGACACCCACCCGCTTACAGCAGATAAGTCTCGTCAATTAAGGTGATACCAGGAATCCTCCAGTATGTTGATATCCCACACAAAAGTGCCGACTACTCCCTTATTTAGTCTTAATTATACATGAAAGAAACAGGGATTTCTGTGAATGAACTGTAAATTATTTTTGGACAAAATGAGAAAAATGTCCAAAAATGTAACAGTTTTTCTTCTGCGAGGAAAAGTGGGACAATCCTCCAAAGTGTCCGATGAATTTCTTATACAGCGCCTCTATAATTTTCATTATAGCACTAAAAATAGGAGGGAACATGATGCTGTTCCATGACAAAACCTCGGATGCCGCTTTGCGGGAGCTGGATAGTTCGCTGTCAGGCCTTACTTCGGCGCAGGTAAGTACGAAGCAATCCGCACACGGCCCAAACAAATTGAAAGAAAAACCCAAGAAAACCAATCTGCAGCGTTTCTTTGATCAGTTCAAGGATGCAATGATCCTGATCCTGCTGGTAGCCGCTGCCATTTCCTTTGTGATCGCCTGTGTGGAAGGTGAGCCGAAGGAATTCTTCGAGCCGATCCTGATCCTGCTGATCGTCGTGCTGAATGCTGTTATGGGTGTGATGCAGGAGAG
>CAZOVE010000105.1:0-4319 GCA_964583135.1 uncultured Oscillospiraceae bacterium | reverse complement strand
CGCACCAGCCGATGCCGTGGGTAAAACCGCTGACATCCTTAATTTCCTTGACCTGCACCCACTTGCCCTCTTCGGGGATGGGAGCGGGGCCGTGGTAGGCACCCTTGGCCACGGAGCACATATGCTGTACTTCTGTACTGTAAATCATGGCAATTATTCCTTTCTTTCGAGGGCGTTGTTACGCCCTTAGTTTTCCGCATATATTATACAGACAAGCGCAGCAATTGTCAATCAAAAGGATCTTTTTTGATGATACAAATTGATGTTTGTCTTTCCGAAAAAATGCATTGCAAGGGGCGCACGATCGCCAGTTCTTACGGAGGAACGATAAATTACAACTCATCGTAATAGTTTTTTGCAATTTGGACATCCTAGAGCAGAACCCAATTAAAGGAGGTCAAGACTATGAACTGTCATGCAAACAAGTGTATCGAGTGTACCGTCCAGCAGTGTGCTTATCACTGCGACACAGAGAACTACTGCTCTCTGGATCGTATTCTGGTGGGTACCCATGAGCAGAATCCGGCCATGGATCAGTGTACCGACTGCAAGTCCTTCCGCAAGAAGTGATCCCGGCTGCGGCAGCTTCGGCTGCCGCATTTTTATGCATCGAGGGACGGTGGAAACTTTGCAAATGGAAACAATTACCTAAAAAGTATGTTCAAAAAGTTCGGCGCAAATAGGGTTTTTGGATATAGTGACAAATATTGACAAAAAGACAGTGGCAAATTTTGCAAAAGGAGAATTGACAAAATTTGTCAAAGGTGCTAGAATGAGCCCTGATGGGAGGGGATACCGATGGAACTGACAAAAAGTGAGATGCAAATTATGGATGTTCTTTGGGAAGACGGCGGTGCGTTGTCCCGGTCGGATTTTCTGGAACGATCCGCAGAAAAGAGCTGGAAGGACAGTTCTGTCCATATCCTGCTCAATGGTTTGCTGCAAAAGGGCGCCATTCGGGAAGCTGGCTTTGTCAAGCGCAGCAAAACCTATGGACGGACGTTCTTGCCGACCATGACCCGGGAAGAATACTTTGCGATGACGATTTTCAGTCACCGCTACCAACCCCAGATCGTGGGCCTTATGGCTGCGCTGCTGCAACGGGAGGACATTACACCGGAGCAGTTGGATGCCATCAGTAAACTGGTGGATATGAGAAAAAACCAGAACGGATAATGCATCACCCTGCCTTTCGGCAGGGTGTTTTTGTTAAAAAACTCGTAATGAAACAAGCCACAAAGGAATATCCTTGGTGGTAAATGCCGGTGGTATCATTCTGATCTTTTGCAAGCAAAATCAGGGCGTTATCGGATGTTTGTAAAGGCACACTCTTGCGAACACAAATTTAGCAAAAAGGAATAGCGCGGGGTGCAAGCCCCGCGCTTGGAAATGTTGTTTTCTCTTGATTTTATTTCACAGTAAAAACTACACGATTAGAAGTCCAATAGTTAGAGAGGTATTCTACTTCGATAACCTCTGCATCGATAGGGACTTCAAATGTTACAGTTCCCTTGGTTTTTCTGCCCGCGGAAAGGGTTGCACTCAAATCATCGTCACGGATATATGTGCCTTTGCAGTTGATGCCGTCGGCATAGCAATCAAAACTGAAAGAACTGATGTATTCATCGGATGTGCCGACATTTTCGAACTCAAATTCGCAAGTAACGAAACGATAACCCTCGGCAGGAACAACAAACATATTGTCGCTCACATATTCTTCGCAAGATAAGTATGTGATTTTGAGTCTGTTGGATTCAATCACATCGCCTACTTTGTATGCACCCTCTGTGGGAGTGGTATTCAGTTGCTGCACATAGCCAGAGTCCTTTTCACCTTCGAAAATAAACTTGATTTTCTTCTCGGTGAAGACATTGGTTTCATATTCGACTTCGATGACTTCTGCATCAACCGGAACTTCAAAATAAATGTAACCCGTGGTTGCCCGTCCTGCGGAGAGGGTTGCAGACAGATCATCGTTGCCACCGTAATACATTTCAGCAGCATACCCATCCGCATAACACTCGAAACTATAAATAGAAATAGACGTATCGGTAGTTTTGGAGGTGTTTTCAAATGCAAACTGCAGGAAGATGTATTTCTTATCTTCTGCGGGCTGCATGAACTCGTTTTCTTCTACATAATCACCGCTGGACATAAAAACGATTTTGGTATTTCCATCTTCGATAACATCGCCGACATAGTATTCAGTTTTTGCGGGTTCTTTCGGCTTGCTATCAGTAGTGCTGTTGGTGTCGTTGGAAGAAATGCTTTGACTGGGATTTGCGTTGTTGTTTGTTGTGTTGCTGCTTTCTGTATCGTTGCCAGAAGTTCCAATTGAGATAATTAGAACAGCAATGATCGCCCAAAACCACCATTTTTTGAAAATGGGTTTCTTATTCTTTGCGCCACAATGCGGACAGGCTTTTGCGCTTTTGGAAATCTCTTGACCGCAGGCCTTACAGGTTGTCAATTTCTTACTCATTGTGTATTACCTCTCTTGTTTTTGTGATAATTTTTCATCAGCGATGCGAGTATTTGTGGGAATACCGTTCATTTAGTACGCATCCCCATGTCAGTATAGTAAATATATTTACTAAAGTCAATAGTAAAATTGTTTACTATGCTAAATTGTTGGCATACTACTCGAAAGGGAGGACAGTATGCTGACGTATATGGAAAAGCTCCGCGGTTTGCGGGAAGACAATGATCTGACGCAAACGCAAATAGCGGATATACTCGGAACATCACAAACAATGTATGCGCGATATGAAAGAGGCGCAAATGAGTTGCCGATCCGTCATTTAATAACACTCTGTAAATTCTACAATGTTTCTGCGGACTATTTACTGGGTACTGTGCCGGATTTGAGCCGCAAACAAAAACGAGGTGTGCGCCTGTAACAGAGCGCACACCTCTTACTTTTTCTTTTGTATTTACTCTTCCCGGTTGTGCCAGACGTTCTGGACAACAGTTTAGTTGAGATTGGAGAGTTCGTCCTTAAAATTCGATGCATCAATTTCGAAGTTGTATTGGCAGACGGGCCTTTCTGCGTTAATCAGGACGACCTTCAAATTACCGCCTTCCATCAGAATATTCATCAGGTCGGTGGCGTTGGTGCCCGTCATGTAAGTATCAAAGGAAAGATCGTGGTCATAAACCCAAATTCTGTCTTGCGATGTAGGCATAACGCATTTGATTTCGTAAACCATACCGGATTCGGTTTTGATCTTCATTACATAGTCATCGACATAGTAGGTGGAACTGTTTTTGACCTGGTGGCTGCCATACTCGTACAGAAAGATATTGAAGTAGTTCGTGCCCAAACCGCTGCCACCGAAGGACAGATCAGGGTAAGAATTCGTCTGGCCGTAAAGAATATAAACTTCCAGCTTGGAGTCGGTTGTTGCAGAGTTGCTGAATGTACCGATTGCGTTGGCCTTCAAGCCAATATACCACTCGGAGGTGGGGTCGTCGAATTCATCTACAAAGTAATACTTTCCCCAAGATGCCGTGGAATACGAACAACGTTCGCAAGTCCATCCGTCGGTATGGCCCAGAGCGGGAATAATTTCCGCTTCTGTAACAACCATCCCACAAAGGGAGCATTCTTCGCTGGAAGTGGTGCCGTTGCTTGTACAGGTTACCTCTTTTCCTTCCACAACTTCAATTTTGTGACCCGTTGCGAGAATTTTGGCCTGTTCTACCAACACCTTGCCGCAGGATGCGCAAACCTTACCGTCACTCAATCCGTCCGTTGTGCATGTTGCAGGAACACCGTTCTGAGAAACGATGTTTTCGTGCGTGCAGATTGAGGTGCCGGGGGTGCCTGCTCCACAAGCAGCAAGAGAAAGACACATAATCACCGCCAAAAGCAGTGCAAGTATTGTTTTCATTGTGTAATACCTCCGTTGGTGTATTCTGTATGTCACAACAGAATTGATACATGTTGTAATTAATAAAGTTACGGGCTTCCGATATTCTCTGGGAAAGCAACTTGTGTTTTCTGGAAAAGCTGGATTACTCTTGCTCCCAGTTGTGCCAGACGTTCTGGACATCGTCATCGTCTTCCATGGTGTCGATGAGCTTCTGCATCATGGCAGCCTGCTCTTCATTGAGTTGCTGGTAGTTCTGGGGCACCATTTCGATCTGGGCGGAGACGAAGGTATACTTGCTCAGACCGGCAACCACGTCATTGAAATCGTCGGGCTGGGTATAGATGGTGAACACATCGCCGTCGGCCTCAAAATCATCAGCACCGGCTTCCATGGCGTCCATCATGACCTCTTCTTCGTCATAGTCACCCTCGCTATTATCGATGA
>CAZOVE010000104.1:0-4867 GCA_964583135.1 uncultured Oscillospiraceae bacterium | reverse complement strand
GCGAAGGACCTCCACCATCAGCCGTGTCAACAGGCATTGACTCAGAATCACTCTGCCAAGGGCGTCGCCGGATAGCTCCTTCTCCAGTTCTTGAATGATGGTCAGCAACGGTTGACGTCCGTTCTCATAGCGAAGCACGTGACCATGCTCTCCCGAAAAACAATCCAACAGATCGCAATCCGCAGACGACTGCTGTTGCAGAAATTCCGGGGAAATATAGATAATGATCCGCTCGTAGGGGCTGCCCGGTGCAAAATCCGGACGATGGACACATCCGTTGCCTACAAATACCATGTCTCCCGGCTGTAGGGCGTAATGCTGACCATCAACCCAGTAGTCGCCGGTGCCGGACAGCAGCAGTAATATTTTGCAAAATTCGTGGTAATGGTACTCTGTTTTGACGCCCTGAGGACTGCGTAGATGAAATAGCCGAAAATCTTCTAGAAGATAGCCTTGCTTTTTGTGCTCTGAGTTCATGATTCGACCTCCGGTGGAAATAGAATAGCACGATCTGCAATAATTATAGCATAATATGCGTTTAATTTGCAAGTGTTGCGCTGTATGATAAGGCAAGAAACTCACTGGGAGGTATCATCCATGAAAAAGAATTTCTGGCAAAACTATCGTTCCATTATCTTTATGCTCGTCGGCATTGTCGGCGGCTGCGTCGTTGGTGCTATCTGGCCCGGTGCTACCGCACTGAAGCCCCTCGGCACCGTGTTCATCAACATGATGTTCTGCATCGTGGTTCCCATGGTCTTCGCATCCATCGCCGGTGCTGTGGCCAACATGGGCAGCCGCAAGAAGGCCGGCAAGATCATGGGCGTTACCATTGGCACCTTTGTTATCACCGGTGCCATCGCTGCCGTGATTATGTACCTCATTCTGCAGGTATTCCCCCCTGTTCTGCAGCCGTGGACGGAGCTTCCCAGCGAGGAAATGGGCGAGTACGCCAGCCTGTCTGATCTGATCGTCAATTTCTTTACCGCTTCTGACTTCTCCGGTCTGCTCAGCCGTAAGGCTATGCTGCCTCTGATCGTTTTCTCTCTGCTGTTCGGTTTCGCTGTGAACCTGAATGGCGGCAAGGATTCCGTCATCGGCAAGTGGCTGGAGGATCTGTCCGGCGTGATGATGAAGTTCGTCAAGATCGTTACTTACTACGCCCCCATTGCTTTCTTCGGTTTCTTCGCTGATCTGGTAGCCACCTACGGTCCTCAGATCACCGCTGACTACGGCCGGGCTCTGTTGGCCTACTATCCCCTGTGCTTTATCTACCTGTTTACCGCGTTCCCTCTGTTTGCATGGATCGGCGGCGGCAAGCAAGGCCCCAAGGTCATGTTCAGCCATCTGCTGAAGCCTGCCATGGTTTCTCTGGGCACCTGCTCCAGCGTTGCTACCATCCCCACCAATATGGAAGCCGCTGAAGATACCGGCATCTCCAAGGAAGTTTCCGATCTGGTCCTGCCTCTGGGCGCTACCATGCACATGGACGGCTCCTGTTTCTCCTGTGTGCTGAAGATCGCCTTCATGTTTGGCGTATTCGGCAAGGACTTCGGTCTGGATATGCTGGTTCCTGTGATTTTGGTGGCTGTTCTGTCCTCTGTGGGTATGTCCGGCGTTCCCGGCGGCGGCTACATCGGCGAGTATATCATCTGCTCCATTTTCTTTGCGGATCAGATGGAGATCGCCTTCCCCATTCTGGTTACCATCGGCAATCTGGTGGATCCTCCCGCTACCATGATCAACGCTGCCGGCGACTATGTGGTGTCCTTCATCGTTGAGCGTTTTGTCAACGGTAAGGATTGGCTGCAGAAGCAGATGCAGAAAGCAAAGAAGTAACCGCAAATCGCCTGCCAATTTCGGCAGGCGATTTTTTTGCACCATTTTTAGCCCCCGGAATAACATGGAATGAGCGACGGATCGCTCGAAAAAATCTTCTGGAGGTAACGACTATGTGTACTACGAATAACGGCATCTTTGGTGGCAATTGCTGCTGGTGGATCATCATTCTGCTGCTCCTGTTCTTCTGCTGTGGCAATAACGGCAATCAGGGCATCTGCGGTTGCGAGCGTAACACCTGCTGCTAAGACATAAGCGAACAGCCGCCCCATTTGGGGCGGCTGAGTTTATTGCAGAGCATCGGTGATGGTGCGACCGAGATCGTAATAGAAGAGATTGTCCCGGGTGGGTTGCAACTGGGAGAACACACCGCGGCGAGTGTAGATGGCATAGCTCTGGAACAAGATGGGGCACAGAAGCCCATCATCCATGATCATTTCATACAGGGTATAATAATTGCCGGAATTGGCCAGTGCCTCCAAACTCATGGCGTAGATACCCGGGCTGGACAAGCCGCCATAATTGAGAGCGGTATTGGTGCCGAAGAATGCGGACAGATCCATATTGGTCGAAAGTCTGGTCTGGGCTAGGTACAGGTCGTATTTTCCTTTCTTCAGATCAGACAGGAAAGCACCGCTGGCTGATTCCTTGACCGTCACTTTCAGACCGCCTTCTTCTAGCATGGCGGCGATGGCGTAGGCGACTTTGACCCGTGTGGCATCATCGCCGTTGACTAGAAGGGTGATGGTCGAACCGGTTAAGCCGGCGCTTTCCACAGCACTCCGGAACTGGTTGGGTGCATAGCCATAATTGACGGCCAGATTGCTGATGTAGTTTGGAGATTGGGGAGACGCTGGTAAAGTGGCGCTGCGAGCAAAGCCGAGGTAATAGTTTTCTACCAGAGTATCCCGATCGATGGCGTGGGTCAATGCAGCCCGTACGGCGTCATTCTGAAAGACCGTACTCTTGGAGTAGCAGGCCAAATACAAAAACAGACCATTTTCGCACTCCCATAGCTCATAATCTCCCCGGAAATCCACATAGTTGCGATCGCTGGGGTCGGCACAGACAATGCTGACACCTTCGTAGCGGAAGCGATCCTGAATTTCACTGATGGTGGTTGCCTCCACTAGACGAATGGTATCACAAGACACGATTAAGCTCGCACTGCACCACCAGCCGGCTTGTCGTCGGAGATGATCGCCGTCAAACCGGTAGGGACCGGAGCCGATGGGGGCCGCAGCATCTACTTCGGTGGCTTTGACAATGGGCACGTCCAGAATCAGGGGTAGATTTTCCATTGCGGTGTCCAACTCGACCAAAACGGCTTCGCCGTAACCGGCCACAGAAACAATGTGCCGCAGGCGACCACTATACCAGGTGCTTTCTCTGGCGGCGTTTAGACTGGCGGCCACGTCATCGGCGGTCAGGGCAGTACCATCGGAAAAATGGGCGTCCGCAATGTAGAAAGTATAGGCTTTCATATCCGGGGAAACTGTATAGCTTTCACAGAGAATGGGATAGACGGTATAGTTACTGTCTACTGTGAAAAGACCCTGATAAAGAAGGGGAAATAGCACACGGTTGGTATAATCCGTACATTGATAAGGGTTGAGACCTTTGCTCGGGTCATAGACCAACGTGACTTCCTGAATGGTGTCGGTGGGTGTGGTGGGGACAGTGACCTCACCCTCGCCGCCCAATCCGTTACCGGTGGGTGTATAGGTGGGATCCTCATCCTGACAACCGGAAAACAGACTGAGCATCCAAACAGCGCACAGAATCAGGAGAATAAAACGTTTCACGGTTGCACCTCCTTGCAACAAATCAGACCCACTTGCGCACCACGCAAGCCATGGGTGTAACGATGAGACCAGAATCGATGCGGACTGCACATGGTACACTCCGGGCTGATCGCGATGTGGGTGATGCCGGCACGGCGCAGAGCGTGGGCATTGATTTCTTTTAAGTTTACATAATACTTTTCGCCAACGGAGCGAAGATGCTTTTGAATGGGGTTACCAAAGGTGGCAAGCATGGCTTGCGGCACTTCGAGGTCGGTTTCAAAGCAGCAGGGACCGATATTTGGGCCGATAGCGGCGTGGATATTTTCGGCGTCACAGCCAAACTGATCCACCATGGCGGCCACGGTTTTGCCGGCAATATCGGCAGCGGTACCACGCCAGCCGGCGTGGGCTGCACCCACAGCACCGTTGACGTGATCCCACAGCAAAATGGGGGTGCAGTCGGCGGTGAAGACGGCCAAAGCCGTACCCGGCGTATTGGTGATCAGCGCATCGCACTGGGGACAAGGGCCACCGGCAAGATAGATGCCCCAGTCACGTTCGCTGACCGGACGGACAATATCGGAATGGATCTGCTTGGTGGCAACCAACTTTTCTGGATCAAAACCAATGGCGTCGGACAAGATCCGGTAGTTTTCCAGAACATTTTTCGGATCGTCGCCACGGTGCAACCCTAGGTTCAGGGAGTCCAGATGTCCGGTGCTGACGCCGCCCAAACGAGTGGTAAAACCGTGAGGCACGGCGATTTCCTCGGCTATAAGATATTCAAGTGTGCCGCGTTTTTGAGTAATGATTGACATAGTTGCTCCATGGAACTTACAAAACTGCTTCCAAGTATTCGGCAGTTGTAATTATGAATTGATCTTATCCTTCTGCATGCAGCACTTTTTATACTTCTTACCGCTGCCGCAGGGGCACGGGTCGTTGGGGCCGACCTTTGCCGCTTTTTTCACCGGTCGTTGCTTGACGGTCTTGTCGGAGGGGGTGTTGGTGCTGACCTCCCGGGCAACCTGCTGGCGTTTTACTTCCTGCTGGGGGCGCACCTGCACCAAAAACAGCCGTCTGACGGTTTCCTCACGGATGGACTGGATCATAGACTCGAACATCTGGTAGCCCTCTTCCTTGTAGGCGACCACCGGGTCGTGCTGACCATAAGCCCGCAGACCGATGCCCTGCTTCAGGTCATCCATGGCATCGATGTTGTCCATCCAGTATTCGTCCAC
>CAZOVE010000103.1:0-4982 GCA_964583135.1 uncultured Oscillospiraceae bacterium | reverse complement strand
GCTCGCTTATACTATCACCTCTTCCCCCTTTTGTCAAGCCCTTTTTTGCTTTTTTTACAAAAAAGCGGAGTCTCCGAAGAGACTCCGCAAAATATGCGTTTGTTCAGCCGACATCCTCGATGAGACCATATCCACCGTCATTTCTGCGGTAGACCACGGCAAATGCGCCGCCGTTATCCTCATCGCGGAACGCAAAGAAGTTATGCTCCAGCAGATTCATCTGCAGAACAGCTTCCTCACGAGTCATGGGCTTAAAGTAGAAGCTCTTGACGCGAACAATGCTCAGATCGTCTTCCGTATCATCGACTGCAAAGGATGTCTCGTCCACACTGCGGACAAACGCATCCTGACGCAGACGGCGTGCCAGGCGGGTCTTGTTCTTACGAATCTGGCCTTCGATGGTACCGACGGCAGCATCGATAGAAGCGAACATATCGGAGGTGCTTTCATGGGCACGGAACCAAGTGCCGGCGCCATGGACGGTCAACTCCACATTGTTACGGTTCTTCTCGACCGAGAATACGACAAGTGCTTCCGCATCCTCATCAAAATACCGGGCCAACTTCATTACCTTCTTCTCGGCATAGGCATGGACATTACCCGGGAGTTTGACTTTCTTCTCACTGTACTGGAATTTCATAAGCGGCAGCTCCTTTCGTTTTTCACCGACATTTCGGTGTAATTACACTATACCACAATTTTCCGCAAACGGCAAGGGGCAAACTCATTCATTCAAAATATCTTCGTCATCGAGCAATTCGGCCATCACCAGACTGTAAACATTCTCCGCTTTCTGTTCAAACAACCGGCTCAAGCGAACCGCCTGCCGCTGATCGGGCGCCACTAGCTCCAAAGTCATCAGATTTCCCGCTTCGTCATCCAATGACATCACCACAGAATAATCATTCTCTCTGGGGATCACCTGCGTCTTGACAAAACTACTGCGGCGGATCTGGCGGTTATAGCGTGCAACTGCGTTCTCTGCCCGCTGCTTGACGGTGAAAGCGATAGAATCCTGCGTCAGCTCACCATCGGTGCGCCCCTTCTCCGTAATGGCGTAACGGCCATCCTCCACCTCCTGTAGATGACCGGATACCACCATCTCGGGAATGGCGGTACAGACATCAAAATAGCTCAGGCAGTCATCCTGATAACACAGTTCATAGACCTCCTGACTCGTCATAGGATAATTGGAGCGGGCAGCAACATAAAGAATGAGCACCTTTACGTCCATCATATCGTGAATGAAACCAAGTCTTTGCATCAATCATCACCTCTTGATTTTATTATACAACATCCTTACAAAAAATCAAGCACATCCATAACCCGATGCGCATATTCTGATACGAAAGGGTGATGGAATATGAATAACATCGTGGTCTATGGAGCAGGGCTCTCACCGGCGGTACGATATGCCACCGAATATCTGGCACAACGAGGGGTGCAGATCGCAGAGCACCCTAGCTCGGCGGTAACGCATCTGCTACTGCCAATTCCCAGCTTTGAGGCAGACGGAAGAATCCGTGGAGGTGGCATTCTGGAACATATTCTGGCCGATTTGCCAGAGAACATCGTCATCATCGGCGGTCAACTGCAACACGGTGCTTTGGCAGCTTACCGAAAAGTGGATCTGCTCAACGATGGACAGTATCTGGCACGCAATGCCGCCATTACCGCAGAGTGCGCCGTTCGTGTGGCAGCGGCGAAAATGCCGGTAGTTTGGGAAGACTGCACGGTATTGGTAATCGGTTGGGGACGAATCGGAAAATGCTTGGCGAAAAAATTACGGGATGCAGGTGCAAACGTAACTGTAGCTGCCCGAAAAGACGCAGACCGGAACATTCTTCGGGCCTTGCGGTATCGGGCAGAAGATCCGGTGGCACTGCGGCACGCCTTGGCAGCTTTCCGCGTAATATTCAACACCGTGCCAGCGCCTGTTCTGGATGCATCACGGGTTAGCTACTGCCGAAGAGATTGTATCCAAGTGGAATTAGCTTCTACACCGGGTATCGAAGGAAATAATGTAATCAGCGCACTGGGATTGCCAGGTAAAATGGCCCCAGAATCCGCCGGACAGCTCATTGCCCAATCGATCATTCGCTTGATCACAGAAAAGGAGGTCTGTGTATGAACATCGGTTTTGCCCTGTGTGGGTCTTTTTGCACATTTGCGCAAGTCTTCCCCCAGATGGAAGCGTTGGCAAAATCACATCAGGTCATCCCTATCTTTTCCCCCGCCGCCTACGGCACCGATACTCGCTTCGGAACAGCGCAGGAACACATTCAACGTGCAGAAAGCATCTGTGGACGCTCGATAGTGCATACCTTAGTGGAAGCAGAGCCCATCGGGCCGAAACAACTACTCGATGTGCTGGTCATTGCACCTTGCACCGGAAACACTATTGCAAAATTGTCCCACGGCATTGCCGACACTGTTGTAACCATGGCTGCAAAGAGCCATCTACGCAACGGAAAACCTGTGATCATCGGCATCTCCACCAACGATGCATTGGCCGGTGCCGCAGAAAACATCGGACGGCTTCTGAATCGGAAGCATTACTATTTTATACCCTTCGGACAGGATAACCCCACTGAGAAGCCCACATCCATGGTGGCGGATTTTGCACTGCTAGAGGATACCGTTGCAGCAGCCATGCAGGGTCGGCAGATCCAACCGTTGATCCGGTAATCAGAGCACCGGACCGAAAGGGCATTTTCTTGTTTTGATCACAAAAAGCCACCGCATGATGCGGTGGCTTTCTATACGGACACAGTAAATCGTTCAAATGGTGTATCCGGGGAAATACTCCGTTACAAAATCTACCTGCTCCACACGGAAAGAGCGGCCATTGAGATATTCCAAGGCACCGGCATCCGTGGTGAAGTTGAAAGTCAATTGGTAGGAATACAAGGCTTGGTAATTGCGATCGAAGCGTTTGTCCAAGCGTCCATATTTTCCATCGCCCAACAGAGGATGCCCGGCGTGAGCAAACTGGGCGCGGATCTGGTGCGTCCTGCCGGTGATCAATTCGCATTCTACAAGACTCAAGCCATTAGCTGATACCAACACACGATAATTTGTCCGGCAGGATTTGCTACCGGGCTGCGGCGTATCGGTGACAAACACACGGTTCTTCTTCGAATCCTTAAACAAATACCCAGTCAGACTCCCCTGTGTAGGCTTCGGCGTTCCCTCCACCACAGCAAGATAGCGCTTATCCAATTCCCGATTGCGGATCTTCTGATTCAGAATCCGCAGCGCTTCGGCTGTTTTTGCCGCAATAACGATACCGCCGGTATTGCGGTCAATGCGGTTGCACAGGGCTGGGGTAAAGGCGTTTTCTTCTCGGGGACACCATTGACGCTTTTGATAGAGATAAGACTGAATATGGTCGATGAGGGTTCTGCCGTATTCGGCGCCATCGTGGGGATGCACGGCTTGCCCCGGCCGCTTGTCCACCAAAAGGATGTGTTCATCTTCATAGAGAATGGTCAGCTTGGGGGTCGCTACCGTCAAATAAGCGTTATCCTGCCGGGGTTGGTCAAAAAACTCATCATTAATATATAATTGTAGGACATCCCCCGGACACAACCGGGTGTCCCGCTCGATGCGCTTGCCGTTGCACTTAATACGCTTCAAACGGATGTATTTCTGTGCCAGAGATGCCGGAAGCAGAGGCACTGCCTTTGCCAGAAAACGATCCAAGCGTTGGCCGGCATCGTTGACTCCAATGGTTATTTCTTTCATGTGGCGCTTCCTACATTTTCATCAAAGTGGCGGTTGATCCGTTCCGTGAACTCCAGAGCTGAATTATAACCGAATTTGCGCTGGCGGTTATTCATTGCGGCTACTTCCAAGATCATAGCAAGATTTCGGCCCGGAGTGACTGGAATGGTATTCATCGGAATCTGTACGCCCAGAATTTCCATGAACTGATCCTCCAGACCCAGACGATCATAGACTTCTTGCGTATTCCAAGGTACGATGTTGACCACGAGGTTGATCTCATTTTCCGTCTTGACAGCACCCATGCCAAACAGCTTGGCCACGTTGACGATGCCGATCCCCCGTAACTCCACGTAGTCACGGATCAGTACCGGTGCAGTCCCCACCAAAGAAGTGGCAGACACTTTCTTAATTTCCACTGCATCGTCAGCGATGAGGCGGTGGCCGCGTTTGAGAAGCTCCACTGCCGTTTCACTCTTACCGATACCACTTTCACCAATCAACAACACGCCCTCGCCATAAACTTCCATCAGAACACCGTGGCGTGTAATGCGCGGCGCAAGCTCGGACTTAAGGTAGGTAATGATGGCGGAGACGATGGTAGACGTCGCTTCCGTGCTGCGAAGCAATGTGACATTGTGCTTGCGGGCCATCTCCAGACATTCTTTGTCCGGCTCAATATTACGAGCGATGAGCAAGGCCGGAAATTTATAGGCAAACAGGCGATCGAACGTGATGGCTCGTTCTGCAGAGGTGAGCTTGCTGACATAACTCATTTCCACATTGCCCAGGACCTGCAGACGCATGGGTTCAAAATGATCAAAATAACCGGATAGCTGCAGACCCGGACGAGCCACGTCCTCTACCGTCAAACGGATCCTCTCGTAGTCCGTGGCGGCGAAAGCCACTTGTAGATGAAATTCTTCCACCAAACGGGTCAAGGGCACGCTGTAAGTATCGACCATGATCGTCACTTCCTCTCGTTATTAGGGTCATTATACCTGTGTTTTGATGCAATAGCAATAGTTTTTTAGAAAATTGAATTTTTTCTAAAAAAGTACTTGCTTTTTTTGTCAATGTTTGTTATCATATCAAAGCGCCTGCGAAAGGCGGACTATGACACATTATGGAGAAGGAGGTGCAGTGAATGGCTAAGTGTGATTTTTGTGGCAAGGGTGTGACCTTCGGCATTAAGGTTTCTCACTCCCACAGACGTTCCAACCGTGCTTGGAAGCCCAATGTCAAGCGTGTTAAGG
>CAZOVE010000102.1:0-5442 GCA_964583135.1 uncultured Oscillospiraceae bacterium | reverse complement strand
CATGAGTTTCACCTCCATAAAAATTTCAAAAATGAATAATATCGAAAAGCAAATTGCTTTTAACGAACAAAGGAATCGTCATTGTCGGGAGCAGAAGCACGATCCCCAATACTTCCGCAATGACACATTTTTTAAAAGCCCGGGAACCCCCAAAAGCCACCCATCCGGCTCATACGCTTCATCTTCCTACCGGCACCGGGGCCGGAGAACTGCTTAATGAGCTTCTGCATCTGCTCAAAGGATTTCAGCAGGCGATTGACATCCTCCACCTTTACGCCTGCACCGGCGGCGATACGTCTTTTCCGGGAGGCAGCGATGATCTGAGGCTTTTCTCGTTCCTCCGGGGTCATCGACAAAATGATGGCTTCCGTCCTGGCCATGGCCTTGGGATCCAATTGCGCACCCTTCAAGCCGGCACCACCGGGAATCTGCGCTAGGATCTCCTCCATCGAGCCCATGGACTTCATCTGCACCAATTGCTCATAATAATCCTGTAGCGTAAACCGATTGGAGCGTAACTTTTCCTCCATCTCGGCAGCTTTTTTTGCATCATAGGCACGCTCCGCCTTCTCGATCAGGCTGAGCATATCGCCCATTCCCAAAATACGGCTTGCCATTCGATCCGGATGGAACTGCTCAATATCCTCCAACTTTTCGCCCATGCCGGCGAATTTGATAGGCTTGCCGGTGATGGCGCGGACAGACAAGGCTGCACCGCCACGGGCATCGCCATCGAGCTTACTGAGCATGACGGAATCAATATCTAGCCATTCATTAAAACTCTGAGCCGCATTGACCGCATCCTGACCGGTCATTGCGTCCACAACAAGCATAATCTCATCGGGTTTGACAGTGGCCTTGATCTGCTTGAGTTCATTCATCAGCGCCTCGTCCACATGCAACCGACCAGCGGTGTCCAAAAACACCATGTCATGACCATGCTGACGGGCATAAAGCACCGCTTCCTTCGCCGTTTCGACCGGATTTTGAGTACCCTTTTCAAACACGGGAATTCCCAACTTCTCACCGCAGACCTTCAACTGTGTGATTGCCGCAGGTCGGTAAATATCACAAGCCACCAACAGCGGATTTTTACCCTGCCGCTTCATCAGGCCTGCCAATTTGGAGCCATTGGTTGTCTTACCTGCGCCCTGCAGACCCACCAGCATCACAACGGTCGGGCCGTTGGGGTTAATGGTAATATGCTTTGCATCGGAGCCCATCAGCTTGGTTAGCTCTTCGTTGACGATTTTGATAATCATCTGAGCCGGCGTCAAAGATTCCAGCACATCGGTACCGACGCAACGCTCCGTGACCTGCTTGGTAAAATCCTTGCAGACCTTGTAACTGACGTCCGCCTCCAGTAGTGCCATGCGGATCTCACGCATTGCTTCCTTGACATCCGCCTCTTTCAGGCGTCCCTTGCCACGCAGCTTTTTGAAGGTTGCGGAGATCTTTTCAGTTAAGCCTTCAAATGCCATAATTTACTCCTCTAATTCTCCGGCCGCATCCAAAATGCGTTGCGCCAGAGCGGACACAACAGCGTCTTCATATTGCCGTAGTTGCTTTGCTGCTTCCGTAATGGTGACCACCGCCTTGCGGCAGGCACGATCTCGCCCCACACAACCGGTCTTGGTCTCCATATTCCGTAGCAGTGCTTCTGCCCGGCTCAAATTCTCATGAACGCCTTGGCGGCTGATCCCCAGCTCCTCAGCGATCTCTCCCAAGGACAGATCCTGATAAAAACGCAGTTCGAAGCATTCACGCTGCCGATCGGTCAGCAGAGCGCCGTAATAATCATACAGCAAAACGATCTCAATTGCGTCCATGAAAACCTCCTGTCAAGCGATTCCGCTTGATACCTGCGGTAGTATAGCACGTCCGAGCGTCCTTGTCAAGTATTTTTTATTTACAGGGCGTAAATTGAAATTCATCTTGCCAATCCCGGCACATCATGGTACACTGTGAAAAAAACAAAGGATCAACACTATGCTATCTTCCATCCAGCAGTATCTTCCCCACCATCCTTGGGCCAATCAAATTCAATATTTCGACACCATCGATTCCACCAACACACGCGCCAAGCAACTGGCGCTTCAGGGCGCTCCCCACGGCACCGTATTGATTGCCGATCAACAAACCATGGGACGTGGGCGCATGGGGCGACAGTTTATTTCGCCACAGGGAATGGGAATCTATATGAGTGTGATTCTTCGCAATCATGTTCCTGTCGAACAACAGATGCACCTAACCTGTGCCGTTGCCGTGGCCGCCTGCGATGCGTTGGAATCTGCGGTAGGCATTCGCCCCGCAATCAAGTGGACCAATGATCTGGTTTGCGGTAACCGTAAAATTGCCGGAATTTTGACGGAATTGGTTACTACCCCCACCGAAACCTGCACCATCATCGGCATCGGTATCAACTGCCACCAGCAAGAAGGTGATTTTCCGGAAGAGCTAGGTGGTATTGCCGGTTCTTTGACCATGGTTACGGGCAACGCTGTTTCCCGTACATCCATTACCACAGCTTTGCTTTGGGCATTACTACAAATGGACCAGCAGTTACTTCCGCGCAAAGCGCAAATTTTACAGCGTTACCGTGAAGATTGTATCACCATTGGCAAAAGCATATCCATTTTGCGCATGGATACTGTACGACACGGTGTTGCCGTAGGCATTGACGAAGATGGCGCTCTGCTTGTTCGTTTTCCCGATGGGCATCTGGAAACCATCGCCACAGGTGAGGTCAGCATCCGCGGTATGTACGGATATATTTCATAAAAAATTCGTATTTTCCCCATTGCATTTTTTCCTTACTTTGGTTATACTGATAACAGAACATTAAACAAAAATGGAGGAGAAATATATGAAGTTTGTTTTGAAGGTTCTGGCTGCAATGGCCGTTGTCGGCGGTGTTGTTTATGTGATCGTAAACTACGGTGACAAAATCGTTGCTTGGTGCAAGAAACTGGTCGGCTGTGAGTGTGCGTGCGACGAGACTTGCGTGTGCGAAGACGCTCCTGTCGAAGAAGTCCCTGTCGAGGAAGTGGCCGTTGCCGAGGGTGAACCCGTGGCTGCTGAGGCTGACTTTGAGGCTTGATTACCAACATAAAATCCGGGATGGCATGCCATCCCGGATTTTTTATTCTTTATTCAATTGTTGTCAGCAATGCAACCAACATCCGGACACATTTTTCCATATCCTCCACAGGGATAAATTCAAAACGACCATGATAATTTTCGCCGCCCGTGCACAAGTTCGGGCAGGGCAGTCCCTCAAAACTCAACCTAGCACCATCGGTACCGCCACGAATGGGCACTTCTACCGCCGTCATTCCAGCAGCCATCATCGCCTTTTTCGCCCGTTCCACAATATACATCACCGGCTCGATACACTGCTTCATGTTAAAATAGCTGTTGCGCAAAGTTAGCACACAGGTACCTGCACCGTATTTGGTATTGATGAAAGCAGCGGCCATCTCCATCATTGCCTTTTTCTGGAGGAATTTTTCCATATCATGATCCCGAATGATATAGCGCAAAGTGGAATGCTCTACCGCACCTTCCATATCCGTCAAATGGATAAAGCCCTCGTACCCTTGCGTATATTCCGGCTTCTGCGCCGGCGGAAGCAATCCCTGAAATTCCATTGCGATATACTGGGAGTTGATCATCTTATCCTTTGCAGAACCGGGATGGATGCTCCTCCCAAAGAATTCCACTTTTGCGCTGGCTGCGTTGAAGTTTTCATACTCGATCTCGCCGATAGGCCCGCCATCGACGGTGTAGGCATAATCTGCGCCAAAACCGGGAATGTCAAACCGATCCGCGCCACGCCCGATCTCCTCATCCGGTGTAAAACCAATTTTTAAGGTAGCATGGTTCTGACGAGTCGTCAGTAAAAATTCCGCAGCCGTCAGGATTTCTGCGATACCCGCCTTGTCGTCTGCCCCTAATAGCGTCGTACCATCGGTGACGATCAGGTGCTTGCCGATATGGCCTTTCAGGCTGGGATAATCCGTCTGCCGCAACCAAATCCCCTGTTCCGCATTCAGGCAAAGCTGTGCACCGTTGTACTCCACGATCTTTGCCTGCACATTGGTACCAGAGCAATCCGGTGAAGTGTCCATATGCGCGATCAAGCCGATCGTGGGCAGCTTCGGATCACCGGGAATCGTACCATACACATACCCGTGTTCATCCATTCGTGCATCGGCAATACCCATGGCCAACATTTCCTCCACAAGATACGCCCCCAGCACCTTCTGCTTATCCGTAGAGGGACAGCTTTCCGAATTTTCATCGGACTGGGTGTCAAAAGACACATATTTCAAAAATCGTTCCGTTACAGATGTCATGTTTATCTCCTTACTACGATCAATTGGAGTTTATCGATCTTTCATGGGTACCGTCCCCTACAATGCATTCTCTCAGAACGACAAACTGCAATTTATCTTCAAATTACAATTCAAAAGAGCCACCGCAACAAAGGCGGCGGCTCTTTTATATGATGATTCTCTTACTCGGCAGTCTTGACCAAAGCAGCGGTATCCTGTGCGATCATCAGCTCTTCGTTGGTAGGAATGACCCAAACAGTAACTTTGGAGTCGTCAGCAGAGATAATGGCTTCCTTGCCGCGGACGTTGTTCTTCTCGGGATCGATCTTGACACCCAAGAACTCCAGACCCTCGCAGATGCGCGCACGCATGGAAGCAGAGTTTTCGCCCACACCTGCGGTAAATACCAAGCAATCCAATCCACCCAGAGCGGCGGCATAGGAACCAATATATTTGCGCACTTCGTAGGCAAACTTATCCAAAGCCAGAGCGCAATCCTCATTGCCATTGGTAGCACCATCTTCGATGTCACGGAAGTCGGAAGAAACACCGGACAGAGCCAGTACGCCGGACTTCTTATTGAGCATATTCAGGCACTCGTCAGCGCTCATGCCATACTTGTTCATCACGAACTGCGCCACAGCCGCATCCAAATCACCGCTACGGGTACCCATGGGCACACCGGCCAGAGGAGTCAGGCCCATGGAGGTGTCCTGACACTTGCCACCGGCCACGGCAGACAAAGAAGAGCCGTTGCCCAAATGGCAGTTCACCAGCTTAATCTGCGTGGTACCCATCAGCTCACAAGCCCGCTTGGTTACATACTTGTGGGAAGTGCCATGGAAGCCGTAACGACGGATGGAATCATTGACATAGTACTCGGTGGGGATGGCATAGCGATAAGCCTTGGGCGGCATGGTCATGTGGAACGCAGTATCAAACACGGCCACCTGAGGTGTCGTGGGCATGACCGCCTGGCAAGCGCGAATACCCATCAGGTTAGCAGGGTTATGCAGAGGGCCCAGAGGGATGCACTTCTCGATGGCAGCAATGACCTCGTCGTTGATGATGCAGGAGTCAAAGAACTCCATACCACCGTGCAGCA
>CAZOVE010000101.1:0-5628 GCA_964583135.1 uncultured Oscillospiraceae bacterium | reverse complement strand
GGGTTACACAGACCCATCCAGCGGCGGGGAGTCACGCCGTTGGTCTTGTTCTGGAAGCGCTGCGGGAAGGCGTGGTACCAATCCTTAAAGCAATCCTCCCGGAGAATGCGGCTGTGGATCTCTGCCACGCCGTTGATATAGCTACCAACATAAATGGACAGATTGGCCATGTGGGCGGTATTGTCCTTAATGATAAACAGGCCCGGGTGTTCCCATTTCAGCTTCTGGTCAATGCGGCAGATGATGTCCACGATCTCCGGCACAACGCTGCCTAGTAGATCCAGCGGCCACTTCTCCAGCGCCTCACCCATGACGGTGTGATTGGTGTAGGAGAAGGTCTTCTGTGCAACGCGGAAAGCAGCCTCAAAATCCATACCTTCCTTCATCAACAGACGGATCAGCTCCGGGATGGACATGGCCGGATGGGTATCATTGAGCTGCACCGCATAATAATCGGCAAAATGGCTCAAGTCATTGCCATGGATGGATTTATAAACTCGAAGCATATCCTGCAGGGATGCAGAGGACAACACATACTGCTGTTTGATGCGCAGGCGTTTGCCTTCCCAAGTAGAGTCATTGGGATAAAGGACGCGCGTGATGTCCTCAGCCTTATTCTTCTGCGCCAAAGCCCGCAGATAGTCCTGATCGTTGAAAGCGGTGAAGTCCAATTCTTCCTCGGCTTCGCACTGCCACAGACGCAGGGTGTTGATATTCTCGGTGCCATAGCCAATGATCGGCACATCATAGGGCACCGCCAAAACCGTATGGTCTGCAAACTCGACCCGAACGGTATGATTATACCGGCGGTAAGACCAAGGATCACCAAACTTAGACCAGTCGTCCGCATTCTCTACTTGACTGCCGTTGTTGTCGAAGCTCTGCTTAAACAAACCAAACTTATAGCGCAGGCCATAACCAGACAGAGGAAGATTGCAAGACGCAGCACTATCCAAGAAGCAGGAAGCCAGACGGCCCAAACCGCCGTTGCCCAAGGCATCATCTTCGATGTCTTCCAGCACCGCCAGATCCACGCCACGATCGGCAAAGAGCTTGCGCATTTCACCCAGAATACCCATGTTGTACAGATTGGAATACACCAGACGTCCGATCAAATACTCTGCAGAGATGTAATACGCCTTGCGCTGATGCTCACGGGTGTGCTTCGAGCGGATCCAATTCTCGGAAATTGACATCATCACGGCATTACCCAGAGCCTCATGCAATTCCTGAGGCGTGGCCTCCTGCAGCGACACGTCGTAGGTATACTTCAGTTGTGCTTCTGTCCACTTCAAAATATTCAGACAATTATAACTCATGTTCTATCAAAACTCCATTCTTCTTTGTAGGAATCGTTGCGGTTCAGGCTTCTTCAACCAGACGGCCATACAGCTTTGTCAGGTCGTAGAGTTTCTTGGCCAATGTCGACGACATCGCATCCTTGCCGGCGCGCCAAGTCCAGTTGGCATCGCTCATCGTACCGGGGAAATTCATGCGCGCAGCACCGCCCAGATCCAACAGATCTTGCATCAGGATGATACACAGATCCGACACGCTAGAGCTTGCCGTACGGATCGTCCCCCAAACATAGCCTTCCGCATTGGTCAGGCTCATGTACTCCTTAGCATAAGCCACGGCATCAGCAGAGGCTGTTTCAAACCACTGACGAGTGGTCATATTGTCATGGGTGCCGGTATAGCAGACGGAATTACGCGGATAATTATAGGGCAGATAATCCGACGGCTCTCTGGAATCAAAGGCAAAACCCAGCACCTTCATACCCGGGAAGCCCGATTCATCCCGCAAGTCCAACACTTCCTGCGTTAGGAAACCCAGATCCTCTGCAATAAAGCGAATGTGGGGCAGCCGTTCTTTCACGATGCCGATAAAGTCCATCCCGGGTCCTTTCACCCAACGACCATCACGAGCTGTAGACGCACCAAATGGCACCGACCAGTAAGCCTCAAAACCACGGAAGTGATCCACCCGAACCACGTCATAGAGCCGACCTGCAGCCTCCAGACGATGTAGCCACCAATCATATCCTCTTTGCTGCATCAGGTCCCAGCGATAGAGGGGATTGCCCCAGAGCTGTCCGTCTTCGCTAAAGGCATCGGGAGGACAACCTGCCACCGCCACGGGTGTCAGAGTCTCATCTAGCAGGAAGTATTCCGGGTTTTTCCAAACATCCACAGAATCGTAAGGTACATAAATCGGCACATCACCGATGATGCTGACGTGATTCTTGTGCGCATACCGGCGCAGAGCATCCCACTGTTTGAAGAACACATACTGCTGGAAACAATAAAAACGGATCTCACCCGAAAGTTCTTGCTGAGCAGCGGCGATCGCCTGAGGCTCACGGAACTTCACTTCCTCCGGCCATTGATACCAAGCTTTCCCCTGATACTTGGTCTTCAGAGCCATAAATAGCGCAAAATCCGGCAGCCAACTGCTGTTTTCCCGGCAGAATGCGTCCAAAGCGCCCCAATCGCGGAAGCGATTGTAGGCGATGCGCAGGATCCGGCCACGATTTTGGTACAAAGTGCCGAAGTCCACCTTCTCGGAGCAGCTACACCAGTCGATTGCCGCCACCTCCGCATCATTAAGCAACCCCTCTTCGATCAGCAGGGGTAAGTCAATAATGTAATGATTGCCGGCATAGGTCGAACAGGACTGGTAAGGCGAATCGCCATAACCGGTGGGGGTCAAAGGCAGGATCTGCCAGTATCGCTGTCCGGACTTTTTTAGAAAATCCACAAATGCAAAGGCGTATTTACCCATGGTGCCGATGCCACAGGGGCCGGGCAACGAGGTAATATGCATCAAAACGCCACTTTCACGCATTGGAACGTCTCCTTAATCCTTATATTGGGCAGGAATTCGCGAGAACAAACCCATCGAGAATAGGCTATCCCAGAATTCAGAGTCTCTTAAAGAGTAACCTTTTTTTAGTGATTTGTCAAGGGAAACCACCTCTGCGCCGACCTTTGCCAGAGATTTTCGTCATAATGATTAGATTTTTCAAGGATTTGCAAAAAATGCTACCAATATCGCCAAATTTTCTAATGCTCTTTTTGCCGAAGCAGCAGCTTCGGTTCGATGCTAACCCGGGTTTCCGGCGGTACGGAAGTGGTGATAAAAGTATTTGCTCCGATCACGCTGCCACGACCGATGACCGTATTGCCACCGAGAATGGTAGCATTGGCATATATGGTCACACCGTCTTCCACCGTTGGATGTCGCTTGACTCCCCGCAGGCAGGCACCGCCGTTGGTGGACAACGCCCCCAATGTTACCCCTTGATACAGCTTCACATCATTGCCGATCACCGCCGTTTCTCCGATAACAACACCGGTGCCATGGTCAATAAAAAACCGGCTGCCAATGGTAGCCGCGGGGTGAATATCAATGCCGGTGCAGCTATGGGCTTGCTCTGCCATGATCCTTGACAACATGGTCAAGCCCTCCCGATGCACTTCATACGCCAGACGATGGACCATCAGGGCATAAAAACCCGGATAGCACTGCAACACCATCTCACGGCTTTCTGCCGCCGGATCGGCTGCCAGTGCCGCAGACAGATCCGCTTCCAACGCCTCACGGACAAAAGGCAGCTTCGTAACGAGCCCTTCGCCATAAGCATTCTCGGCATCTATTTTCAGGATCGTCAGGTCTTCCTGCGGATCCATCAACTCCGGGAATAACAATTTTTTTAACGATTCAAGCATCCGATCTCCTCCTATTTTCTGTATTCTATGCATACAGTATCCCAGAGGTGATGGATTGAAAACAAGGATCGGAAATACACCCTTGATTCCTCTGCCCACCCCTTTCGGAAAGCTATTGGGCAAAGCGGAATGGTATAACCCCACCGGCTCTGTGAAGGATCGTACGGCCCATTTTATGCTGCGGCAAGCACAACAACAAGGACAATTGCACCGCAACGGTACGGTTCTAGAGGCCACCTCCGGCAACACCGGCATTGCCCTTGCCGCATTGTCCGCTGCCATGGGCTATCGTTGTATTCTGGTGATGCCTGAAAATATGAACAGGGAACGCCGACTGCTGATGGAAAGCTACGCAGCGGCTGTACGTCTCTCCCCAGCAGCAGACGGAATGGCTGGCGCCGTTGCACTGGCGCAGCAAATTGCGCAATCCGACGAAAACTGTTTTTATGTAAACCAATTTGAGAATCCTGCCAATATTTCCGCCCACTATATGGGAACCGGGCCAGAAATTTGGGCACAAACGCGAGGTAGCGTAGAGATCTTTATAGCCGGAATCGGGAGCGGTGGCAGCATCACCGGCGTAGGGCGATTTCTGAAACAGCAAAATTCCGCTATACAAATCGTAGCGGTAGAGCCAGCAATGGGGGATTCCATCCCAGGATTAGGAGCAGGCTTTGTAGCGCCGATTTTGGATCGGAACATCATCGACGAGTACATTCCGGTCACCGCCGCAGCGGCCGCCACCGCCTCCCGATCCCTTGCGCAAAGACACGGGCTTCTGGTTGGCATCTCCGCCGCTGCGGCATATCACGTCGGATGTCTTTTGCTTTCCCGACCGGAAAATACCTCCAAAACGGCTGTGGTGCTGCTACCAGACTCCGGTGAGCGCTATTTATCCACCGGACTTCTGTAACAATGCGACAAAAAGAGGGCGGCTGCATAGCAGCCGCCCAGAAATAGGTTTGAATTATTCCTCTTCGAAGGTCAAGATATCCTTGTAGCGCTCCTTAAAGATCGCGTATACGGCGTTCAGCAGAACCTCGTCTTCCACCGGCAGGTAGGCTTCCTCTTCTTCATCGATAGGCTGCACTTCCAGAATGACGATTTCCGTGGTCAGTTGATCCGCAGGCATCAGAACCAGATATTCCTTACCCTCGTAATCCACACTGTCCAGATACTCAAAATCCACTACATTACCGTTTTCGTCTTCCATGGAGAGGATCGCTACTTCCTCTTCTTCCTGCAGGATTTCTTCGTTTGCCATAATTTCCTCCTTAGCGCTGAATACGGCCGCTACCATCGCCGCCTGCCAGCTTTTCAACCTCTGCCACGGTGACCATATTGTAGTCGCCACCGATGGAGTGCTTCAGGGCAGATGCCGCAACTGCAAATTCCACGGCAGCCTGCGTGTCCTTGCCAGTCAACAGAGCGTAAATCAGACCGCCACCAAAGCTGTCACCACCGCCAACACGGTCGATGATGTGCAGATTATACTTTTTGGAGAAGCAGTACTGCTGACCGTCATAGAGCATGGCACTCCAGCCATTATCAAAGGCAGAGTGGCTTTCACGCAGGGTGATGGCCACCATCTCAAAGCCAAAACGATCCGCCAACTGCTTAGCCACGGACTTATAGCCCTCATGGTTGATGGTGCCACCGTAAATATCGGTAGCTTCCGCCTCAATACCGAAGACATCCTTGGCATCCTCTTCGTTGGAGATACACACATCGATGTACTGTGCCAGCTCGGTCATTGCCGCATTGGCCTGCGCACGAGTCCACAACTTACCGCGATAGTTCAGGTCGCAGGAGATCTTGATGCCACGAGCCTTTGCAGCCTGACAAGCCTGCTTGCAGATCTCCACCACGTTGGGGCCCAACGCAGGGGTGATGCCGG
>CAZOVE010000100.1:0-5693 GCA_964583135.1 uncultured Oscillospiraceae bacterium | reverse complement strand
CACCCGTATCGCCCGCAGGGCTTTGAGATTGCGTTATACCGGCGCAGTGATCGTAGCTGCCGGCTCCGCAGCCCGCATGGGCGGCATTGATAAAGTGATGGCACCCCTGCAAGGGGAGCCGATGATCGTCAAGACAGTGCGTGCCTTTCAGGAATGTGATGCGATTCGGGAAATCGTAGTGGTGACCCGGGAAGACCTGTTGGTACGTGTCATGGGGTTGTGCCATGGGTTCGATAAGCTGACCATGGTGGTGGTAGGCGGTGAAAGCCGGCAGGAGTCGGTGGAAAATGGTTTACGGGCCCTATCCGACAAGGTGGAGCTGGTGGCAGTACATGATGGTGCCAGACCTTTGATTTCATGGCAGGTGATTGACCGCACCGTTCGAGCTGCCAACACTTATTATGCGGCCGCCCCTGCAATTCCGGTGAAGGATACGATCAAAGTGGTGATCGGGGGCGTTGTTAAGCAGACGCCGGTGCGTCGGCAACTGCAGGCGGTGCAGACACCACAAGTGTTCGACATTGATCTGCTAAAGGGTGCGTTGAAGCAGGCCAAAGAGGACGGCGTGGAACTGACAGACGATTGTTCCGCCGTGGAGCGTCTGGGTATGAGCGTCAAAATCGTGGAAGGCGATGAACGCAATCTTAAAATTACCACGCCTTTGGATTTGAAGATTGCGGAGCTGTTTTTGGAGGAAACACAATGAGAATTGGTCATGGATATGATGTACACCGATTGGTCGAGTGCCGGGATCTGATTATCGGGGGTGTGCAAATTCCTTATCATCTGGGATTATTGGGCCATTCGGATGCGGACGTATTGCTGCATGCCGTATCAGATGCACTGTTGGGTGCGGCAGGGCTTGGAGACATCGGCACACATTTTCCAGACACGGATCCACAGTACAAGGGTGCCAATTCGCTGAAATTGTTGCAGATCGTCGGGAAAAAAGTGGCAGAACAAGGTTATCGCGTGAGCAATATCGATGTGACGATGATCGCACAGACCCCCAAACTGCGTCCCTTTATCCCACAAATGGAGGCAAACATTGCCACCATGCTGGAAATCGGCGTGGATCGTGTCAATGTCAAAGCCACAACGGAAGAACGATTGGGCTTCACGGGGGAAGGTTTGGGCATGGCGTGTCATGCTGTTTGTTTACTGGAAGAATAAAAATGACCGGGCAAGGTGCTCCTTGCCCGGTTTTATTATTGTACATTATGCCAGATAAATCGCCTTGCAGGCCAGCATGGTTTCATAGCAGTCTAGCTTGCTGACAAGTTCCAGAGGTGCGTGCATACTTAGCACCGGCACACCAGCATCCACAGTGACGATGTTACGGTTGGCCATATAAGCTGCCACAGTACCGCCGCCACCCTGATCCACTTTGCCCAGCGTAGCGATCTGCCAGATAACGCCGGCTTTTTCAAAAGTGGTGCGAATATGACCCATGGCTTCAGCGGAAGCATCGGATGCGCCGCCCTTGCCCCGAGAGCCGGTGTACTTGCAGATGGCGACACCATAGTTTAGGGCCGAGTTGTTCCGGCGGTCGGAAACCTCAGGGAAGTTGGGGTCGTGGGCGTTGGAAACATCGGCAGAAAGGCAGAAGGATTTGGCGAAGCAGTCGCTGAGTTTCACACCCTGCGCATCGCATAGACCGCCCATGAAATGCTCAAAATACTCGCTCTGCATACCGCTGATACCCACGCTACCGATCTCTTCCTTGTCCGCAAGGATGCACACGGCAGTTTTTGCGGGATTCTCGATGGAAAACAAGGCTTCCAGTTCCGCATAGGCACAGACACGGTCATCATGGCCGTAAGCCGAGATCAAACTACGGTCAAAGCCCACTTCACGGCACTTACCGGCAGGAACGATGGTCAGTTCGGCGGACAGGAAGTCGGATTCGGTGATGCCATAGTGTTCGTTTAGCCACTTCATCACGTTCAGCTTCACCAAATCGCCGCCTTCGCCCTCTATGGGTTCGGTGCCCAGAATGACGTTGAGCTGCTCACCGGCGATGACTTTGCCGGCGGTTTTCTGCATCTGGTCCGCAGCCAAATGGGGCAGCAGATCGGACACCATCAGCACGGGATCGCTGTCATCCTCACCCACGGTGACGGTGACGATGGAGCCGTCCTTACGGTAGACGACACCGTGGAGCGCCAGAGGGATGGTGACCCACTGATATTTTTTGATGCCGCCGTAATAATGGGTCTTGAAGTAAGCAATTTCGGAATCCTCATACAGGGGATTCGGTTTTAGATCCATACGGGGGCTGTCCACATGGGCGGCACAGATATTGGCACCCTCGGACAGAGATTCGGTACCGATGACCGCCAAAGCAATGGCTTTATCTCGATTATTGTAGTAGATCTTGTCGCCGGGATGGACGGCCATACCGGGCACATATGGAACGTAACCGTGCTTCTCGGCTTCGGCGATGGCCCAAGCGGTGGCCTCCCGTTCCGTTTTGCACAGATCCATAAAGGTCATGTAACGTTTACAATAGCTCTCCATTTCGATGCGCTGCTCAGCGGTGATGCGGCTGAAGCCGTTCTTCGGGGCTGCCAGCAGGGATTCGCGCAGTTCTTCAGTAGTCATGCGGGGTATTCCTCCATTTCAAAAGTTATGCTTTCATTATACCGATGTGTCGCAAAAATGCAACACATTTCGCCTCAAATGCCTCCAAATCGGCATCATTTTCCAAAACATAGTCGCACTTTTGCTGAAACCAGTCGTCAGATGGTTGTGCGGAAATTCGCTTTCGGGCGTATTCTTCCGTAATGCCGTCTCGTCCGAGCAGTCGCTTGATCCGCTCCTCGGTCGGTGCGGTAACGGCTACGGTAATATCGCACAGGTTGGCAAGATTTCCTTCAAACAGCGCAATGGCATCAATGGCGGCGAGTTTTGGGTTGCCGGTCAGACGATGTTCGATCTCTTGACGGACGGCGCCATGGGTGATACGGTTCAAATCCTGCAAGGCTTCTGAATCCGAAAATACGATATCACCCAATTTCTTGCGTTGCAAAATGCCGTTGATTACCGTTCCGGGGAATCGTTGCTCGATCGTATTCAGTAGGGAATGATCGGATGCAAGCAATTCATGGTAAAGGGCATCGCAGTCCAAGACCATACCGCCACAGCGTTGAATTTGATGCAGCAGTGTGGTTTTGCCGCAGCCGGATCCGCCGGTGATTCCAATGATCATGCGTTACTCCTCTTCTTCGGCATCCACAATGTGGAAGGCGGCGGCCTTTTTCAGCCGATTCTGTATGGCATAGGCAACACCACCGCCCACGGGGCATCGGGCATACACCTGATGGATGGACGGATCGTCCAATTCCCGCAGCGCGGCAAATAAACCGGCGGAGAGAGTTTCCACATTTGCTTCTTGACCGTAAGACAGGGGATTGCAGCCCTCGTACAGGGGTAGTTCTTCTTCAAAGCACAGCACCCGATCGCCTGTTTCCCAATGATGGCGGATGTAAGCAGCAGCCTTTTCCCTGGAACCGGCTACAATGACCACGGGCTCAGCAGGGGCGTAGTGGCGGTATTTCATACCGGGGGCTTTGACCACGGCATCGTGGTCTATCTGAGCGGTGACAGCCTTGTCTACCACCAGATCGCCCAAAACTTCCAACAGTTGCTCTGGTGTAATGCCACCTGGCCGCAGTAGACGGGGGCGTTCTTCCGTCAAATCCACAATGGTGGATTCTACACCAACTCGACAGCTTCCGCCGTCCACAATGGCATCGATTTTGCCGTCGTGGTCATGGCGGACATGTTCTGCAGTAGTGGTGGAGGGTTTGCCGGAGATGTTGGCTGAGGGTGCAGCCAGCGGAACGCCGGAAAGGCGAATGATCTGCCTAGTCACCTCACAGTCCGGGCAGCGTACTGCCACGGTGGAAAGTCCACCGGTGGTTCGTTTGGGAACGGTTTCCCTGGCGGGCAGTACAATGGTGAGTGGACCGGGCCAAAATTTTTCTGCCAGGTCGTAGGCCTTCTGGGGAATGTGATGGCAATACAATTCTATTTGTTCTGGGCCATATAAATGCAAGATCAGGGGGTTATCCTGGGGTCTGCCTTTGACTTCGAAAATTTTTGCCACAGCGGATTCGTTGAGTCCATTGGCGGCAAGGCCGTATACAGTTTCTGTGGGAACGGCCACAAGACCGCCGTTTTGAATGATGTTTGCCGCAAGGAGCGCTACATCCGGCTCATCTGCGGGTAAATATAGGGTCTTCATAGGTATTCCTCCGGGAGGTCACAATCCCATGGATTGTAGTTCTTCGATGATGCGCAGATAGAAAAGGGCAATATCGGTCAATTTCTTTTTCCTGCCGTAGAAACCAACCATTCTGAAATGATCCGCATTGTATGTAATATGACCGCGGTATGCTCCCCATTGGCTAGAAGAGACGGAAACCATACCATCTGTATGGTCCTGCTCGCAATGACGGGAGATATGGTATGGGAGGTAGAGAAGAAAGTCTTTTTTGCCAGACACATCAGAAGAAAAGCTTTGGTAATATACTTCGGGAGCATTGGGGGTATCCCGATTGAATTGTTCCATTGCTTCTTGTGTCAGATCCTTTCCAAGCTGCAAAATGTCCGGATGTTGGTCACCGAGGATCCGGAAAGCGGTATTGACGAAAAATGCGATGACCCGCGCAAAAAAACGGGGCATTTGCAACAGTTTTCCGCTGAGACCGGAACCGTGATGGGGCGTGGAAAGTGTGGTCAACGATGCAACATGATGTTTCATATCTAAGTGAGAAATCATATGTCGGGCATCAACACCGCCTTTCGAATGAGCGATGATGTTGACTTTGTCACAGTTTTCCTGTTCCAGAATTTCTAATATCTCTGATTTTAACTGTTCAGCATTGCTTGCAACAGCACCAATACCATCTTGGTTGGTTACATAAATGGTGATGTTTTGCTTTCTTAAGAAATCGGAGATTCCGCGAAAAGCATGCCATAATGAAAAATCCTTGGCAACCATACCGTGCACAAGCACGATGGGGTATCGGGTTTGTATCATAGATGATCCCTCCTGTGCCAACAAAAACATAGAGCAGCTGCAATACGCAGCTGCTCCTGCTTGGATACATTACACGGTGGGCTGATTGGCAGCTTCGATGATCTTTACGAATTTCTCAGGCACCAAGGAAGCGCCGCCGATGAGACCGCCATCGATATCGGGCTGGGCCAGCAGCTCGTAAGCGTTTTTCTCATTCATGCTACCACCATACAGGATGGAGATCGCCCGGGCGTTCTTGGAAGAATACAGCTTACGCACCACGCTACGGATCATTTCGCACACTTCCTCAGCCTGCTCGGGGGTGGCGGTGCGACCGGTGCCGATGGCCCAAATGGGTTCATAAGCGATGATGACCTTACGAATCTTATCTTCGCTGACACCCTGTAGACCCAGTTTGATCTGCATGGTGATATGTTCGGCGGTAATGCCAGCTTCTCTCTGCTCCAGAGTTTCACCACAGCACATGATGGGGATCAGACCGGCATCCAGGGCAGCCAGGACCTTGGCGTTGACATCGGCGTCGGTCTCGCCAAACATCTCACGGCGCTCGGAGTGGCCGATGATGACGTACTTGCAGCCTGCATCGGTGAGCATATTGCAGGCGATTTCGCCGGTGTATGCGCCGTTGGGATTGGCGTTGCAGTTT
>CAZOVE010000099.1:0-5764 GCA_964583135.1 uncultured Oscillospiraceae bacterium | reverse complement strand
GAGCATCTCAAAGTGACTTTAACGCGCATATCGGCACCTCCTTAAAATTGCCTCCCTGTATTGCCCCGGCTAGTAAAGAATTTAGAAAGCGGTGAACTACAGATCCGCTCCGGGGTTGAAAAATGGGCGCAATAATTAGACCCTTTTTTCACAGGTAGAGCCATTCTATCACATAGTTGCGACATAGTCAACAACTTTTTTGCGTATTTTTGTTATTTTTTACAGCCGGTGCATAATGCAGGACAAGGGCGGCATAAGCTATGGCGAGGTGGTAAAATGAAATGGAAACGTTGGAAACCTTATATCTTATGGGTGGTTCTAGTAGAAGCTGTAGGTACCCTGTCAGGGCTGATCAGTCGAGATGGGGAAAAATGGTTTAATGAAAATGCTGCCCAACCACCGCTTTCGCCACCGGCAGCGGTGTTTCCCATCGTTTGGGGCATTCTTTATGCACTGATGGGGATCAGTGCAGCACGTGTATGGCTGAAGCCCGACGGTCAAGAACGGCGTTGGGGACTGAATCTGTTCATAGGGCAGTTGGTGCTGAATTTCTTTTGGTCTTTGATTTTCTTTAACGCAAGAGCCTACGGATTGGCATCACTCTGGATCGTCTTGTTGTGGATCGTAGTACTGCTGATGCTCCTCCGGTTCCGAAAGGTGGATCCTGTGGCAGGATGGTTGCAAGTACCGTATTTACTCTGGCTGTCCTTTGCCGCATACTTGGCATTTCGTGTGTGGGTACTGAATAGATGATGAAAGAGAATCTGGGATAATTTGTGCACAACCTCTTTACGTTTTCTTGTGAATATATTATAATGTAAGAAAAAGTTTGGAGGATGTGCTATGAAGAAGATTATGGCCATTGATTATGGCGATGCAAGGACGGGGGTTGCAATTTCAGATCTGTTGTGTAGCATCGTTGGTTCAACGACTGTGATACCAAGTCGCAATACGCAAAAGGCTCTTGCGGATTTGGTGCGTATGGTAAAGGAAAATGCGGTGGGTACCATTGTGGTCGGGTTACCTCGGAATATGGATGGCACCGAAGGTGCCAGAGCCCAGCTTTGCCGGGAATTTGCACAGTTGCTGACAGACACTACGGGGCTACCTGTTGTAATGTGGGATGAGCGAAGGACAACGGTGGAAGCGCATAATATCCTCTCACAACATAATTACCACGGAAATAAGCGAAAAAATACGGTGGATGCAGTAGCCGCTTCTCTGATTCTAGAGGGCTATCTCAATTCTTTGGGTCGGTAACAAACTTCGCGAAGACCTGTGACCAGCAAAAGGATGCCGAAGAGCTTCTGCATTTTCTCAATGTCCAATTGCTGGCCGAGCCATGCAAACATTGCCGCACTGATACACCCGGTCACAATGGCCGGGATCAGTTTTTTTAGATGCAGTGTTCCTTGTTTCCAGCGAAACAGGGAAACTGCACCGGCAGAGGCAATGAAGAACATGAGATTGATGGATCGGGCAGTGAATTGCTCGATGCCAAGTGCCAAGGTCAGCCAAAGGATCAGCAAACTGCCGCCACCAACACCGATACCGGCAAGATAACCAAGAAACAGCCCGGCCAAAACCGAAACGGGGAAGCTGTCTAGCATAGATATCGGATACCTCCCCATAATATAAGTGCGCCAAGAATCCGGTGAAGCCATTTCACCGGAATTTTATTACCCGTTATACCTGCAAGGATGCCACCGAAAAAGGCACCAAGCAAATAAGGGAATGCCTGCGAAAAAGGCAGGGATGACACATTGCTGCCAATGCCGAGAGATACCAGACAAATGGGCATAATGATTGACACGGAAGATGGGAAAATCTCATCTTCCTCCAAATCGGTTATGGTGTTCAATAGCGGGACAAGCACCATACCGCCTCCGGCACCGAATAAACCATTGACCGCACCTGCTACAGCGCCGGCTATGCCGGTTTTGATCGTTTGCTTCAAAATATCGCCTCCGGGATTATTTTTCCCGATTCGGTGGAAATTACACAAAAAACCGCCCGGAATACCGGGCGGTTTAGATGAAAGAAATTACTTGCTGATGACGTAATCGCGCTTGATGTGCTTCATATCCACTTCGGCGGCGGTAACAGACTCCAGAACGGACTCTTCCCACTCGGTGTAGGCTTCTTCAACCAGTTCGGCATTGATCAGCAGATCACGGTAGTTGAGCTCGTTTGCTTCCACATAGTACATGATGTGATAGCCGTACTCGGACTCGATGATCTCCACATCGCCTTCTTCATGGTCAGCGATGGCCCAATTGGTGAAGGATGAAACATAACCGGAGTCGGGCGTGATGTCGCTGATCAGACCACCGGTGGTCTTCGTGCCGGTGTCATCGGAATATGCCTTGACCAGAACGATGAAGGCTTCCTCGTCCACCTCTTCGCCTTCCTGGAATTGCTTGAGCAGCTTCTCGGCCTCTTCCAGAGCAGCAGCCTTTTCTTCGTCGGAATAGACGGTCTCGTTGGTGGTTTCATCGGTGGTGCCACCCTCGAACTTCACAAGCAGGTGACGGACGGTGCCGACGCTCATGGTGTTGTCATTACGATCCAGGAACAGGACAACGGTGTAGCTGTAGACCGATTCGACATCGTCGGTGGTGGTAACATTTCTGAAGTAAGAGATATCACCGGTGGTACGCTCGGTATCGATGAGCCAATCCTTCATGTCCTCGTTGCTGATGCTCAGGCTGCTGTACAGTTTGGACGTGATCTCAGTGCTGGTTGCAGTAGACTTGGTCAGCTCGGAATCGTCATTGGTGTACAACAGAGCCAGAGCCATGTTCAATTCTTCTGCGTTTGCATAAGTGCCGGATACCAGAGATTCGGCAGCGGCCAGCGCTGCGGCGCGAGCGGCGTCCTTCTCTTCGTCTGAGTAGACGATACTGGTACTTCCGTCCTCGCTGGTGACGGTTTCACCACCGGTCAGGTAATTGGACATCGGAAGGGTAATGGTTGCGTAAGAGAAAGAGCTGTACTCATGGAACTTATCAGCTTCATGATCGCGGTAATCCTGATCCTCAAATTCCAGACCGTCGACATAATCGCTGGCATAAGAGGTGGCAATGGTGCTGAGCTCATAGTAGGCCAAATAGCTCTCGGTATCGGCAGCGCTACCATATTGATTCTTCAGATAGGCATCGGTGGAGCTGTAGCCACCGTAGGCGGCATATAGGTAAAGGTAGGTGCTGATGCTATCCAAGGAAGCCTGATCTTCTTCGGACAGCGTGTAATTGTCAGCCATCGCCTTGTCGTACATCGCATAGGTCCACTTGGCACTTTCGATACCGGATTCAATGAAGAAGTCGGCCCAAGTTGTGCCAGCTTCCTGATCGGTGAACTGCTCGTTCAGGGGCTTCGCGGGATTAAAGCCGTAATAAATCTGGAAATACAGATCCTGATAGTCGCCGTAATCATCGAAGGTGCTGTAGAACTGGTAGATGGTATCGTAGTAGAAATAGTTAAACTCGGCGGCGCTGAGTTTGTGGTCACCGACGGTCACGGCCGTGGTATTACGCATGACCAGATTCTTGACAGGAGTCTGAAGCACGGCAACCAGAACCAAGGCCACTACAAGAACCATTGTAATGATGAAGGTCAGGGAGTAGATCTTCAGTTTCTTCTGCTGCTTTTGTTCGGTCCGCTGCTTCTCGGTGATGGCGGCAGCGGTTTGCTCCTTACGGAGTTTCTTCTTATCAGAAGCGCTCATGTAATCATTTCCTCTCGTTTTGTGCTGAATGGTTAATACGCGATTTTGCGCATAGACCAAGGTATTATAACCGATAATCCTTTGGGTTGCAAGTGTTTTATTGAGTAAATTTTGAAAAAACAGTAAATTTTGCAGAAAAATAAAAAAACAGCCCGATAAAATCAGGCTGTTTTTGAAAACCCCGCTTTAGCCGTGTGCATCTAGTTATGACCTGCACAAAACGGCAGGTGGGTTGCCTCTCCGATTCTTTACTGCTCCCAACGTCCATCTATCGTCTAAGCGTAGACGGGAGGTCTGCAAACCGAGCGGAAGTACAGCATCCCGATTATAAAATGTGGGTCCAAATAGACACATCACGCACCAAGCAGGGGGGTATAGGCGTTATTCCTCTTCGTAGAGTGATTCAATCAGCAGGGTATTCACAGCTTCTAGCTCTGCCTCATCTTCGATGGCGCACAGAATGCTTTCGCCATCTTCCTCAACACTCTTGAGGATGCTCACGGCCAAAGGATCCAACTCGGGATGGGAGTCATCTGCCGGCAGAACGGCAAAGTAGGTGTAGCCGTTATACTCCAAAGTGGACAAAACCTCCAATTCGTATGAGACACCGTCTTCATCCACGATGGTCAAGTAATCAGAACCGAATTCATCAGCCATGGGATTGGCCTCCTTGTGTTTGATAAGTGTATTGTAGCCGATTTTTTAGCTGAAATCAATTGGCAATGTTGCATAGCATCCGCAGAAAAAGTTCTTACATTCTGTGCATTGACTACCGTAAGAATAGGATGTCCTGTTCTGCAAAATATATTTATGGATGTTGTAGCGGCAGAACGACAAAATTTGAGGATTATTCATAATTTGGGGCTTTCGTTTTTGCCAATGTTGTGATATAATCTTATGAACGGTATTATGTCCAGATGCTGCTTCGTGTGAAATTTTACCGTGCTGGCCCTTTGGCTCAGTGATTTTGGAGGTATTGGCATGGATCATGAGAATAATAACAATAGTGAATTGCGCCGCGTCACCCGACAGAATTGGAAACCTGGCGCTGTACTGACCATTTTGCAGGGCTTGTGGATGACAGTGTATTCCGCCATAAAGGTTGCGATTGCTGCTTTTGTGACTGTCTTACTGATCGCAGGTGTCTGTGTAGTGGTTTTTGTTGGCGTCTTGGCGGACTATTTGGAAGGTGATATTCTGCCTCAGGCCGGTGTCCAACTGGAAGGCTTTGACTTAAACCAGCCTACCTACGTATATTATCTGGATAACGCCGGCAATATTCAGGTTTTGCAGAAGCTGTATGCCGATACGGACACGGAATGGGCAAGCTTTGATGAGATTCCGGAGCATCTGATCTATGCTGCGGTGTCCATTGAGGACCATCGTTTTTTCGAACATCAGGGCGTGGACTGGTTTACCACTATTAAAGCCTGTGTGAGTATGTTCGTCGGTGGAAATGAGTTCGGCGGATCTTCCATCACACAGCAGCTCATTAAAAATATGTTGCTGACGCAAGATGAAAACGCCGACGACGTGACGGTGCAAAGAAAAGTACTTGAGATCTTCCGCGCTACGGAATTTGAGAAACGGTATGATAAGACCGTTGTGTTGGAATGGTATCTCAACTATATTTATCTGGGCAACCGTTGCCAAGGTGTAAAGGCAGCCGCCGAGCGCTACTTTGGAAAATCCGTGGAAGACCTGACTGCGGCAGAATGCGCCTGTATCATTTCGATTACCAACAATCCCACGATTTTTAATCCGTTGGGTGAAAAGGAGATCACCTATAAGGGTGAAACGAAGATCCAGTCGGAGTGGAATAAGAGCCGTCGGGAAGACATCCTGTGGACGATGCGCAACTATGGCTATCTGACGGAAGAAGAGTATCAGCTTGCGCTGGAAGAGAGTGAAAATCTTGTATTCAAGAACGGCATCGATTTTGGCGATCGTTATTCTGATTGTCCCAATGAGGCCTGTGGATACCATGGGCACAATGACACCTTCGTGTTGGAAGATGGCGTATATTATTGTCCGGAA
>CAZOVE010000098.1:0-5858 GCA_964583135.1 uncultured Oscillospiraceae bacterium | reverse complement strand
CAACCGCAGTAATCATGCCCAAGGCGGGCATTACCGTGGAAAGCTGCATCATCGGTCAGTGGCTCAAGCAGGTGGGCGACCATATCAATGTGGGCGACGTTCTGTTTACCTATGAAACCGATAAGGCTAGCTTTGAATGCGAATCCACTGCCGAGGGCGAACTGCTCGAAATTTTCTATGGCGAGGGTGACGAAGTGCCCTGTCTGACCAACGTCTGTGCCGTTGGTGTCAAGGGTGAGGACTGCTCCGCTCTAAAGGGCGGTGTTGCTTCCGATGCTCCTGCAGCAGCTCCTGCTGCCGCACCCGCTACTGCTGCAGCAACTCCTGCCGCTGTGTGCAATACCAAGGCACAGGCGGTGATCATGCCCAAAGCCGGCATTACCGTTGAAAGCTGCATCATCGGTCAGTGGCTCAAGCAGGTGGGCGACCATGTTAATGTGGGCGACATTCTGTTTACTTACGAAACCGATAAAGCATCCTTCGAATGTGAATCTACCGCTGAAGGCGAGCTGCTCGCCATTTTTGCTGAGGAAGGCGACGAGGTGCCCTGCCTGCAGAACGTCTGCGCCGTTGGTCCTCACGGTGAGCCTACTGACTGTCTGAAGCCCGGTGCGGAAGTGGTCGTTGTAGAGCAAGCTGCCCCCGTAGAAGCCGAAGCTGCCCCTGTTCAGGCAGAAGTGGCTGTTGCTCCGGCAAAGACCGGTGTCGCCGTTTCTCCCAGAGCTGCCAAGTTGGCGCAGGCTCATGGCGTCGATGCCACCGCTGCTGTCGGTACTGGTCCCAACGGCCGCGTGATCGAGCGCGATGTGATGACGCTGATTCGCAATGGTGTGCCTGCCAAGGTCACTGCCCCTGCTGTTGTAGAGGAAGAGTATCAGGATGTGAAGTTCAGCGGCATTCGCCGTGCGATTTCCAAATCCATGCACCAGAGCCTGTCTACCATGGCACAGTTGACCCATACCACCTCTTTCGATGCCACTTGCATTCTGGCTTACCGCAAGCAGTTGAAGGCTATGGGTGGCGACTATGCCGGTATTACGATCGGTGATATCGTTCTGTATGCGGTATCCCGCACCTTGAAGGATTATCCGGATCTGAATGCTAATATGCTGGATGATTCTTCCATCCGCCACTTTACTCATGTGAATCTTGGCTTTGCCTGCGATACCCCCAGAGGCTTGATGGTTCCCACCATTGTACATGCCGATCAGATGAGCTTGTTGGAGATCTCTCAGGCCGTGAAGGAATTGGCTTCCGAGTGTCGCAGTGGTGCCATCAGCCCGGATAAGCTGTCCGGTGGTAGCTTCACTGTGTCCAATCTGGGCAACATGGGCGTGGAGAGCTTCACTCCCGTCATCAATCCTCCTCAGACCGGTATTCTCGGTGTTTGCGGTACTGTTGATCGTGTGCGCAGAGCAGCAGATGGCTCCATTGAGCTGTATCCTGCCATGGGTCTGTGCCTAACCTATGATCACCGCGCTGTGGACGGCACGCCTGCCGCTAAGTTCCAGCAGGCATTGTGTAAGAATCTGGAAAACTTCACCACGCTGCTGGCTAAGTAAGGAGGAATTAGAGTATGCCTAAGAGTTTGTTTGTCGATCCGGCTGCTGTCCGTGCTCCCGGTGCGGTCAGCTTCCAGCAGATCCCTGTTAACCAGTATCATAAGACTGTTGCCGAGGAGCTGGCTTCCGGCAAGTATACCAAAGAAGATCTGATCCGTATTTTCCGGGATATGACCATTCTGCGTGAGTTTGAGTCCATGCTGAACCTGATCAAAACCCAGAGCCATTATAACGGCATTGATCATACCTATCCCGGCCCTGCCCACCTGTCTACTGGTCAGGAAGCTGCCTGTGTCGGCCAAGCATATTTGCTAGATGAGAACGACTTTGCCTTCGGTTCTCACCGTAGCCACTCCGAAATTTTGGCCAAGGCCTTGTCCACAATTAATAAGATGAGCGACGAGCAACTGATGACCGTCATGGAAACCTTCTTGGAAGGCAAGTGCTTGCGCGCCACGCAGAAGTTGGGTGATACTTCTTCCGTCAAGGAACTGGCGATTCGCTTCATCCTGTACGGTACTCTGTCCGAAATTTTTGCTCGTGAGACCGGCTTCCATATGGGCATGGGTGGTTCGATGCATGCCTTCTTCCTGCCTTTCGGTATTTACCCCAACAACGCTATCGTCGGCGGCTCCGCCACCATCTCCACCGGCGCTGCCCTGTATAAGAAGGTCAATGATAAGCCCGGTATCTGCATCTGCAACATCGGTGACGCTTCCATGGCTCGTGGCCCTGTCTGGGAAGCCCTGAACTTTGCTTCTATGGATCAGTACCACACTCTGTGGGAGAGCCATAAGGGTGGTATGCCCATCTTGTACAACATCTTTAACAACTCCTATGGCATGGGCGACCAGACGCGCGGCGAGACCATGGGTCAGGGCGTGATGTCCCGCATTGGCTCCGGCGTCAGCCCCACGCAGATGTACGCCGAGACTGTGGATGGATACAATCCTCTGGCCGTGATCGATGCGATGGAGCGTATGTTGAAGATCCTCCACGAGGGCCGCGGCCCTGTCATGATGGAGACCATCACTTACCGTTTCTCCGGCCACTCCGTCTCTGACCAGAATGCCTACCGTACCAAGGAAGAGATCGATGCTTGGAAGGAAGTTGACCCCATCGTTACTTATCCTGCCAGTCTGGTGGAAGCCGGCGTCATGACGCAGGAGGAAGTGGATGCCATCCTAAAGGAAACCACCGAGCGTATGACCATGATCTGCCGTGCTGCTGCTGATCCGGTCATCAGCCCCTATGCTGATTTTAAGAAGGATCCGGCCGTTGTGGAGCGTTTGATGTTCTCTGATGAACAGGTCGTTGCCTTTGACGACCGTGAGCCGGAAGTCAATATGCCCCTGTCCGAGGTGCCTGCCTATCAGAAGCTTAAGAGCAAGGAACGCGCTCCTGTCGGTGCTGACGGCAAGCCTGTGTCTAAGATGAAGCTGTTTAACCTGCGTGATGCGCTATCCGAGGTTATCTATGATCGCTTCTATGAGGATCCCACCTTGATCGCCTATGGCGAAGACTGTCGTGACTGGGGCGGTGCTTTTGCGGTGTATCGTGGTATGATGGATGCTTTGCCCCACTGCCGTTTGTTCAATTCTCCTTTGGCGGAAGGTAGCATCGTCGGTACTGCTGTCGGCTACGCTCTGTCCGGTGGTCGTGCTCTGGTGGAGCTGATGTATGCCGACTTCATCGGTTGCGCCGGTGACGAGATCTTCAACCAGATGTCCAAGTGGCAGGCGATGTCTGCCGGCATTTTGAAGATGCCTGTTGTTTTGCGTGTTTCCGTAGGTTCTAAGTATGGCGCTCAGCACTCTCAGGACTGGACCGCCCTGTGTGCGCACATTCCCGGTCTAAAGGTTTGTTTCCCGGCAACTCCTTGGGAGGCAAAGGGCTTGATGGAGACCGCCTTGAAGGGCACGGATCCTGTTGTCTTCTTCGAAAGCCAGAGAATCTACGATGTGGGTGAGCAGTTCCATGAAGGCGGCGTGCCCGCAGAGCGTTATGAGATTCGCATCGGCGACACGAACAAGGTACGTGACGGTAAGGACGTTACTATCCTGACTATTGGTGCGGCGCTGTACCGTGCTGTGGATGCTGCCAAGCAGCTTTCCGAGAAGTATGGTCTGGAAGCGGATATCATCAACATCCATTCCTTGGTTCCTTTGGACTATACTAAGATTCTGGAGTCCGTCCGTAAGACCGGTCGTGTGATTCTGGTTTCCGATGCTTGCGCACGTGGTAGCTATCTGAACGATGTGGCCAAGACCATCACCGAGCTGTGCTTCGACGATCTGGATGCACCTCCCATCGTTGTTGGCGCTAAGAACTGGATCACGCCTCCCTTCGAGTTTGACGAGTTCTTCTTCCCGCAGGCTAGTTGGATTCTCGATGCCATCCATGAGAAGCTGTTGCCCCTGCCCGGCTACAATGCCGAGCATAACGTCTGCGACGAAGCGGAAATCATCCGCCGTAGCGCTGAAGGCGTGTAATTGCCCAAATTTTTACCGCCCACCGGTTTCCCGGTGGGCGGATTTTTACTTATGTCTCGTGATTTCCTCTTCAATAGCAGCCATGATCATGCTGGGTTTTACTTCTAATGCATATGCGATCTTAAAGAACGTTTCCAGCGTGGGTTTTCGTTCTCCACGTTCAATTGCACTCAAGTGGGTTCTACCGATCCCAGCAAAACCACTGACCAATTCCTGTGATTTTCCTTTGGATTCTCGAATGCCTTGGATGATCCGACCGACAACAACAGCATCTAGCATTTTCATACCCCCTTTTGAATTTAGTTTAAGGGAGAAATAAAAAAATATTGAATACATATGTTGTCAAATGAACACAAATGTGTTATAATTTCGAAGGGTGATTTCCAAGACTATTAAAGAAGGGAAAGAATTAAAATGAAAAGAGCAATTTTATGGGTCGTTTTGATTACATTATGTCTGGCAATGTGTGGTTGCGCTACTGATCATCAAGTCTCTGATCCGAATGGAACTACTGGGCAAGTGCCCGGTATCAACCATGCTAATACAGGAAAAGAATATGCTGATGTGATTGATTCGTATGTGAATTCCGGTGATTATAGCGGCGCAATCCAGTATTACAATTCGCTGAGCAGTTCCATTCAAAGTCAGAGTTCTGTTGCTGCGGCCTATATCAATGCACTGTCTTCCTATAAGACCGATGTGATTCGGAAGGTTGAGCAATATATTGCATCCGCAGATTTTACTGCAGCCAGAAGTCTTCTGACAGTGGCTGGCAATCAAATTGGTAATGATGCGACTCTGAGCGCAAAGCTGAAGGAGGTCAACGAGCAGGAACTGTTACAGACGGTGCAGGTATATGATGCTTCCGGCAATTACGCCGCAGCGATCACTTATTTGAATCAGAATCAATCGATCGTTTCCGGCAGCATGGAGCTTCAGGTCAAGCTGGAGACCTATAAAGAACAGTATAGAACCGCTGTTATTGCGCAGGCTACGGATGCATATGAGAAGGATGGTTATGCCTCGGCTCTTTCTGTATTGAATAATGCGCTGAAAGTGATGCCGAATGATGGTACGTTTATTGCGGAAAAAGAAAGGTATGAGAAAGCTGTACCTGTGTCATTAGCAGAGGTGGATGTGATTCAACAAAATGACTATTACTTTGTTGACACAGATTCTTACAGGAAAGAATATATGTATGGAAAACTTCGCAGTAATTTAAGCAAGGTATCCTCTGATGTTAACGGAGTTGCATATGATGCGGATGGAGTACACTTTATTGCTTGTTTCCGCACAGAAAAAAACAGTTCCAGCTCCAATTCGATTACTTATTTTTTGAATCAACAATATGATGTGCTTACAGGCGTAGTGTATCGACCCTATGTTACGCTATATTGTACGGTTGACTGGACAAGTGATGGAATCGTGGAGATTTATGGTGATGGCGTATTGCTATATATTGGTTCCGTTACACAACAAACCGTGGATGCGTTTACATTTGATGTGAATGTTTCTGGGGTGAGAGAACTAAGGATTGTTCTTAAAGGATGGTGGATGGATCCAGAGTGGACTGAAGATTACTATAGCCCCAAACTCTGTCTTGCTGATTTGAAAGTTTCCAAAGAACCTTAAATAATCAAATTCCCCGGAAAATAATAAAAAAAGTACTTGATTTTATGGAAATACTATGCTATAATCTCTCAGGTCTGAAATCAAGGTGAGTCCGCTGCGGTAATTTTACTGTAAGAACACCCTAATATCTAAGGAGGACAAATAAATATGGATATCGTTAAGGCGCTGAACA
>CAZOVE010000097.1:0-5905 GCA_964583135.1 uncultured Oscillospiraceae bacterium | reverse complement strand
AAGATGGTAAGGACGGCACCAACGGAAAAGACGGTGCTGACGGTAAGGATGGCGCTGACGGAAAAGACGGACTCGGCGTTGCTGATATCAAGATCGACGAGAATGGCAACTTCATCTTTACGATGAGTGACGGTAGTACTATCAACGCAGGCTCCGTTCCGAAACAGGTAACGGCAGGCGTTTCCGAAGGCGTGACACAGGAAGATATTGAGACGGTTAAAACACTTGCCACGGTTGCAACCATTCTTTCCTCCATCAGCTTGCTGTGGAATGTGATCAGTCTGTTTACCCTGATCGGCAAGAAGAAAAAGACTTTGGTTCCGTAATTTGCGGAGATCGATCACCTCAAGGGGCTGTCTCCGTAAAAAAGTGAGGCAGCCCTATAAAAATCAGCGCCCGGCTCTTGTGCGGAGCCGGGCGTTGGCGTAATGTTAAAGTGTGCAACACAATAGAACGCAAGTAGGGTAACAGATCGGTTGGGAACGCACCTTGTTATCCCCAAGGCGACATAGCAGCGAATGAAACGAAAACCCATTGTAGTCCACACGGACACCCGTTGCAAGATCGCCCTTTACTTCTTGAAAAACGCCACGGCTACTGCGCCGGGGCCGGCGTGGGTGCCGATGACACTACCGATGGTGGTGTAGCGGATCTGTTCCAGTCCGGCTTCCCAGAGGTACTTGCTGTCTTCCATATACTTCTGCAGCAGCGCATCCGACAATCCCGTATAGCCCAACAGCACCGGCAGGGAGAAATCCACGCCGCCGGCCTTTTCGATCTCCTGCACCAACAGATTGTTTCCCTGTTTCGAGCCCCGAGCCTTGCCAAGCATTTGAATTTCGCCATGGACTACAGAAATCACCGGCTTAATATTCAGCAGCGTACCGGCAACGGCCACTGTCTTTGAGATCCGGCCGCCCCGCTTCAGATATTCCAGCGTATCCAGCAGGGCCACAATGACGATCTTATCCTTCACCGCTTCCAGCTTTTGGGCGATTTCCCGGGCCGGCATCCCTTCATCGATCCAGCGCAGCGCCAATTCCACCAATATGCCACCGCCGATGGCCACACTGTCGCTGTCTACCACAAAAATATGCTCGTGATCCGCAGCGGCGATGACGGCACTCTGATACGTACCGGAGAATTTGGAGGACAAGGTGATGACCACCGCTGCCTCGCCAGACGCCCGGGCATCGGCATAGGCATCGGCAAAAGCAGCCGGAGAAGCCTGACTGGTGGAAGGATGCGCATCGGTTTCCACCAGCTTTTCATAAAAAGTTTTGTGGTCGATGGTCACGCCATCAATGTATTCTTCCGTTCCGAAACGGACGGTCAGCGGTACTACGTGGACCCGTTGCCGTAATTGGGGCATGAGGTCTGCCGTGGAATCAACGATCAATCTGGTTTTCATGGGATCTCCTTTCTGTCGATCCCGGTCGGTCTAAAAAACGCCGTGCCGGGATTTTGTTGATATTTCAACTTTATTGCATGATAGCAGTTATTTGTTGAAATGTCAACATCTTTTCAGGCAGATCCTTTTACTCCTTCATGCTGCGCAGCACTGCTTCGGCAATGGTCTTCATTCCCTCAGCGCAGGGATGATAGCCATCGATGGTATCGTAGGGCTGACAGGGGTCATACAGCTCGGCTGATCGGCAGCCCGTTTTGGATGCACAGTCACGGATCACCTGATTATACGCATCCAAATGCCCACCGCTGCGCTGTAGCGGCAGCTCCAACCCTTCGTTGCGGCTGCAGTAGCTCACTGGCAGCGTCAGACACCAGACCTGCGCCATGGGATAATTTCCACGGATGCGCAAGAGCATCTGCTCGTAAGATTCGGCAAAGGTTTGCAACGGGATGCCCCAACCCCAGTCGTTGATGCCCATGAAGATCAGCACCACATCCGGCGCAAGGGAGCCGATGCCCAGAGCGCCGGTGCGCTCCTGACTGCAGCCGTAGGAGGCGATCGAGGTATCGCCCCGCTTGCAAACCGTACTGCCGGAAAAAGCATGATTGATCAGTAGATGACCACCCAAGGCATCGATGACCTGACCCCACCACGTATCCTGCGGTGTATAAATGCCGGCCTCCAGCTTCCGCCCCCAGTCGTAGAACACACCGCATTGCGGTGGATTGTAGCCATCCAAAGTGCTAATGGAATCACCCAAAATCGAGAAATATCGCCCTTCATAGCGCTCCATTTTTTCTCCTCCTTACGAAAACTGCCATTGCGGAAGCAATGGCAGTAGGTTTTTATTCCGGAATGCGGCCGTAACGAGCCGTCATAGCACGAATGTTATGGGCCAAATACTGCGAAGCGAAGCCTTCCTCCGCCCGCCATGTCCAGTTGCGATCGGACAGCGTACCGGGCCGATTCATTCGGGCTTCGCCGCCCAATTCCAAGTAATCCTGCATCTGCACGATGCACAGATCGCTGACGCAACTCATGGCACCCCGGATCATGCCCCAGACATAGCCCTCTTCCTCATGCAAGCCCAAGTAAGCCTTCGCTTCGACCACATCTGCAGGGATCGCTTCCTCAAACCATTGCCGCAGGGTCACATTGTCATGGGTACCGGTATAACACACGGAATGGGTGGGGTATAGATGGGGCAGATAATTGCCACTTTCCCGAGAATCGAAGGCAAATTCTAGCACCTTCATACCGGGCCAGCCGGAAGCAAGTTGCAGGGAGCGCACCTCGTCCGTCACGTAACCCAGATCTTCCGCGATAAAGCGTGCCCCCGGCAATGCCTGCTGCACGGCTTGGACGAATTCTATACCCGGGCCGGGCAACCATTGGCCGCCGATGGCTGTGCTTTCCCGGGCAGGCACTGCCCAGTAGCTTTCAAAACCACGGAAATGATCCAACCGCACCACGTCATAGAGTTTTGAAGCGGCTTTTAGCCGGCGGATCCACCATTCGTAGCCTGTTTTTTTCATGGCAGACCAATCGTACAGGGGATTACCCCAGAGCTGTCCCTCCGCGCTGAAGGAATCCGGCGGACAGCCTGCCACCATTTTCGGTCGGCGGTTGCCGTCTAATTGAAACAGCCGGGGATTTGCCCACACATCCGCCGAGTCCAGCGGCACATAAATCGGCACATCGCCGATGATTTGGATGCCTTTTGAATTGGCGTAAGCCTTCAGCGCATGCCACTGCCGGAAAAACTGATACTGCAAAAAATACTGAAACCGGATCTGATCCTGCAGCTCCCGGCGGTACAATTCCAGACTTCCCTCCAGCCGCATCATCAGGCTCAGGGTCCAATCCAACCACGGTTTTCCGCCAAATTTGCGCTTCAGGGACACAAACAGGGCATAATCCTCCAGCCACCATTCATTGGTACTGACAAAGTGATCATATTCCTCATCCGGCACGAAGCGCTGATAGGCAAGCCGCAGTATACTCTGGCGATGCGCATAGAGCTTGCCGTAGTCTACCCGGCGCCCGTCGCCCCAGTCGATGGCTTCCGGCTCTTGGGGTGTGAGTAACCCCTGCCGCACCAGTTCGTCCAGATCGATCAGATAATGATTGCCGGCAAATGCAGAAAACGCCTGATAAGGTGAATCGCCGTAACCGGTGGGACTCAGGGGGAGGATCTGCCAGTAACGTTGACCCGCACAATGCAGAAAATCCACAAAATGGTAGGCATATTCTCCCATCGTTCCGATGCCATAGGGCCCGGGCAGAGAGGAGATATGCATTAAAATACCGCTTTCACGCATAAAAATGCTCCTTAAGGACTGACTTGACGGGTACTTTCCCGTTTTTTTACGGAGTAAGGAACGGTTTCGTGCCGCGCCGGCGCCCCCCGCTCCATACAGTTGAGCAGGATCTGTACGCTTCGATCCGCCATCTGCTGCACCGACTGATTGACCGTGGATAGCTGTGGGATCAGAAAATCTCCCAACGGCAAGCCATCATAGCCCATGACCGATACATCCTCCGGTACGCGCTTTCCGGCATCTCGCAAGGCGCGGATAGCACCGATGGCCATCACATCCGCCGCCGCAAACAGAGCCGTAAAATCTCTTCCGCTTCGCAGTAGTTTCATAGTGCCGTCGTAACCGTCCTGATAGGAAAATCGTCCGGCGGCATAATCCCGGCTCTCATCGAAGTCCACACCGTGGCTGCGCATGGCATCCAGACAGCCGTCATAACGCAAACGGCTGGTATCAGAGCCGTCGTATTTACCGCCGATCATGGCGATTTTGCGATGACCCAAGGCAATGAGGGTCTCCACGGCCTCCCGGCTGGCTTGATAGTCATCGGTACAGACACTGGACAGGTTCGGAAAATCCAGCGCATCGGCACTATTGGAAACCAGTACGCAGGGCACATCGATCTTGGAAAAATGGGTGCGGAAATTTTGCTGGTTGCCTCCCAGAAAGAAAATACCGAGAGGCTTCTTTTCAATGCACAGCCGGGCACCTCTGGCTACCTCGTTGCGGTCTTCGTCCTGATAGTCGATGATCAGCGGATACTTGCTCTGGGCAAAGTGGGCACCAATAGCCTCCACCAGCTCGGCAAACATCTCATTGTTGGTGCCTTTGACCACCACCAGAACGCAGTTACCGTGCTGCTGCTTGAGCTGCTTGGCGTTGGCGTTGAGCTGAAAACCCGACTCCGCCACCGCCTTGAGGATCACTTCCCGGGCTTTCTTGCTGACGTTCGGCTGATTATTCAGCACTCTGGAAATTGTGCCCACGGAATAACCGGTCTGGGCCGACAGATCTTTGATGGTCATGGGGCACTCCTTGATGAGATCGTTGTTTTTAGCCCTTCACGGCACCGGCAGCCACGCCCTTGATGATGTGCTTCTGGCAGAACAGGTATACGATGATGATCGGCAGGATCGCCATCATAATGACCGCCATCGTTGCACCCAGATCCACCGTGCCATAGCTACCCTTGAGGTACTGCACATGGATGGGGATCGTGCGATATTCCGTGATATCCAGCACCAGATAGGGCAGCAAATAGTCATTCCACACCCACATCAGCTCCAGAATACCCACAGAGATCAGGGTGGGCTTGAGCATGGGCATCACCACGAGGAAGAAGGTCTGCAGAGGGCCGCAACCATCGATGGCAGCTGCTTCCTCGATCTCCAGCGGCAGGCCCTTCACAAAGCCCACGAACATGAAGATAGCCAAGCCGGCACCGAAACCCAGATACACAATGGGAATGGTCCAAGGGGTATCCAAATGGAGGCTGTCGGCCGTCGAGGTCAGGGTAAACATGACCATCTGGAAAGGAACGATCATGCTAAACAGGCACAGATAGTAGAAGATCTTGCACATCTTGCTCTGGACGCGGGCAATATACCAAGCGGCCATAGAGCAGCACAGCAGGATCAGTACCACGGAAACCACGGTGATGTAAATGCTATAGCCGGCAGACTTGATAAAAGGATAGTTGCCGAAGGTCAGGCCCTTCAGATAGTTGGCAATGCCCACAAACGACTCAGCAGTGGGGATCTTGAAGGGTTCCAGATTGACGAAATCATTGGACTTGAGGGAGTTGATAACGACTTCCCAGATAGGGAAGACCCAAATCAGGGCCAATACCACAAAGAAGGCAGTCAGAATTTTGCTGCCCAGAGAATACTTTTTCATTACTGCTGTACCTCCTTGCTTCGGGTCATAGCCTGCTGGGCGATGGCCAGCACGGCAACCAACAGGAAGAAAATGACGGCCTTAGCCTGCGCCACACCATGGTAATTCTTGCTGATGTTATAGGTCGAATAAATATTCAGCGCCAGCAACTCGGTGGCATTGATCTTTACCCCATCCACCATAACGCTGGGCAAACCGCCGGTCAGCGCCAGGTTTTGGTCAAAGAGCTTGAAGGAATTGGTCAGGGTCAGGAAGGTGCAGATGGTGATCGAGGGCATCA
>CAZOVE010000096.1:0-6106 GCA_964583135.1 uncultured Oscillospiraceae bacterium | reverse complement strand
CAAGTGCTGCGATGCCCTCCTCGCCCAGGGTGGGGTCGATGATGTAGAGCACCTCGTACTTACCGGTGATCTTAGCCATGTTGTTTGCACCTCCTTATGGTCTTATATGGCCCACGCAGCTTGCGTGAGCAAGGATATGTCCGCATTCGCAGACTAGTCTATTTTATAGGGAAAGTAAGGGAATGTCAAGTTTTATTTTGCAAAAAATCAAATTTTTCAATAAAAATGGGAGGCTCTTTTCTTTTTTGGGGGTATCGTGTATAATGTTTACCGAATCTTAATTTTCTCTATGATACAATCATTCTAGAATCATCAAGGAGTGTCAATATGAAGAAAAGGTCACTGGTGCTTTGGGACATATTCATTACCTGCTTGATTCTGGCGCTGTGCTTTGGCGCCAGCGTGTTGATGCAGGATGTCTTTGCCATTCCGGAGCAGGTTACTACCGCATTTGCCTTTGCGGTGTTTCTGATTTCCTTGTTTACGGATGGGTATGTCTATGGATTGGCGGCATCGCTCATCAGCGTCGTTCTGGTCAATTATGCATTTACCTTCCCGTATTTTTCGCTGAATTTTATCATCCCCTCCAATCTGTTTTCCGCCTTGGTGATGGCGGTGATCTCCTTTTTGACCAGCATGCTCACGACTCAGGTAAAACATCAAGAAGCGGTAAAAGCGGAGCGGGAAACAGAACGGATGCGGGCTAATTTGCTACGAGCGGTATCCCATGATTTGCGCACACCCTTGACCACCATCTACGGCTCCAGTACCGCTTTGTTGGAAAATGAAGCCCAGATGACACCCCAGCAGCGCAGTAAGATGCTCCGTGGCATTCAAGAGGATAGCCAATGGTTGGTACGGATGGTGGAAAATCTGCTGTCGATCACCCGATTTGACAGTGGCAATGTACAGATCACGTTGCTGCCGACGGCACTGGATGAACTGGTGGATTCCGTGGTGGTAAAATTCCGCAAATACCATCCTGAGCAGAAAATTCAGCTAGAGCTACCCGGCGAATTGGTGATGATCCCGATGGACCCGTTGTTGATCGAGCAGTTGCTCATCAATATTTTAGAAAATGCTGTGCATCATGGGATTGGTATGACGGAGCTGGTGTTACGGGTTTGTGTGCGCTCCGGTACAGCGATCTTTGAAGTGATCGATAACGGCTGTGGTATTTCGCCGGAAAAATTACCCCAGTTGTTTACGGGTTGCATGACCTCGTCCGAAAAGCCGGCGGATAATGCCAAACGCAATGTGGGCATAGGACTTTCGGTTTGCGCTACCATCATTCGCGCCCACGGCGGCACCATCAGCGCCAACAACCGCAAAGACGGTGGCGCAGTCTTTCGATTTACCTTAAGTACGGAGGAAACAGACGATGAATAACAAGTATAAGCTCCTCTTGGTGGAAGATGAAGTCAATATTCGTGATATGATCAAGACATTGCTGGAAAATGCCGGTTATCAGGTGCTGGAAGCCCATAGTTGTGCCAGTGCCCAAACCATGATGGATTCCCATCTGCCAGATCTGATCATTTTGGATTTGGGACTTCCGGATGGGGATGGTTTGACGATTTTGAGAGACCTGCGAGAAAAAGATCTGACGCCGGTGATCGTCCTGTCTGCCCGTAGTGATGAAACCGATAAGGTAGAAGCATTGGACTTAGGTGCCAATGATTACATCACCAAACCCTTCGGGCCTGCGGAATTCTTGGCCCGGGTGCGCTCGAGTTTGCGTTTCAATCGCCACGGCGCCGATAAGGGTCGATTGTCCGGCGGCAAATTTCAAGTGCAGGATTTGTCGATCCTTTATGACTCCCGGCAGGTATTTGTTGGGAATGTGGAAGTGAAACTGACCCAGACAGAGTATAATATTGTAGCATTTTTGTCGGAGTATAGTGGTAAAGTTATGACTTACAGTGCGATCATCAAGGCCATCTGGGGTTATTCCGACAGCGGCGGCATCAAAAAATTGCAGGTCAATATGGCCAATATCCGCCGCAAACTGGGTGTTTCCCCGGGAGAGAACAAGTATATCGTCAACGAGTTGGGTGTGGGCTACCGCATGAATGGGGACGAATGAATCGTATCGAGAAAGGGTATGCCCTCTTTTTCGCTGATGCAAATTTTTTCTTTGCCCAATCTTAACCGGGTCAATGCTATAATATCCCCGATAAAATGCCGTGGTATGGCATAAATAACCAGTACAGGAGGAGATATTTTGACTCTCGCAATCATTCTGTTTGCTGCTACTTATGTATTGATGCTGACCTTCAGTAAATATCGTCCCTACATCGCGCTGGCTTCCGGCCTGATTTTCATCATCACCGGTATGCTACCACTGGGGGATATTCTGGGCTCTCTGGACTTCAATGTACTGTTGATGATCGGCGGCACTATGGGACTGGTGCAACTGTTTATCGACAGCCATATGCCCGAAAAAATGGCAGATATGATCATGGCCAAGGTACCTAATGTTCAGTGGGCTGCCGTGTGCCTGAGTTTGTTTGCCGGTGTCATCTCTGCTTTCGTGGACAATGTGGCCACAGTATTGATGGTGGCACCCGTTGCTATCGAGATCTGCAAAAAGCTGAAGACCAACCCTGTTCCCTTTATCATTTCAATTGCCGTGTCTTCCAATCTGCAGGGCGCTGCCACGTTGGTGGGCGATACCACTGCCATCATGTTGGGCTCGGCGCTGGATATGACATTCATGGATTTCTTCTTCTATAACGGTAAGATCTCCATGTTCTTCGTGGTAGAGCTAGGCGCTGTGCTGTCTGCATTGATCGTGTACTTTGTATTCCGTAAGGAAAAGGGAGCCATCCCCAAGGGAGGCGCTGTCACCGAAGTGAAGGACATTGTCCCCACCGTTTTGCTGTTCGGCGCCATCGGCCTGCTGATTTTGGCATCCTTCGCTCCGGATGACTGGAATCTGCCTGCGCAGATCAACGGCATTATCTGCTGCTGCCTGTTGGTGATCGGTCTGATCTATAATTATATCAAGAATAAGAATCTGGAAGCCATTGTTGGTCCCCTGAAGGCCATCGACTTTGAAACTTTGGGCCTGTTGGTTGGTCTGTTCCTGATGATCGGCGGCATTACCCATGAGGGTGTTATCGATGCATTGGCTCAGATCCTGGCAAAATTGGGCGCCGGTAATCCGTTCCTGATGTATACCATTATCGTTTGGGCTTCCGTGCTGATCTCCGCTTTCATTGACAATATTCCTTATGTTGCCACTATGATCCCTGTTATTGCCGGCATTGCAGCGGAGATGGGCATCGATTCCACCGCTTTGTATTTTGGCCTGCTGTCCGGTGCAACTCTGGGTGGCAACTGCACCCCCATCGGCGCTTCTGCCAATATCACCGGAATCGGCATCCTGCGTAAGGAAGGCTACGAGGTGAAAAATAGCGATTTCTTCAAGATCGGCATTCCATTTACCATGGCTGCCATCATCCCGGCCTACATTCTGATTTGGCTGATCTACGGCGTATGATCACAAAATAATCGACGCGGCTCTGCTTTTGCAGGGCCGCGTTTTTTGTTTAGAAAAACAGCAAACTGATCCAAGTGACCGTATTGCTGCCAAACTGAAATTCCAGACCGGCTTGCTCCATGATCGGCACCACGTTGATACCGTGGCTTTCCACGCAGGGATGCATTTTTTCGGGAAAACGGCAGGGTTCTCCATCCAGATAGGCGCAACGCCGGCACACGGCGCAGGCTTCTGTGGATAAAATATAGGGCTCGATGCCGACATCATGGAAAACTTGGCCCACTTGATTGGTGATCTGCTCATGGGCGGGGCGGGTGTCTAGTGTCTGTTGAATGTTGGAAATGTCCTCTACCTCCGTGATCGTGGCGATCATCAGGCAGTGCTCATAGCTACGGCAGCGACGTTCACACTGTGCCACCTCTCCCACGCCGGGTGGGCAGGCCCAACTTTGACCATACATGGGGCACTCGTTTTGACAGATCCAACGGATCCGCTGGTTAAATTCCAATTCGTTGGGGTCGAAAAAATGGTAGCAGTATAGGGGCAATTCCCAGAGGGCGGCTTCGATGGTTTCGATATTCATCCTAATTCCTCCAAAATGGCGGTGCAGCCTTCAATAATGTCCTCCCATGTCTGGGAAAAATCACCGGTGTACCATGGGTCAGCCACATCCCGTGGCAGGAGCGGCAGACATTTGACGGCATCGTCACCGAATAGACGGCGTAAGTACCGGGCATTACTGGCATCCATGTAGTAAATGCGGTCGTAGTATTCCAGTTCCCGCCGGGTGATCTGATGGGCCGCATGGCCATCGCAGCGGATGCCGTGTTTTTGCAGCTCCCGCCGGGCCGGGGGATAGACGGGATTGCCGATCTCTTCCCGGCTGACCGCCGCAGAGGCGATCTCAAACTCACAACTTTTGCCCACTTTTTTCACCAAATCCTTCATAACAAACTCCGCCATCGGCGACCGGCAAATATTCCCGTGGCAGATGAATAAGATCCTGATCATAGAACACCCTCGCTTTCTTGGAAGCATTGTACCACACACCGCCGCGGATTGCAACTTGTAGGGGACGGGTTTTCCGTCCCGTCGGCAAGAGTTACGCCATTAACATAGACGCCGAAAAAAAGCGGCTTTTGAGCAGCGGAACAAATACCGATACAAACAAAAATCCCGCTACCATCATCATAGCTGGTTTTCAGCAATGGAGGGGCGGTATACAAGGCAGTTCTTCCAACTGGCAGTTGTATCACACCAACTATGCAGACATTGAAAGGGGCAACATTATTTGCTATTATGATGTTATCAGCGCTGAAATCGAATTATTTAGGAGTGTAAGTATGAATATTGGCAACCAAATCAAAGCGCTTCGACTCCGTAGAGGGGTGACACAGGAAGCACTTGCACAACATTTTGGAATCACATCCCAGGCGGTCAGCAAATGGGAGTGTGGTTTATCTGTGCCAGACATCGGTATGCTACCTGGCTTGTCAGCTTATTTTGGAGTCAGTATTGACGAACTGTTTGAGTTATCCGATGAACTGCGGATGGAGCGCATCCAGAATATGTTGTATGATGTTCGCTTTATGAACCCAGCAGATGTAGATAGCGAAAGAAAGTTCCTGCTTGAAAAGGCTCGGCGTGAACCCAACAACAATGAAGTTTTTGAAATGTTGGCAAACCTGGAGCTTCATATTGCAGGAGAACATAATGAGCGTGCGGAAGAATATGCGATGAAAGCTATGGCGTGCGCTCCTCTTTCTGCTCGTGCATTCACCGCATTAGCTCATGCTATGGGAGGAAAACATGTAGACCCCAGAAATAACACTCACAACGCATTGATTTCTCATTATAAGTTACACCTAGCAGAGCACCCCGAAGCAGTTCATTGCTATGCGTGGCTGATTGCACAGCTGATTGATGACAAGCGGCTGGATGAAGCAAAATACTTCTGTAATATGATGGCACGATATGACAGCGGTTACTTTGTCACCATACATCAGATAAAGATTGCCTTAGCTGAAAACAACATCGAATTGGCAAGAACACTGTGGGAGCAGATGGGCAAAGACTATCCCAAAAACTGGAGTGTTTGGCATTGGATTGGTGACTTTCAAGCGCAGATTGGTGACTATGCTGCAGCAAAGGAGAGCTATCGTGTTTCGTTCGACTTGATGGAAGCTCCGCACTACACCGACCCTCTCGATTCCCTGGCAAAAGTTTGTGAGATGGCTGGTGATATTGAGGGTGCAATCGCCACAAGAAAGTATGAGCTAGAAATCAGCGAAAAAGAGTGGAATGACACAGTTGGAGAATCCGTAGATGTTATCCACCGAGAAATCGCTAGGTTAGAAAAGGCATTATGGGTTGTTGAATAGATAAAGCAGCCGCCTCAGTGATAGAGGCGGCTGTTATTTGCGTCATGTTGGGGGCAAAATGTGGTTTCTGTCAAAAGTAGTATGCTGGTAGTATGAATGGCGAGAAATCCTTGCAAACCGTGGCATTTGTTGGCATAGCTTGCTGTACAACCCTCGGCTCAAATCTTCCCGTGGCAGATAAAAAGTATTTTGATCATTGGTGAAAACTCCGTTTTTTCTT
>CAZOVE010000095.1:0-6292 GCA_964583135.1 uncultured Oscillospiraceae bacterium | reverse complement strand
GATCCCGTCCACGTCATAATCACCGAAAATTGCGATCTTTTCGCCACGGACCATAGCAAGACCGACTCGGGCAGCAGCCAGATCCATATCTTTCATCAAAAAAGGGTCAAACAGAGGTCCACTGCGAGATAACAGTTGCTGTGCCTGCTGCGGATCGGAGACACCGCGAGCAGAGAGCACCATGGCAGTCAGAGGGCTATAACCGGCACCTACCAACGCATTGACGGCGGAAGTTGCCGGTTTTTGAATATTCCATACTCCATACTTCAAGACAATACACATCCATTATTACTTTTTTCTAAATATTATATCAAAATAATACCGGATGCACAATAGCAAGAATGAAAAATTGTGGAATTGCCAATTTTATATTTCCTTGGATTGGGTGAACCATTGCACCGCAATGACGGCCAGCAGGGGAGCAAACAGCATTCCGGGAATTCCCCACAGCCGGTAGCCGGCGTACATTGCACCAAGAGTCACCAACGGATCTAGCCCCAATTGTTTTCCGACCAATTTCGGTTCCAGTGCTGAGCGCAGCAGCATGACCACGGCGTACAGTCCAAGAAGCCCCAATGCCTGCATTGTGTTGTGTTGCAGAAAACATACGATGCTCCACGGAACCAATACAGTACCGGTGCCCAGCACCGGCAGAGCATCCACAAGGGCAATCAAAATGGCCCAGATCGGGCCGTGGGAGACCTTGAGCAGCCAAAAACCCAGCATAAGCACGACGAAGGTAATGCCCATCAGCTTCAACTGAGCCGTTAGCCATCCGAGTACCGACTTTTTCATTCGCTGCAGACTTGGCAGGTATTTCTCGTTCCAATCTCTTGGAGTCTTTCGTGACAGATATGCACGGATGGAAGGAAGTTTGGCGGATATCATAAAGCTGGCCAATAGCCATGTGCCAATGCCTAAGGCGCTGTCAGGCAATCGGGTCACAAATCCGGAAGCCAGCTCCAATAGTTTTCCGGTCAACTGATCCAGAAAGGCATTGCCATCGTTGAAAAGATCCGCTACCGTATGCTCCACCATAGGGCGGATGCCCGTCGGGGTGCGTTGCGCTAGATCTAACAGCCAAGACTGCAGGGATTCCAAGGCGTTTTGAGCGGAGCCTTCCAGATCTGGCATCACGCCCACCAGTGATTGTAACTGCCGCACCAGTAGTGCCCCTAATACCGTCACAGTCAGCGCTGTGATCGCCAGCGTAACGGTTACACCAATGCCGGTGGCCAAAGGGCGGGATAATTTCAGGCGTCCATGCAATAGCTGCACCAGCGGTTCTGCCGCCAGAGCCAACAGCGCTGCCAACAAAAACGGCAGGGCAATGGGCAGCAGATACCGCAGGAACAGCCAGACAAGTCCGCCGGCGGCTGCAAGAAGGAGTAGCTTTTTTGGGGAATTGGAAGACATAAGATCCGCCCTTTCGTGAAAAAATGCTGTTATCGGGGTTGCTTTTTTGAAAAAGTGTGTTACAATAGCAAAGGTAGCTGTGCAAAATGAATAAAATATGTTATCATTTTGGAGGACTGTATGAACAAGAAACCCAAATACTACATTGTTGAAGCATCTGCGCTGCCTGAAGTATTCCTAAAGGTGGCGGAAGTCAAGCGTCTGCTAGCCACTGGCGAGGCGAGGACGGTCAATCAAGCGACAAAAATGTTGGACATCAGCCGCAGTGCATTCTATAAGTACCGGGATGCGATCACGCCTTTTGACAAGAAGACCATGTCTCGTGCGGTGACATTCCAGTTCATGCTTCATGATGAACCCGGTGTTTTGTCTGCAATTTTGACGGCTTTTGCTCAGCAGGATGTCAATCTTTTGACTGTCAACTCCATTGTTCCCAGCTATGGTACTGCTTTGGTGACCATCAATGCGGAGATTTCGGACTTGGAAGTGCCGTTGGAAGAGTTGCTACACCATTTGGGCTCCATTCCCGGTGTTATTAAAGCGACGATTCTGGGAGGTTAACCGAACAATCTACTGCCGCCCTGCACGCAGGGCGGTTTTTTATTGCACATTCTGTCACAGACTGCCGTAGAATGGCATGGAGGTGAAACGAATGCGTATCGTATTAAAATTTGGTGGCACGTCCCTGTCGGATGAGGAACGGTTGTTGGCTGCTGCTCGGAAGGTGGCAGAACAAAAAGAGGCAGGTCATCAGGTCGTGGTGGTGGTTTCAGCACAGGCGGATACCACCGATCGGCTGCTGGCTGTGGCCGAAGGGATCTGTGCAGAACCATCGAAACGGGAGCTAGATGCGTATTTAAGCACAGGCGAGCAAATGTCCGCTGCATTGATGGCGTTGACGTTGCAACGTCTGGGTTGGGATGCTGTAAGCCTGACGGGAATGCAGGCGGGGATCGTGACCGATAGCGTATACGGCAACGCCCGTGTGTTAGGATTGCGTCCGGAGCGCATCCTGCAGGAATGGGAAGCAGGAAAGATCGTTGTTGTAGCCGGATTTCAGGGTGTCAATGGCAGCGCGGATATCACAACGTTGGGGCGAGGTGGTTCGGATACGACCGCAGTGGCATTGGCTGCGTTTTTGAAAGCGGATGTGTGCCGTATTTATACCGATGTGGACGGGGTCTATGATAAGGATCCTCGCAAGTATCCCGATGCTGTGAAGTATGACACCATCAGTTACGAACAGATGCTGGCGATGGCTGCAAATGGGGCACAAGTTCTGCATGAGCGCTGTGTCGAGTTGGCAATGCTCTACAGAGTGACCATTCAGGTGCTGTCTTCCTTCCGTCCGGGGGAAGGTACCTACGTAACGGATGCACTGTGTTAGTGTGCCCGATCCGAGCTGCAAATATTCTTCCGGTGGAGCAAATGAGATTGCTTTTTCCGTGCATCGGTTACAAAATGGAGGGAAATTGATAAAAAACTAAAAAACAATACAAAAAACCTGAAAAAACGACAGGAAAATGCAGGCTACTTGGGGTGGGAAGTATTGACAAAATAGATACAGTATGTTATAATCTGTAACCAGATTGTAACCTTTATATTTTTTCTTACAGTCAGGAAGGATTACTTTTATGCTGAAGTCTAAGCGTTTGAGCAAGGTTTTGGTGTGCCTGCTGGTTTGCGTGGCCTGCCTGATCGTTGCCATTCCTGTCTCTGCGCTTTCCACTTGTACTCCGGCAGGGTCTGTGTCGATTCCCACGAGCAGACCTGTGACATCGGAGGATACTTATACTCCATCCACAGGCCATCGGGTCAGTTATGTTCACTATACTCCCTATTACAGTGCCACCATCATCGGCTGTCTGGAAGACGGCACGAAGGTGACGGTTCTGGGCTCCAAGGGCAAGTTCTACAAGATCGACTGTTACGATATGAACGGCTATATTGCCAAAACGCAGGTGGAGCTTCGCGAGGATGGCGAATATTACGTCTGTGCCGTGGAAGGCAGTAGCGAGACCACAGTGCTTCCTTCTTTCTCCGCACAGGAAGCGGTGGAAATGAAAAGTGCATTGGTCAATACGTCGAAGAAGTATATCGGCGTGCGCTATGTGTACGGCGGTACGACCCCCAGAGGTTTTGATTGCTCTGGTTACGTGCAGTACTTGTTCAAGAAGGAAGGCGTACTCCTGAACCGCACCGCCCGGGCGCAGTTGGAGAATACCGTGATTATCGCAAAGGAAGATCTACAGCCCGGCGATTTGGTGATTTTCTCCAACACCAGCGAGACCGGCTTTGCCTCCCATACTAGCATCTATATCGGTAATGGAAAGATCATCCACTCCGGAGCCAGTCGGGGCGTGTACATATCGGAGCTGGACGACAGTTACTTCGTGAAGCATTATCAGTGCTCCCGCCGTGTGATTCTGACGGATGTGTCTGTGACGGCCACGCTTCCTACCATCGGATCTCTGACTGGTAGCATCGGCTCCGGCTGGAGAAATGCTGAGTAATCGAACAGGAAATTCCCAGACAGGCTTGTCTGGGAATTTTTGCGTCGGAGCGGCGATGAGGCGGATTGTATATTTTGCAATATTCGCAACATTTGGTGCAGAAGTATTTGGCCGATCACCCATTGCAAAATTACGTGAATTATGGTATTCTTCTATGGAAAGCGTCAGATACGAAAGGAATTCAGACATGAGTGAAAAGGAAGCTCCCATGATCCGGGAGAATAAAATGGCCACGATGCCAATCGGTAAGCTGCTGGTGAACATGGCACTACCGATGATCTTAAGCATGCTGGTGCAGGCGTTTTATAATGTGGTGGACAGTATTTATATTGCCCAGTTTGATCCGGATGCCGCCGTAACGGCTCTTGGTTTGGCTTTTCCGGTGCAGAATGTACAGATCGGTTTCGCTGTAGGCATTGGCGTAGGCGTGAATTCCTTGCTGAGCAAATCCTTGGGGGAAGGGAATCGGGAAAAGGCCAATCTGGTGGCTGGAAACGGTGTGTTTCTGGCGGCGGTGGCCACACTGATCTTTGTATTGTTTGGTATCTTCGGAACACGTCCTTACTATGCTATGCAGACCGAAAACGCCGCAATTTTGTATAACGGCATTCAGTATACATCCATTTGTTGTATTGGAACGTTGGGCATCTATTATGAGGTGTTGTTTGAGCGAATGCTGCAAGCCACCGGGCGTACCGCTCACACAATGGTAACGCAGGGCGTGGGCGCCATTGTCAATATTTTGCTGGATCCTGTGTTTATCTTTGGTGTGGAATGGTTGGGCATCCCGGCTATGGGTACTGCCGGTGCAGCGATCGCTACAGTGGCCGGGCAGTGGATCGCTGCTGCTTTGGCATTGTTCTTCAATGTGAAGTTCAATCCCGACGTACAGCTCTCCTTCAGACGCTGCCGCCCCAAAGGGGAGATCCTGAAACCCATTTTGACGGTGGGTGTACCATCGATGATCATGAATTCCGTCAGCTCTGTGATGAATTTCTCCATGAACCAGATCTTGATGGGATTTCAGACGGTGGGCGAGACGGCAACGGCTGTGTTCTCTATCTATTATAAGCTCCAGAGTTTCTTCTTTATGCCTCTGTTTGGGCTGAACAATGCGACCATTTCCATCGTTGCTTTTAATTATGGCGCACGAAATCCAGAACGCATTACCAAGACTCTGAAGCTGGCTGTGTGTACTGCGCTGAGCTTCATGACGATGGGGCTTTTGGCCTTTGAGCTGATTCCCGGAACGTTGCTGAGCATCTTCAATCCCTCGGATACTTTTATGGAGCTGGGCAAGGTGGCGCTGCGAACCATTGCCATCCATTTCCCAATCGCAGCGGTATGCATTGCGTTGGGCGCCTCTTTCCAAGCCTTGGGCAACGGCATTTATTCTACCATTACTTCCCTGTGCCGGCAGTTGGCGGCACTGTTGCCTGCGGCCTATCTTTTAAGTCTGTCTGGCAATGTGAATCGGGTGTGGTGGGCCTTCCCGATTGCGGAGGTGATCAGCCTGCTAGCGACGATCTTCTTCTTCAATCGGATCTACCGGAAAAAAGTAAAGCCGCTGCAGGAGCAGTAAAAACGACGCTGATACCCGGTGCGATGCGCCGGGTATCTTTGTGTGAGATGTAATCATTGACGGCCAAAGAGGAAATATACTCCGAAAAATGACAGAAAAAGTTCAAAAAAGCCCTTGACAATCATCAATAGCTGTGCTAAAATGCCTAGGTAATAAAGAAGGCTGAACATCCGCCTCACCGTACGCAAGTGCGCAAAACGGTCAATATTCCTTGCTCTCCATTTGGGGATACTGCGGAATTGGTGCGGATGCTTTGGCATCCGCTTTTTTTACTGTTAAAAACTGGAGGTGCTTAACATCGCTAAATTAGATCATCAGCTCAACGAGGAGATCCGCGACAGAGAAGTTCGACTCATCGGAGCAGACGGTACCCAGCTTGGTATCGTATCCTCTGCTGAGGCACTGGCTATGGCCGAAGAGCAGGGCATGGACCTGGTGAAGATCTCTCCCAATGCCACGCCCCCCGTCTGCAAGATCATGGATTATTCCAAATTCTGCTACGATCAAAAGAAGCGGGAAAAGGATGCCAAGAAGAACCAGCGGGTCGTGGAGGTCAAGGAAATCCGCATGAGCCCCAGCATCGACACCAACGACTTCAATACCAAGGTCAAGGCAGCCATCAAATTCCTGATGGACGGCAACCGGGTCAAGGTCAGCGTCCGCTTCCGCGGCCGTGAGATGGCCCATACCAACCTGGGCGAGAAGCTGCTGATGGACTTCGCTGCCGCCTGCACTGAGATCGCCAACATGGAGAAGAATCCCAAGCTGGAAGGCCGCTTCA
>CAZOVE010000094.1:0-6482 GCA_964583135.1 uncultured Oscillospiraceae bacterium | reverse complement strand
TGATGTTGTCGTTGGGCATATTGGCGGCCTTGGCCTTGGTGATGACGGTGGCCAGACGAGAGTTGTGGGCGGGGTCGGTGATGCCGCCACCTTCTTTCACGGCGACGATCAGCTCTTTGGCGATTTTGGTAAAGGCGGCAGCACGCTTGGCATCCTGTGCGCCCTTGGTTTTTTGGATGTTATGCCATTTGGAATGTCCGGACATATATTTCTCTCCTCTTGTAGGTGGTTTTCAAAATTTCCAGTCTATTCTAGCATCTGGGATCGCAAAAATCAATAGAATTTCATGCAATCGGTGTGGGTTTCGGATATTTTTACCTCAATTTCCGGGAACCAATCCTGTAAAGTCTGGGCCAGAGCAGCGCAGATGGGATTTTCGGTGTAGAAGTGGCCGGCATCGATCAGATTCAACCCCATATCCTGTGCGTCCCAGAACTGATTATATCGAACATCCGAAGTGACGAGGGTATCGCAGCCGGCCCGCAGTGCGTCCTGCATTCCGCCAGCGCAGCTTCCGCCGCCCACGGCTACTTTGTGGACAGGCTTGCCACCATCGGCATAGCGCAGCACCGGGGTTCCCAGTTTTTCCTTCACGTGGGCCAGAAATGCTTCCAGCGGCATTTTGTCGATTACGCCGCTGCGCAGCAGACCGTAGGGCCGGCCCTCTGCGTCCTCCCCTTCCGGGGTGGTGACTTCGATCTGCCGCAGGCCCAGAGTGCTGGCCAAAACATCGTTGACACCGCCGGGAGCGCAGTCCAGATTGGTGTGGGCGTTGATGTGGGCAATGCCGTTTTCGATGAGGTAGAGTGTATTGTGACCCCAAACACTGCTGTCCGTGACGAAGCCGGGCTTCCAGATCAGGGCATGGTGGGTAAGCAGCAGGTCAGCGCCCCACTGCTTTGCTTCCTTGCAAACATGGGTAAAAGGATCTAGGGCTACCAGAACCTTCCGGACTTCCCTGTCGGAGTGACCGCAGTTCAGACCCACATTATCCCAACTCTCTTTCATATACGGGGGCGCAATGGTGTTGATAAAACTTAAAATATCATTGACAGTAGTCATAGCCATTTCTCCTGTTTCATTTCGGTTTGTCGTACCACTCCAAATATCGTAGGGGAGGGTCAAGTCCATTTGCGCAAGTGCAGCAAAAACTACAATTTACCGCATCTTTTTCAGCTCTTCCAGAATCTGGAGGTATTTTTCGTATTTCTCGCCTCCGGTTCTGACCAGACCGTCAACAGTGATTTGCAAGCCACCGATGACCCGCTCCAAAAATTCTGGTAGCAGGGGAGAATCGTCTGCCGTCAGCGCAGGGGTGATGTAGGCGCCGCCGGGGGTCAGGGTGTGACCCGGTTCATAGATGACTTCGGTGATAGGGTAATAGAATTTCCCTTCCTTGACCAAGGTTTCTCTGTGAATATGCCAACCGTTGGCATACAAATATTGCCGCAATTCTGGTCGACGGGACTGGCACTGCAGAATCAGCCGATAATTGCCACCTTTGAGCCAAGGCGCACTGTCGAGAATGTGTATCATGGTATCGCCGCCCATGCCGGCGCAGATCAGGGTATCAAAATCCCGGGGGATCTTCTGTACGCCGTCGGACAGATAAAAGCGGATTCGATCCCGTACGCCGTATTTTTCCGCATTGCACAGGGCAGATTGCAACGGCTGCTCGTTGATATCTGCTGCAATGACGCTTTGGGCGATGCCGGAGGTCAGTAGATGGATGGAAAGGTAACCGTGGTCACAGCCGATGTCGGCAACACGGTCGCCGGGATGTACATAGTTACAGCAGGCCAGCAGTCGCTGGCAAATGGGTAGTCTCATAAGAGCTCCTTATTGATCGTTCAAAATGGAAAGCAGCAGAAACGCCGTCCCGGCGGTGCGGGACGGCGTGACCGGCAGATTACTGATTGGCTTCGCAGGCTTCCAAAAAGTGGTTAAGCTGCTTCAGGAAGCTGTCGCAGTCAATGCCGTGGACCATGCAGGCTTCTTCCACGGTCTCACCCCGGGAAGAGGGGCAGCCCAGGCAGTGCATACCGATGGCAAAGAACAGAGGGGCAGCCTGAGGTGCAATATCCAGAACATCGCCGATGATAGTTTCTTTTTCGATCTTAACAGCCATAATATATAGCCTCCTATTTGGTATCTTGGGACATTATAACCCTACCTGCCGAAAAAAACAAGAGGAAAAGATAGTTTTTCTGCCACAATCCGGAAATATCTGTACGCTTCTGCGCAGGAATTTGTCCAAATTCACATATCTGACCCGGTGGAATTGTGAAATTGGCCGTTTTTTTGTTTTTTTGTTGCTTTTTCAAGCTGTCTTTTGGTATAATTATAATTGCGTGGTTATGACGTTTAGTCTGAATCGAAACGGGAGGAAACGATATGAAAAAACGATTCCTGAGTATGCTGCTGTGCCTGTGTGTACTGTTGAGTTTGTTGCCACTGTCGGCAACGGCTGCAGGCACCATCGAGTCTGCCGGCGGCTGGAATGAAACGATCTACGCCAAACTCTCCGGAATTCAGGATGCGGATGTGACTGGGGTCAGCTATTCCGGAACGACCTCCGGCAGCCTGACTGGACAGGATCTGCAATATCTTGTACGCGATTCCGGTAGTGGTGTGCGCATCGATATCCCCGGTGTGCCGGCAGGTACATACACCTTGACGGTCACTACGACTTCCGGTACCTTGAGCCGAAAAAATATCGTAGTGGAGGCGCAGGATCGCAGTGGCTATGCCCACTACAATTATACCGACGGTGTGGGTGCTTACAATGATGACGGCAGTCTGAAGGAAAACGCCATCGTACTGTATGTCACCGAAGCGAATAAGGATACCGTTTCGGTTACTTCCAAGGACGGCACGACGGTCACCGGCATCGGTAACATCCTCAATTCCGTGGGTCAGGATGTTGGCAGCGGAAGCAATTCCAAGGGTGGAAAGGCCAACACCAATCAGGACATCCTGCGGAAATTGGCCGCAGACGAAACGCCCTTAGTGGTGCGTATCATCGGTCGGGTCACTGCACCCGCAGGGTTGACCGCCTATGACTCGGTGGATTACGGCGGAAGCGAGGGTGACAACGGCTATATGGCTCGGATGTCTGGAGGTAAGGATATTACCATCGAAGGCATCGGCTCCGATGCGATCATCGACGGCTGGGGGTTGCATTTTATTTGCCAGACGGCGGATTACGCCCGGGGTTGGGGTAAAAGTTTTGAGGTGCGGAATCTGGCATTCAAAAATGTGCCGGAGGATTGCGTGGGCATGGAGGGTCAGCAGGAAAGCTCCACGCTGACTGCGCCCGTTGAGCGTTGCTGGATCCATAACTGCGCTTTCTATGGGCCTACGATCTCCAATCCTGCCGAGTCGGATAAGGACGGCGGCGATGGCGCTTGCGATTTCAAGCGGGGACAGTATTTTACCAATTCTTACTGCTATTACGAGGGCTACCACAAAACAAATCTGGTGGGGTCTTCCGATTCTTCGTTGCAGTATAATATGACCTATCATCATAATTATTGGAAAGACTGTGAATCTCGCGGTCCGTTGGCCCGTCAGGCCAATATTCATATGTACAATAATATCTTCGAGGGTCAGTCTTCTTATTGCATGAGCTTACGGGCCAATACCTACATTTTCTCGGAGTACAATATGTACATCAACTGCAAGCAGGTCACCGACGGCAAAGCCGGTGGTGTCTGCAAGAGCTATAACAATAGCTTTACAAGTTGCAGCGGCACCGATAATTCGGATCTGGTGATCGTCAGCGACAAGTCTACTACCGTCAGTTCCAACAACAAATACGCCAATTTCGACACGAATCCCAATCTTAGCTACATTTATGCCGGTAAGTACATTCTGCAGGAGAATATCACCGAAATGAAGGCTGTGGTCATGGCCAACGCCGGTCCTCAGAAAGAGACGATCATCTCCAGTGCAGAGGTGAATATTTCCGAGATCCCTGCGGCCCGGTATCCCAGCGCTGCGGTGGTGCTGGATTATGCAAAGGATCTGAATAAGACCTACATTACCGCAAAATCTGGTACTTTTGACAATATCGTCTTCAATGTATCCAAGACGGATGCTGCCTTTATCAGTGTCGGTGGCAGCACGACCGGTTGCGACATCGTGTTCTACGTGGATACTGCGGTGCATATCACGATCACCCAAAGTAGCAGCTCCGCAAACGATGTGGTGCTGTGTAATGCCGCCGGTGAGAGCCTTCTGATTGGCGGAGGTACAGCCAAGAATCTGCCCTCTGGCTACTATTTTATTCAGTCCAACAATTACGATGTGGGCTCCGGAAAGTACAAAGAGGCGAAGATTTCCGCACTGACCATTGTGGCGGTGGATCCCAATGCGGCCACCAATCCCATCCCGAATCCACCTTCCGTTGATCCGGACACCGGTGGCGACACCGGAGGAGACACTGGCGGTGATTCCGGCAGTGGAAACAACGGCGGTAGTGTAGTCATCGCCCCCGGTAGCTATGTCCATAATTTTACCGCAAGCGGCCTTTCTAGCGATTTCTATTCTATTTCCGGCAATCTGTCCACCAGTAAAGGCTCCGTCACCTTCGACGGTCTGACCCTGACCCAATGCCTGAAAATCGAATCCTCCACGTCCATCCGCTTTACCGCACCGGAAGAGGGAACTTTGATCCTAGTGTTCGGCGGCAGTACCAGCGCATCGGGAAAGAATATCAAGATCGACGGTTCTGCGCAGACCATTGGCTCCGACAGCATTTTGAGCATTAGTGTTGCTGCAGGCAGCCATACCGTCACTAAGGGCGACAAGATCAACCTGTTTTACATGGTCTACACATCAAAATCCGCAGCAGAGGATGCGCAACCGGAACATACCCACAGCTATACCGCTTCGGTTACGACCCAAGCGACTTGTAATCAAGAGGGTGTGCGAACCTATGCATGTACCTGTGGTGAAAGCTATACCGAGTCCATTGCTGCTCTGGGCCACAACTACGAATGTGAAACGATCCAGCCGGCTTGTGACAAAGCAGGTAGCAATATCTATACCTGCCTGCGCTGCGGTTCTGGTTATACCGAAACGATCACCGCCTTGGAACACAACTATCATAAAGAATACATTGCGCCCACCTGTACGGGCACGGGGCTGGTTACTTACACTTGTACGTCCTGCGGTGATAGCTATACGGAAGATGTGGAACCGACAGGACACAACTATCGGGTCGAGAGTACCGGCGCACCCTGCACCGGCGTAGGTACCATTACCTATACCTGCGAAAACTGCGCTGACAGCTATGCGGAAGATGTGGATGCAGTCGGGCATACCTATACCTGTGAAGAAACAGCACCGACCTGTGTCGCACAGGGAAGCAAGGTCTATACCTGCTTGTTCTGCGATGAAAGCTATACCGAAGTGGTGGAACCCACCGGACATAGCTATATCTGTGAAGAAATTCCTGCGTCTTGCAACGAGGAAGGAAGCAAAAACTACACTTGTGAATATTGTAACAACCAGTACAGCGAAGTGATCCCCACTTTGGAACACACCTATGGGGATTGGGTGACGATCCGGGAAGCTGCCGTAGGGGTGGCGGGTGAGCAGGAGAAGAGCTGCAAAAATTGTGGTCATGTCCTGTCACAGGACATCCCGGCGTTGGAAGAACCCGCAATCCAGGATGACGATCCTTCGAATGCATGGGTAGTGCCGGTGATTGCCACTGCTTGTGTGGTCGCTGCGGGTGTTGCGATCTGGCTGATCTTGAAACGCAAGAAACAATCAAACGAAATGGTATAATAAAACGGGTCCGCAATTTGCGGACCCGTTATCTTTATGGAATTAAGCCTCCAGATTGACGCCGGTCTCGGGATCGAATACGTGGCAGCAATTACCCTGGAAGGAGAACTGCACATTGGCGCCCATGCTCAGAGCGGCCACTTCTGCGCCGGTCATATTCATGGTGGAGATGATCATGACCACGTCCTGCTCCATGGCAGTCACGTGCAGATGGATGGAAGAGCCCATCAGCTCGTGGACGTCCACCTTGGCGGGGATGCCATTGGGTTCCAGAGAGATATGCTCCGGACGGACACCCAAGGTGATATCCTGAGGCTGAACCTGATTGGCGTTTAGACGCTCCTGCTTGTCTTCGGACAGCTCGACGGCGATGCCGCCGATCTCAACAGCATACTTCCCGTCCTTCTTCACCAACTTGGCCTTGAAGAAGTTCATCTGAGGTGCGCCGATGAAGCCGGCCACGAACAGGTTGTAGGGATGATTAAAGACTTCCTGAGGTGTACCGATCTGCTGGATGAAACCATCCTTCATGATGACGATACGATCGCCCAGAGTCATTGCTTCGGTCTGGTCGTGGGTGACGTAGACGAAGGTGGTATCGATACGCTCACGCAGCTTGATGATCTCAGCACGCATCTGGTTACGCAGCTTGGCGTCCAGGTTGGAAAGGGGCTCGTCCATCAGCA
>CAZOVE010000093.1:0-6489 GCA_964583135.1 uncultured Oscillospiraceae bacterium | reverse complement strand
AGTCGGTGCAGATGCATCGGTGGGATCAGCAGCTTCGCCGTCCGTGGGAGTCGGTACGAATTCCTCTGTAGAGTCGGTTTCCTCCCGTACGGTATTGATGCTTATGGTATACTGACTATTCTTGTCATAGAACTTCTCGTACGCGGTGGAGTACCAGCGGACAGTCACATCCCGGCCATCCTCGGAGAAGTAGAGCATGGCAATCATAGCGGCTATTTCGCCCTTGGCATCCCACAACTCCTTGTCCATGCCCTGCGGATTCACCAGCATCTGGGTGACGGTGTTGCCGTGATCACCCTCGAGTGTGCTGACGAGCACCTCGGAGCAGTCGATATGTCCGCTGAGGACCAAAACGATATTTTCATGCTTGCGGATGAACTTATCCCACATATCGTCGCCGTTGTTGTAGCCGCCGGACTGCGTGGGCGGATGGGTGCCGTTGTCATCGAGCAGGCTGCCGTCGGAATCCAAGTAGCCGTGGGTCGTAACGATGACATTGTGGAACGGATGCTCCGCAACTACCTGACTGGCCCAAGCCAACACCTCATCGCTGGCACCGTAATCCAATGTCAGAACCAGATAATCCAACTGTCCTGCGGAGAAGATCTGGTATCCGCTGGAATAGTCGATTCCGTAGAAATCATTGAGCTGCTGACCGTAGGCGGAACCGTAGCCGAAATACTGATTGAAATTGCTCAGGCTGTCGTGGTTGCCGCGGATGATCGTATAGTTCGTCAGGCCGTCCAGACGGGCGATCTCCGTCTTGGCCCGGGTCCATTCTGCGGCTGTATCCGCATCCGTAATGTCGCCCAAGCCGAAAATATGCTTGATCTTTTGGCTCTCAACATTTTCCACGAGATAGTCATAGATCCCTGTGAATTTATCCGGTGTATAGCGGTTGACGATCTGGGTGTCACCGACAATGGCAAAGGAGTAAGCGTAATCGGAGGGAGGCGCAACCTCGGATTCCTCCAGCCAGTAAGAATCATTGACATCATTGGCGGCGACGCTGACGGGGAGATAGTTCAGCAGAAGCGAAAAATAGCAGCAAAAAGCAACCAACAACGCCGCTGCGGTAAAATAACGTGACTTCTTCATAGGAAACCTCCTTTTGTTGTTGCTTTCATTATAGCGCAGCAATAGGGGGATTTCTTGCGGTAATCTACTCAAAATGTGCGTTATTCTATCATTCTGCAGAACCGATTCAGCCGGAATTTTTCCTGCAAAGGATTCTGAATTCCTTGGGTGTCGACCCGAATTTCTTGCGGAAGAGCCGGGTGAAATGGGAATAGGAGTCGTATCCGACCCGGGTGGAGATCTCCAAAATGCTCAGATCGGTGGTTTTCAGCAGCATGGCTGCATAGTTGAGGCGAAGCTCCACGATGTAATCAATGAGGGAGCGCCCGGTATGCTGCCGGAACAGGCGGGTGAAGTGGCTGTAGCTGTAATTTGTCAGTTCCATAATTTGCTGAACAGGTTGGGTGAAGTATTGTGCGGTATTGATCTTTTTAATGAAGTCAGCCAGCCATTCCGGGTAATCCGGGTCATGGCTTAGATCGGAAAGGATCAGATTTTTGATCAGATCCAGCCACATAATGCCCAATCGGCATAAAAACGCATCGGTATTATCATGGGGCGTAAGCTGAAGCCTGTGGACTGTGGTGAGGATCTCATCGGACAACACACTGCTCAGTGTTACCCGCATGGGCGCATTGCAATTTTGAACATGGGTCAGAAGAGAAGGAGAAAGGGCAGATACCAGCATATTGAATTTTTCTACAGTAATTCCCATTGTGAGCTGGGTATAGTTGCCGGAGACGTTTGTAAAGGCGTGGATATGCTCCGGCTTGAGCAGAAAGGCCTGCCCTGCAGTCAGAGGCTCCTCTCCGGAAGGGGTAACATGGGTGCAGGAACCGGAGAGGATCCAGAAAAATTCGTAGTAATCATGGCTGTGAATGCGATAATTGTTGCTGTGCAGGTGAAAATGCATCCCGTATTTCGGGACATCAAAAACATCACGGTAGTAGCAAACCTTCATTTTGGACACCTTTTTCTATCATGAAGTATTTCGTTATTTGGCGGGGGAAACGGTGATATTGTAGCATGAAAGGGAAGCGGCTGTAAAGGAAAATGATACAAAATCACACATTTTAGGCAGATAACAGCAGGAAAGAGGAAAGTGCCTATGCTATAATTTTTTCAGACTTGGTCTGATGTTTCGGGTAAAATGTGAAATAAGGAAAGGATGAAGCTTATGAAACAATCCAAAGGTCGGCTTGCGGCACTCGTACTGCTGGCAGCGGTACTGGTGCTGACACCAGTTTTTATGGTTCAGGCGACACAGTCGGATACTACAGCACCGGTGCTCACGGTTACTCAGGTGCCGGATCACTGCTATGCCGGACAGACCGTGGTGCTGCCTGCTGCATCGGCGGTCGACGATACGGATCCTAGTGTGAATGAAAGCATCACGGTGTCCGTATACCAGATGAAAAACGATAAAAAGACCATTAACCGTACCCTGCTTGACAACCAGCTGGGCAATGTGTCCCAGTCTTTCATTGCCCATTGCAAGCAGCTGCGGAATTTCCTGATCGTATACCGCTGCACCGACGAGGCAGGGAATACGGCGGAGCAGACTTTTTGGATGACAGCCGATCTGGACACGGAAGCCGGTACCTTGGCGGTCAACACGGATTCTCTGGAGAATTTCTCGTTGGAAACGGGTGTTACTGGCGCAGCCGGTCATGAGATTCTGCTTCCCTCTGCGACTGCGATCGATCTGCCCTCTGGCGAGGACATTTCCTCTCGGGTGGACGGCAAGCTGTTTTTGGTTGAAAATGGAGTGACCACTTCTTTGGTGGCCCGTTTCAGCGATTTCAGCCAGATCAAGCAGGTTCGTGTTCCTGCGGGCAATTATATCCTGCAGCTGACGGTGCGGGATATGTCCGGCAATCAGTTCCCAACAGTCTGTGAGATCCCGGTGAAGGTAGAGATCCCCTACGGGGAAAATCTGGCCAAGAATCTGGAAAACTTTACATATAACGGAATTGAGGGCAGAGCATGGGTAAATGAATATGGGGAGCTGTCCTACGGACATACCTCTGCATATATAGGCGAGATCACCAGCGCCGGATTCTCTGCCAATGTTGCCAAGATTTATGAGGAATATGTGGCGATCACCTTCCAAGCGGACGCAAAGCCCGCCACGGGTGGGCAGATGTTCTATGCTGTCAGCGCCCGGGGCAGCAAGGATCGGGGATCTTCTCCTACGACCAGCACCCATGAGTGGCCGGAGTATCTGTTCTTGCGCATCAGCGACGGAAAGATCGAATCCCGGGTGGAGAAGACCAGCGATGCATCCATGACGACGGTCAAAGCCTACTCCGGTAATCTGCTCGATGGCAAGGATCATACGCTGTATCTGCAATGGGTCAGCGCGGGCGAGTCTGCCACGGCTTCGGATGCGGCGATCCTGATCTACGGTTGGGTGGATAAGACTCCTGCTGTAGGCTATGATAATGCCAGCTTCTGCTACAAGGCTGTGGCCGGTGAGGAGCATGCCACCGGTACGCTGGAGAAGGAGACCTTCATCGAATTGTGGGAGGAAACCGGCGCGGGCTGGTTCTCCATGACCAGCTATTGCAGCTCGAAACCCTATAACGATGACCATATGCGCATCAAGGGCTTTGTCATCTACGCCGAGGACGAGAAGGAATTCGGCACGGATATTCTCCCGCCTCAGATCCAGTCTGATTTTGACACGGAGAAGGTCTATGCCAGAAATGAAGAGATGACCATTCCTGCGGCTGAGGTAGACGAAGGAGCTGTGGTATATTACATTGTAACTCCCGACGGACAGAAGACATCGTTTACACCCGGCGCTTATACTCCGACACAGTCCGGCGAGTATACGCTGCAGATCTGGGCAACGGATGAGGCCGGCAACGAAAGCCACTGCTTTGTTTCCTTCAGCGTGGCAGACCGGGATATGGTAGCCCCGGAAATGCGGTTTGACGGCAGCCAGACCCTTACGGTTACGGTTGGTTCTTCTGTAAAGCTGCCTACCGTTGTGGCTACCGACGATCAGGACGGTGATATTTCCGGTCAGGTCAGCGTGGAGATCATCGGTACAGAACACAAGACCGGCATGAAGCCCGGTGATACCTATGAACCCAAAACGGCCGGTACGCAGCAAGCCATCTATACCGTAGAAGACCGGTTCGGCAATGTCTGCACCAAGACCGTGACCATTGAAGTAAAGTCGGCCGGCAAAACCGGAAACCTGTTGGCAGAGCCGATGACCATCTCCGGCGGTTCCAACGGTTTGAAGAATGAGGAATACATCTACGGACAGAAGGTGTCCATGATCATCAACCTGTCGGAGTTCAACTCCACCATCATGTTTAACATGAGAGGTCCGGTGAATACCGCCAACTGGCCGACGGGTATGGTGCTCCGCTTCAACAATCTGGGCAAGGTCAATGTTTCTGCCCGTGGACATGATTCGTATATCTATGGCGAAGCGGTGTATGCAGATGTTGCCAATATCCTCGACTGTGACATTCTCTTCGAGTATCAGACTCAGAATGTGACCATCGACGGTGTGGAATATATCTGGACCCGCGTGTGGATTCAGGGCGAAGAGCTGGTATTCAGCGCATCGAAGGACGGACTGACCGGCCTGCAAAGCGGTGTGGGCGGCATTTATCGGAAGGTTTCCGATTTTGAAGCCAATGCCGATCAGGTGGAGAATGTCTACTCCTCCTACTTCTGGTGTGCTGCTTACAAGTCCACTCTGACCATCAAGGAGCTTCGTACAGACGGTACTTCCTGTAATTTGCCCGAAGGCCCTGTTCAGGTGGAAGGTTTGCCCATGCCCACCTTTAAGGAAGGCAACAATTTCGTTACCTGTCCTTACGAGATTCCCTATGAATCTTCCACGCAGGTGTTTGAGCTGGGTGAAAATTCCAATGAGGACTACATCAGTGTCACCTTCAGTGCGAAAGAAGCCGCCAACAAGGGCGCGATCCTTCTGAACGTACTGGGCGAGGCTAAGGGCTGGTCGGCAGGACTGATGTTCCGCATTACGCAGGACGGTTTCAGCATCCGTGTCAACGGTGCCAACGATACCAACAGCCACATTGCCTTCATGAGCTGGTCGCCCTATGGAGATGGCATCACAACGGCTGTGAATACGCTGGTTTACAAGCTGACCTTTATTGAGGAAAGCGGTGTCTGCACCGGCATTCAGATCGATCTGTGGGGCGGCGAAGAAGGCGGCACGCTGAACAAGGTGTATCCGATCCGGATCGCCAACGAGGAATGGGCCACCTACGACGAGGAAACCGGAGCATTCATCGTCAGCACCTCCGTCTTTACGGACGAGAGCAAGATCGTTCCCGGTAAGATCACCCAGAGCCGCATCAGCGGTCTGAACGGCACCGTCGCATGGACGTTCCACGAGATCAAGAAGCTGGAGACGGCTCCCGGCACCGCAGTTCAGGGCTATGAGGGTATCCTTAACAGCAATGCGGCTGAGGTATTGATCAGCGAAGCTGTGACGCTGCCGGCCAATACGGACAAGGCTGTGAAGCTGGTCAATAACGTCAATGAGAATTATGTGGCCGTGACCTTCAAACACAATTATGATGCCGAGCATGTGCTGTATGTCAATATGACCGGTTCTTCCGGCGGCTGGGACGGCGGCATCGGCCTGCGCTTTGCCAATGACGGCCTGTACCTGAAGCGCAACGGTGTTAACAATGCTACTCTTGCGCAGACAAATATTTTCAGCGGTGCAATGAAGGCAGATACGGAATACACCTTTGTCTACAAGCTGACCTATCTGGAAACCAACGGCACGTACTACGGTGTGGAGATCGAAATGTGGTTCGGAGAGGCCGGCGGCACGATGAAGAAGATCGGCTGCTATTCGGTGAACGATACAGAGCATTGCTCCTACGACTCTGAGAAGGGCGCTTTCGTCGTCACCTATGATGCCGTAGATTCTGCAGAAAAGTTTACCCCCGATTGCACGGCGGTTTCTCTGGGCGCATTCAACGCCGACTGCGAATTCACGCTGGTGAAGGTCGAGATCCTCGATGCTGCACCTTGATGAAGCCGCACATCAGCAATAAAACTGGTCTGCCGCAAAAAGAAATTCTGAAAAATAAAACCTAATCATTCAGCGGGAGAATCCACGGGTTTACGTGGTTTCTCCCGCTGTTTCTAACTGAACAAAAAACTCCCACAGGCCTTGCGATCTGTGGGAGAGTTTCTATATCGATTAGATATACTTGGAAGTGTTGACCTTGACGCCGGGGCCCATGGTGGACACGACGGTGCAGGAACGGATATACTGACCCTTGGCGGCGGCGGGCTTGGCCTTCACGACGGCCTGAACCAGAGTGTCCATGTTCTCCTGCAGCTTCTCAACGCCGAAGGAAACCTTGCCGATGGGGCAGTGGATGATGTTGGTCTTGTCCA
>CAZOVE010000092.1:0-6570 GCA_964583135.1 uncultured Oscillospiraceae bacterium | reverse complement strand
TATTTGGCCATGCCGGCGGCCTTCAGGGGGATGATACCGGCCATGATGTGGGTCTGAATACCGGCCTTATCCACAGCCTCGATGAAGCGCTTGAAGGTATCCAGATCGAAAATACCCTGTGTCTGCACATACATTGCGCCGGCCTCGACCTTCTGGCGCAACTTGTTGATCTGCAGGAACAGCGGCTCGTAAACGGGAGTGACGGAAGCGCCCTTGTAGAATTGGGGTGCGCCGCCGGCGATTTCGTTGCCGCCGCAGTCACAGCCGGTAGCTTCCATGGTCGAGAGCATCCGCAGGATGCCAACGGAGTCCAGATCATAGACAGGCTTGGCTTCTTTGCAGTCGCCGACCACGGGGTGGTCGCCGGTCAATGCCAACATCGTATCGATGCCGAAGGCTGCTGCGGCCAATGCATCGCCCATCAGGGCCATGCGGTTGCGGTCGCGACCGGTCATCTGCAGAATGGGCTCCACACCGGCCTGCTTCAATTTAATGCACAAGCCCAAACCGGTGGCCTTCAGGCTTGCACTCTGCATATCAGTCACATTGACACCGTGGACCTTGCCGGCCAGAAGCGCAGCGGCTTCCAACTGCTCGGAAAAGTCATAACCCTTGGGAGGTGCCATTTCGGCGGTAACGCCAAATTTGCCGGATTCCAGTGCATCTTTCAGATTACTCATGATTACTTCCTCCTCAAGCTGATGGTTCTGGGGTAAGCCACGGCTGCATAACCCTTATCCTCACGAAGCTGGGTCAGCTTATCCAGTTGTCCGATGGCTTCCAGACGCTTGTAGATCTTGATCCATGCGCATTCGTTCTCAGGGTTGACCTCACAACGACCATTCTTCTGACCGCCGCAGGGGCCATTGACCAGACTCTTGGCACACTGAGTGATGGGGCAAACAGCACCGGTCTGGCCCAGAACGCATTGACCACAGAAGTGGCAGGCTTCTTCCCACACACCGAACCGGACGGCTTCGCCCAGATACATGGTGTCATTGGAGGGGTAGACGGGAATATTGCCGGCATTCTTAGCCACGCATTGCACACCGTCGCCGCAGCTCATGCAGATGACGCAGTCAGGATTGGCGGCTACCAGAGGCTTCATCTTGGACTTGACGCCTAGATTCATGCAGCAGTAGTCAGCGATGGTGGTGGCGACTACTTTCTTACCGGCAGCTTCCAAAATTTTGGTGAGCTCATCGATCTGAGGCTGACCGCCGGTCTGGCAAGCGGTGGCGCAGCTACCACAGCCGATGATGGCCACGGTCTTGGCATCGCCGACCAGGCCCATGATTTCTTCAATGGGTTTCTTCTGAGTAATGATCATGTACAGCTTCTCCTTCCGTATTCAAAACGGTTATGTAATAGATTCGCCGTTGCGGCAGAATGGACGGCCGCATCCTCTTTCATTATAGCGGACTTCTCGAAAAAATCAACCAATATCGATGAAAATGTTTTAATTCCTGGCAGAATCTGTCTGAAAAATCCTGCCATGGCAGCACAGAAGCACCATGGCAGATATTCTGGAATTTCCCGGTTTTTCTCTTTACTATGATCCGTTTTCGTGATAGAATGACTAATATTGCAAATAATTGCTATTGAGTAACTTTACCAAGGTGATAACCATGAAGATCAAACAATTTGAAGAGCGCAAATGGCTGTATCTGCTGACCGCTTTTGCAGCACCCTTTCTGAGCATCGTATTGCTGATGATCGTGGCGGGCTATACGCCCTTTGGCAACAAGTCCATGCTTTACTCCGATATGTGGCACCAGTATTATCCTTTCTTCAAGTCCTTCCGCGAAGCCTTGCGCAGCGGGGATAGTCTGCTGTATTCCTGGAATATCGGTATGGGTGTGGACTATCTGGGCCTTATTTCCTATTATCTGGCATCACCATTGAATCTTTTGAGTGCATTTCTGCCCGAAAGCTGGATGCAGGGCTATTTTGGCATGTTGATGCCCATTAAGCTAGGTCTGGCAGGGTTGTTCTTTGCCATTTTCCTGCGCAGAACGTTCGGCAAAGACGACCTGTCTTTAGCGCTCTTTGGATGGTTTTATGCCATGTGCGCTTGGGCATTGGGATATCAGTGGAACATTATGTGGCTAGATACATTTGCGTTGCTACCGCTGGTGGTGCTGGGCACGGTGAGCCTGCTGAAGGATCGTAAATTCATTCTCTATACATTGGCATTGTTTCTAGCTATTTTTACCAATTACTATATCGGCTTTTTTGTTTGCATTTTCGTGTTTCTTACCTTCGTATGCTACCAGATCTGCTGCTGCAAAAGCGTGCTGCGGTTCTTTTCGGACTTGCTGCGGATCGCAGTTTTTTCGATTTTGGCCATTGGTATGACAGCGATCTTGGAACTTCCGGCATTGGCAGCGCTGCAGACAACACAGTCCAGCGTCAATTCCTTTCCGGAGAGTTTTTCAATGAATATCGTCAGTGCAGACCTGTGCAAGGACGCAAAAGAGGCGTGGGCGGTTTATAAAACCGCCAAAGAGACCGGAGAAGGGGAACTTCTGATGCTCTGGTGGGAAGCCATGAAGGCCTCTTTCCCACCGATTTTGGAGGGAATGCGTCAAGTAGCCGGAAATATGGCTGGCGGTTTGGAGCCGACCTTCAAAGAGGGGTTACCCAATTTGTATAGTGGCGTGGGGACCATCGTGCTGGCATTCCTCTTCCTTATCAGCGACAAGGTGAAGTTGCGGGAAAAACTGTGCTGTGTCTTTTTGCTGGTGTTCTTCATGCTCAGTTTCTTGCTGCGGCAACTGGATTACGTGTGGCACGGCTTCCACTTCACCAATATGATCCCTTACCGTTTCAGCTTCCTGTTTAGCTTTGTGATGCTGTTTATGGCGTATCGGGCATTCCTGATGCGTCGTGATTTTCAGTGGTGGCAGATCTTGCCGGCGGGTATGCTGTCGGTGTGCATTCTGCTGTGTTCCGATGATTATACCGACACCGTTTTCCTGCTCTACAACGGCATCTTTATGGCGCTGTACCTGCTGATCATGCTGCTGCCGAAACTCAATTTCAAAGCGCCGGATCACTCGGACCGGGAAGCTGTGAAGCAGTATTGCTGCAGGCGGCGTCTGTGGCGGCGCAGCTTAAACTGGGCGCTGGCTGGTGTGATGGTGCTGGAATTGGTGGCCAATGTAGTGAATTTTGCTGTTCGCTTCCCCTACACCGGTATCAGCAATTATCCCAAGGGAACGACTTCCACAGCCTCCATGATCCGATATATGAAAGAGGATGATGACCTGTTCTATCGGGCAGAAGTCACCCATGCGCAAACCCTGAACGATGGAGCCCTCAATGGTTACAATGGTATCTCTACCTTTACAAGCTCCGCCAATGTGAATGTGACCCGGTTTATGAAACAATTGGGCTATGCGGCGAAGGATACCTATAACCGGTATTGTTTCGAAGAGAGTTCTCCGGTGTCAAATCTGTTCCTGAACTTGAAGTATATGCTGGAACGGGACGGGCAGGTAGAGGAAAATCCCTATTTTGACGAAGTTTGGCATTACAATAACGTGTATCTATTGGAAAACAATGCCTATCTGCCTCTGGGCTTTTTGGCGGAAAAGGAATTGGGCGCGTTGGAGTTTGAGACCATGTCCAGTCAATTTGCATTCCAGAATGCCCTTTTTACGGCGGCAACCGGCATCGAAGCAGCGGTGTGGAACATGAATGGGGGCAAAACGCTAACCATCGAACCAAACGGTACTGCTGTTACCAGTCAAAGTTCCGGCGGTTATTGCGCCTATAAGAATAATCCAGCCCGCACCACATTGGTGTACCACTATGAATTTACGGCATCTGGTTTTCTGTGCGTGGACTTGACGATGTCGGCCAGAAACAGCTTTACCGTGTGGAAAAATGGCATACAGCTCTATTCCGAGAGTATCAGCTTGCCACAGACCTTGGCCGTTAGTCAGGTGGAGCCGGGAGATGTGGTGGAAATTCAGATCACCTGCAAGCAGGATGAATCCGGCAATATTACCATTCGCTCCGGACTGTTGGACGAAGCCGTATTCCGTCAGGGTTATGAAATCCTCGCTGCTTCCACATTGGTGTTGGAGGAATTCTCCAACACATATATCAGCGGCACCATCGATTGTGACCGGGAGGGTCTGCTGTATACCTCTGTGCCCCAGAATGGAGAAAATTGGTCTGTTACCGTGGATGGAGAAGAAACTGAGATCATTCTCGTCGGTGATGCCATGATCGCCGTGGAGCTGACGCAGGGTCAGCACAAGGTGGAGTTGACCTATCGCAACGAAGCCTTTGAGTTAGGCAAAACGATTTCTCTGCTGTGCCTTGTGATGTTTGTGGCGTTGGCGTTGGTGATTTACCGTCCTTGGGAAAAGTACTTCATCAAGGGTAAATATGAGCGATAACAAAAAGGCTGCCTTACGTTCTGCAAGGCAGCCTTCGCCGTTTTATTGAAAAAACCATTTTTGCAAACCATATCCCAAAGCAGCCCCTAGTGTATTGAGAATCAGGTCGTCTACATCGCAACTGCCCAGTAAAGTGAATAATTGCACCAATTCCACCAATATCACGGCGAGAACAACGATCGCCAACGTTTTCCACAGCCTGTCCAATCTTGGAAATGTGCGGGGAAGTAAAAAACCCAGAGGGACAAACATGACCAAATTGCCAACCAGATTGATGGCAGCGTGTCGTGCTTGATAGAAATAAATACCGGCAAAGCCCCATTTTTCCAGATAGTATTCTCGACGCAGCAACACATCCAGATAATTGCGGATGGTGCGCAGAGGTCGCAGATTCAAGTTCGAACGCAACTGTTCCCAGTAGTCGCTGCCGTTACCCGCCGTACTGCGGTCAAACAGTAACCATAGCATCAGCGCACTGTACAAAAGAAAAAGGACATACCATATCCGTTTCTTCACACCATCACCTCCTTTTGCCCTATTATAGCAGAAAAATACACGGGGAACAAGGAGTGAAATTTGGCAAATGATGTCATGCTAACAACAGCGTGACATTGCTGGCTAGACGGATCGATGATCGCCTTAGTACAGATCGTATGATAAAGGGTAGCTGTGCTTTATCTCACACCAAAAGAGCCTGCCCCAATGTGGGGGCAGGCTCAAAGTAAGTCAGATCAGGCCTTTTCCAGCGCCAGCGTTCTGGTGGTCAGGTCGCACACTTCGCTGGGGCCAAAGTACTGAATGGCGCCGGGGTAGGTGTAGCAGGTCTCAACGGCCCAAACGGCGCGGTGTTCGACAAAATACCGGAAGGGGGCACCGTCCAGCTCCACAAGAGCCTTACGGATGACGGGTTTATCGGCACCGTGGCGGCGTTCAATGTTCATCATCTTGGTGATGGGCATACCACCGGCAACCCATTCTTCCGCCGGCCTGGAGAGGTTGGAAACCTTGGATAGATAGCCGTTGTAGCCGTACTGGATCAACATGAAGGCGTTGTAACCCAAGCTGTAGCAGTAGTCGGCATCAAAATTGGAGGGGAATGCACAGCGGCCTTCATAGCCGAAGAAGTGATGCAGGGGATTGAACTTACCCTGATAGGTTCCGGCGGCCTTGCGAGCTGCCAGATTATCCTTCACAAGGGCGGAGAACAGCTTTTCGGATTCGATCAAGGAGACCTGAACGTTGCCGTGGGGATCTCGCTCCAAGAACAACTGCTGCTGGATGGACTCCGGAAGAATGGCGAACACTTCCATGGATGCTGCGGTCAGACCGGCTTCGATGAAGGCGTACTTATCCTTCCATGTGGGCAACGCATTGAATGCATCGGCCTTGCTGCCGGCCAACAGTTCGTTGATCTCAGCGATCAGCACAGAGAATTCGGGGACAAATTCCACGATGCCCTCAGGGATGATGGCAACGCCGAAATTCCAACCCTTTGCGGCACGGCTAGCCACGGATTCGGCGATATAGTCAGCGATCTGGGCCAAAGACAGCTTCTTGGCGGCTACTTCCTCACCGATCAGGCAGATGTTGGGCTGGGTCTGCAGGGCACACTCCAGAGCCACGTGGGAAGCGGAGCGACCCATGACCTTCACAAAGTGCCAGTACTTTTTGGCGGAGTTTGCGTCACGCTCGATGTTGCCGATGACTTCGCTGTAAGTCTTGGTGGCGGTGTCGAAGCCGAAGGAACACTCGATATCTTCGTTTTTTAGGTCACCGTCGATGGTCTTGGGGCAGCCAATGACCTGTACGCCAGTGTCGTGAGCGGCAAAGTACTCGGCGAGCACTGCTGCGTTGGTGTTAGAGTCATCACCGCCGATGATCACGATGGCGGTGATACCGTGCTTGGCACATACTTCGGCAACAACTGCGAATTGTTCTTCGCTTTCCAGCTTGGTTCTGCCGGAACCGATGATATCGAAACCGCCGGTATTGCGGAATTGGGCGATGTATTCATCGTCAAAAATGATGTGATCATCATTCAGCAGACCGCTGGGACCGCCCTTGAAGCCGTAGAGTACATTGCCTGCATCGGTGGCCTTCAGAGCATCGTACAGACCGCAGATAACATTGTGACCGCCAGGAGCCTGACCGCCGGAGA
>CAZOVE010000091.1:0-6585 GCA_964583135.1 uncultured Oscillospiraceae bacterium | reverse complement strand
AACAAAAAACGCACTTTTGTCTACCGACAAAGGTGCGTTTTTTGAATGATGTTTGACTGACGGCACATTGGGCAAACATCGCATCATTGCGAGTGAAACGAGCAACATCATTTTGAGCGAAGCGAAAAAAATCATATCGCCGTAAGGCGATGCATCATTTGACATATTGACGATTTTATGATTTAATATTACCAAGAAAGAGAGGTGGCGTTATGACTGAGTATGATGATCCCATCGCAGGTGAAATAAAAGCATCCGTTTCATTTCCGGTTGATGTGGAATGTGAAGGATATCCCGATGTGATTTTTAACGTAATATTTGAAAAGCATCCTGATCAGTCAATGGCGCAACAGTGTGTTTCGGCATTGGAACATTACATATCGTGCTATAACAGAAAACATTTTTTCAGACCGATACACTACATTTCGGATATTGATAGTTTACCGGAAGCATCCTCTGTTTTTTCCGTTTGTATTCACATTGATTTTGGCAATGCAAATCCAAAAGCATTGATTGGTGCGGTCAAAGCAATTGCCGAAACCAATCTTCCAATTTGTCGTATTGTATTAGAATAATCCGGACACCTTTTGTTCGCAATTATCCCGTTTCGACACGTCGTTTTTTCAACGAATAAATCCCTTTCGGGATTTGTGAAATACGCTCCGCGTGTGAAATATTGCGTCGCAATGTGAAATGCCTGCGGGCAGGAGTGGATTTAGTTCATTTCACTTGATACGACAGTAGCAAATTTCACAATTTACGAAGTAAATTATTTCATCGTGAGCCGGGGTGAACGATTTCACTACAAATAGTGTGATGGTTCGAATTCATATGCAAAACTACCGAAAATATCTTTTTTGTAGCCCATAGCCATAAAACACCTGCGCCATCCGGTGTGGGTATTTTACGCATAATTGGGAATTTGAACGCGGTTACAGCTCTACAGGAAAGTGCAACCGTTTCTATCCGCACTTGAGGGTAGGGTGGGCGCACTCGTTATATTTGTACGTGAGAATGACTTTGAAGTAAGCGTTCAGAAAGGTGCCGATTTTTTAGGTTCGATACTTGCAATTTGAAAAAAGTGTGGTATCATAAAGATGTATAATTATCGATAGAAATCGGAAGAAATGGCAGCGCTGCCATTTTCATGGATATGAATATCCATGAAAGACCTCTGAATGTGGGATCGACACCGATTTGGTACTCAGCAGAGGGTGTAAACAGCTTCGGCTGATTACATAAATAGCTTCGGCCCGTCATTGGTTGGAAGCGAAAATTTTAAGGAGGAAATTGCAATGACAAATCGCAAGTCTACCAAGAAGGCTTTGCTGACCAGTTTCTTGTGCCTGTTGCTCTGCTTCAGCATGCTGGTTGGTACTACCTTCGCATGGTTCACCGACTCTGTCGAGTCTGGCGTGAACCAGATCATCGCCGGTAATCTGGATGTGGAAGTTTACAACAGCCTGACTGTCGGTGAAAACAAGGTTGACAGCAATACCAAGCTGTTCAACGAAATTACTTATTGGGAGCCCGGTGTGGTTGCTTATGAAAACCTGACCGTGGCCAATCTGGGCACTCTGGCGCTGAAGTACCAGTTGTCCGTCAACTTTACTGACGCAACTGCGACTCCCGATGGCAAGACTCTGGCTGATGTGCTGCAGGTCGGCTTTGTCGAGGGCGGCATTCAAAGCACTACCCGTGAGGGCGCTCTGTCTGAGGTCGAGCAATGGCTGCCGTTGGAAAGCTTTGTTCAGAGTGGCAAGTTGGATTCTACTGTGCAGGATCTGACTGATGCAAAGACATCTGATACTTATGGCATCGTTATCTACTGGCAACCCAGCGAAGATGATAACGACTACAACATGAATAATGGTCAGAATACTGTTCTGTCCATCAATCTCGGCATCAAGCTGGTTGCTACCCAGTTGACTGCTGAAAACGATTCTTTCGGCTCTGATTACGATGCTGGCGCATGGGCTGAAACCATGACGGTTTCTACTGAAGCTGAGCTGGTCACTGCACTGAACGCGGCTGTCGGTAAGAATGTTCTGATTACTCTGGAAAACGACATCGTTCTGACCGGTACTTGGGCTCCTATTGGAGACAAGGATGCAGGTGAATACTTCATGGGTACGCTGGACGGCAACGGCCACACCATCAGCGGTCTGAATGTTGCTGCCAACGATTACGATGCGCTGATCAGTGCTGCCAAGGACGCCACCATCAAGAACCTGACTGTGGAAGGCACTGTTAACGGTGTCAACGCTGCTGGTATCGTGGCTCGTGTTGAGGGCAACACCGTCATCGAGAACTGTGTCAGCAAGGTTACTGTTACCGGCACTACCAAGGCCGGCGGTATCGTCTCTAATGTGACCGGTGCGAATGCTAAGATCATCAACTGCACCAACGATGGTGCTGTTAGCTGCAGCAAGGCTGCTGCCGGTGGTGTAGGCGGTATTGTTGGCTATGTTAACGGCAACGCTTCCGTCGATATTATCAACTGCACCAATAACGGTAACGTTACCGGTACTGAGGATCAGACCACCGGTGCAGTGGTTGGTAATGCTGGCGGTGCAAGCGCAGGCTTGATCGCCGGATTCAAGAACACCGGTGTTATTGTTGGTAAGAGTTTTGTTGGCGATGGTCTGGGAAGATGGATCGAGGACGAGAACGGCCTCGTTCTGGCAGGCTACTGTGCGACTCCTGCCAATTGGGTTGTTGCAGATACCATCGGTACTGCAGACGAGTTGGTAGAGGCTTTTGCAAATCTGCAGGCTGGTGATGTGTTCTGCATTACCGCTGATATCGATATGACTGACAAGACCATCACTCCTGTTGCAGGCAATAAGGGTTTCACAATGCTCGGCAACGGTTACACCATCAGCAATTTGAATACAACCGCATCTGCCCTGTTTGTTGATCATAGCGGTTCTTCCGCTTATAAGTTTGTCGGAGTTGTCCTTGAGAACTGTTCCGTCAATTCCGCAAGCAATTATGGTGCTCTGTTTGTGGGCGACGGTGACACCAGCGATGCCATCACCATTACCGACTGCCATGTCAAGAATTGTACAGTAGTCAGTGAAAAGTATGCCGCTGCGTTTGTTGCCTATACCGCAGGCTGGGATGTTCAGAACAATGGCCCCGTCTATAGCGATGTTACCATTGAGGCTTGCTCCGTAACCGGCGGCTCCATCACCGGCGGTGGCTCTGTCGGCGCAGCCATTGGTCATGCCGGCGGCAATCCCGACACCACAAACACCATTACCAATCTGACGGTTGACGGTGTGGTCATCAATGGCGAGGATTCTGAGCACACCGGCATCGTTGTGGGTACTGCTCATGTTGGTAAAACGATCATCAATAATGCCAGCTACAGCAATGTGACCGGCAACTATAACACGACGACTGTGCTGTATGGCCGTTTCGTCCCTGGCACAACCGGTACGCTGACCATTGAGTATTCTGCTTCCAATGAGACGGAACTGGCAGCTGCGTTAAATAATGGCGGCACAGTTGTGCTGACTGCTGATATTAATGCCACTGCTGGAATCGTCATTCCCGAGGGAGCGATCCTGAACGGCAACGGTCATACCATCACTTACAGCGGCACTGATACCTATCATCTTGTTAAGCTGGAAACCGGCGCAGAACTGAAGAATGTTACGCTGAAAAACTATAGAGTGAGAACCGAGGAAACTGCAAACGGTGTGGTTACCCTGGAAAATGTTGTTATCAACATGGATAATGATCTGACCGGTCTGGATATCTCCCGTGGTACCGGTACTGCAAAGCTGACCAATGTCAAGTGCGCGGGCATCACTGATGCTACGCACCTTAATCCTGATACTCAGGTGCAGGTTGGCTATACACCCTATGGTGATGTACTTCTTGGCGGAGCTTGGGCATTGGAAGCTACCGATTGTCAATTTGGCTCTCTGCATGGCTGGAATACGAGAAACGGTTCCAGCGTAAGCCTCAATAACACAACCTACACTGTGTTTAGAATGCATTATTGGAGCAACAGAACTCTCTATATCGACGGCGTAGAAACTGCATGGAGTGAATCCGGCGCAATTCCTGTCGCTCACGATGTGGGCGGTTGTTGGTCTGTCCAACCTGCGTTTAAGTAAGAATTAGGAAACAAAAATTAGGATTATTTCCAGCCACCCAAGCCTTCCGGGCTTGGGTGGTTTTTGCTGAAAGAATTTCAGCGACAAGGCTTGCATTTTTTGAGATAAGTGCTATAATTGCAATGTGTGGGTGTCGTGCGCTAGTACGTAAATTTTCAACGAGGGGTACCCCTCGTTTCCATGGATAAATATCCATGGAAAAGGTAGTTGTATTTCTATCGTGACGCAGGTCAACCCATTGACCCGGTGTAAACAGCTTCGGCTGATTACATAAATAGCTTCGGCCCGTCATTGGTTGGAAGCGAAAATTTTAAGGAGGAAATTGCAATGACAAATCGCAAGTCTACCAAGAAGGCTTTGCTGACCAGTATCCTGTGTCTGTTGCTCTGCTTCAGCATGCTGGTTGGTACGACCTTCGCCTGGTTCACCGACTCTGTCGAGTCCGGCGTGAACCAGATCATCGCCGGTAATCTGGATGTGGATGTCTACACTGATGACGGCAAAAGCATTGAAGGCATTGAGACGCTCTTCAATGAAGTTGATGGAACCCCCATCCTGTGGGAACCCGGTGTGGTTGCCTACGAGAACCTGACTGTGAAGAATCTGGGTACTCTGGCGCTGAAGTATGCGCTGAGTATCAACTTCACCAACGAGAACACCGTCAACGGCTACGGCCTGTCCGATGTTCTGAAGGTGGCTGTTGTTAAAAACGGCTTTAACGGCTCTCGTGAGGATGCTATGAAGCTGAATGGCACCTCTCTGGCTGACTTTGTCCTGCCCGGCGATCTGCTGAAGGACGAGTCTGATGTTTACGGCATCGTGATCTGGTGGGAGCCTTCCGATGCTGACAACAACTGGAATGTCCAGAACGGCAAGACCACTTCCGATGGCGAAAAGTATCTGCACATCGATCTGGGCGTCAAGCTGGTTGCTACCCAGTTGACTTCCGAGAGCGACTCTTTCGGCTCTGACTACGATAAGGACGCTGCTTGGACCGGTGAGGCTGATACCAACTGGTACGATCCCGAAGCTACTGAGCTTGTGATCGACACCGCTGCCGAGCTGGCCGGTCTGGCTCAGATCGTCAACAGCGGCACTGATACTTTCGTCGGCAAGACCGTGACGCTGGGCGCTGACATTGACCTGAACGACATTCCCTGGACCCCTATCGGTAATTCTTCCAACAAGTTCCGGGGTACCTTCATCGGCACAGGTTACACCATTTCTAATCTGCATGTAACCGGCACGAAGGGTGTTGGCCTGTTTGGCTATACGTTCAGCGGTGCACACATTGAAGGTGTGACCATTGATGGCGCTTATGTTTCCGGTAATGACTATGTCGGTGCCGTTATGGGCAGCGGTTATCTGGCTGCCAACTGCCTGAAGAATTGTACCGTTAAGAATGCTACCATTATCGCAACTCCTTATTTGACCGATGAGGGCATTTACGACGGCGGTGCCAAGGCTGGTGCTGTTGCCGGCTATGCTATTAACGGCAACATTTCCGGCAACAAGGCTATCAACTGCACCATCACTGCTTACAGAGATCTGGGCGGTATCGTGGGTATGGCATCTCCCGAGGACCATGATATTGATGTGTCCGGCAATACTGTGGAGGATGTGACCTTGACCTATGTTGGTGTCATGGGTGCTTACGACGGAAACACGGGCAACCAGAATATGAATGATGTTGTTGGCCGGATCGGTACAAGCAAGAAGGGTGTAGTGACGATTGGTGAGAACACCGGCACCGCCACTAAGAATGAAACCGGCGCCATCGTGATCACCACTGCAGAGGAGCTGTATACCTTTGCGGCATCCGTCAACGGCGGCAACACCTACGCCGGCAAGACTGTTCTGCTGGGTGCTGATATTGACCTGAACAACAATGCGTGGACGCCGATCGGCAACTCCTCCAACCCCTTCAATGGCACCTTTGATGGCCAGGGCCATACTATCAGCAATCTGTACATCAATACGCCCAACAAGAGCAATGTGGGTCTGTTTGGCCGCACCAATAATCCCGGTGAGATCAAGAATCTGACCGTTGAGAACGCTGCTGTTACCGGCTACCTGAACGTCGGTGTTGTGGTCGGTACTCCCTACACCTCCAAGTATACCAACATCACCGTAACAGGTCACGTGGAAGTCAACGGCTTCGCTTATGTTGGCGGCGTCGGTGGTAAGAATGCGTACGCTGACTGGACCAACATCACTGTGGATGTGGATGAGACCTCCTATGTCAAGGCCGTTTCCACCGATGCAGATGGCGCTTGGCGTACCTATGTGGGCGGCGTTGTCGGCTTCAACGGCGAGGGCGGCCACACCTTCAAGAACATTACCTCCAATATCGATGTTATCGGTGATGTTTGCGACATCGGCGGTGTATTCGGTATCGCGCACTACGGCAACAACTTCGAAAACATCACCTGCACCGGTAATGTTACCAATCTGG
>CAZOVE010000090.1:0-6712 GCA_964583135.1 uncultured Oscillospiraceae bacterium | reverse complement strand
GAAGGTGCCGGTGATGATGTCCACACGGCCCATGACACCGCAATGCTCGTGCGTGCCCCGACCGTGCTCGCCCATGAAGCCCACGGCGTGGCTGTCATCGACCATGACCAGAGCGTCATATTCATCTGCCAGATCGCAGATGGCAGTGAGATCGGCAATGTATCCATCCATGGAGAAAACGCCGTCCGTGGCGATGAGGAGCTTCTGACAGCCGAACTGCCGGGCTTCTTCTAGACAGCGACGCAGGTCGATCATGTCGTTGTTTTTGTAGCGGTAGCGTTTGGCTTTACACAGACGAACGCCATCGATGATGGAAGCGTGGTTCAGCTCGTCAGAGATGACGGCATCCTCTGGTCCCAGCAGAGTTTCAAACAGGCCGCCATTGGCATCAAAGCAGGAAGAGTACAGAATCACATCATCCATCCCCAAGAAGTTTGCCAATCTTTGCTCCAACTGCTTGTGAATCGACTGCGTACCACAGATAAAGCGAACGGAGGACAGGCCGAAACCCCACTGGTCATAGCTTTCCTTTGCTGCGGCGATCAATTCTGGATGATTGGATAGACCCAGATAATTATTGGCGCACATATTTACAACGCCATCGATTTGTGTAGTGTCGATACGGCTGTTCTGGGGAGTGGTTATAATTCGCTCGTCACGCCAAGTACCGGCGGTGCGGATGGCATCGAGCTCAGCGTTGATTGCATTCAGTGCAGATTTCATGGATTAGCCCTCCTTTTTGGCGGTCCAGTCCAGCACGACCTTGCCAGACATTCCAGAGTTCATAGCTTCAAAGCCTTTTTCAAACTCCGTATAGTGGAAGCGATGCGTGATGACGGGAGTCAGATCCAAACCGCCCTGAAGCATATAGCTCATTTGATGCCAATTGTCCATTTTGCGACCATAGATACCCTGTAGGGTCAGACCCTTGGTGATGATGGTGTTCATGTCCATGGGAACAGGTTTGTTGGAGATGCCTAGAAGTGCGATCTTGCCGCCGTTGCGCATGGCGCTGATCATCTGCTGTAGCGCATTGCCGTTGCCGGACATCTCAAGACCCACATCAAAGCCTTCAACCAGACCCTGCTCCTTCATAATGTGGGGAAGGTCTTCCTTGGCAGTGTTTACGGCAGCGTCGACACCCATTTTACGGGCCAATTCCAGACGGTAATCATTGATGTCTGTGATAATGACTCGTCTTGCACCGGCGAAACGGCAGATACCAGCAGCGATAATGCCGATGGGGCCGGCACCGGTAATGAGGACATCCTCACCGATGAGGTCGAACATGAGGGCGGTGTGGGTGGCATTTCCCACTGCATCGAAAAAAGCAACGATATCTTCCGGCAGGCTTTCGTCGATCAGAATGAGATTGGTTTCCGGAATGCAAACATATTCCGCAAAAGCGCCGTTACGATCCACACCAACGCTGACGGTATCTTTACACCACTGGATGTTGCCTGTATGACAGTTTCGGCAATGGTGACAGGTTAGGTGGCCTTCACCGGAAACGCGCTGACCGATGCGAACACCATGAACACCGGGACCAAGGGCTGCTACTTCGCCCACATATTCGTGACCGATGGTCATAGGGGGCTTGATGTGCTCCACAGCCCAAGGATCCCAGTTGTAGATGTGGACATCGGTGCCGCAGATGGCGGTTTTGTGGACTTTAATGAGAACTTCGCCGGGGCCTGGGACGGGAACGGGAACTCTTCGTAGTTCCAATCCGGGGCCTGCAACGGGTTTTACGATGGCATCCATGAGTTTTTCCATAGTGGTTTCCTCCGAGTTTCTTCATTTGAGAGATATTATCATTCAGACCAATCTTACCGTTTCTTTCCTGCGGTATGTTTTGCAGGTGCCTTTTTCGGCATAGGCTTGGCAGGTGCTTTTTCAGACGCAGCTCTACCCTTGGAGAGCGCCTTTGGCGGTGGTGCTGTGTGTTTGTTCGGACGGGGTGGAATTGCCCGGATCAGGCATTTGGGACCGGAGCCGATGAGATCTTCCCGATGAGCAGTGAGCAAAGCCTCTCGAACGAGGTAGTAGTTTTTGGGATTGCGATACTGGATCAGGGCTCGCTGCATGGCTTTTTCATGGGGATCGGTAGGAACATAGACCCTTTCCATGGTACGGGGATCGAGCCCTGTATAGTACATAACGGTGGAAAGGGTTGAAGGGGTGGGGTAGAAGTCCTGCACCTGCTCAGGATTATAGCCCATATCCCGAATATACTCTGCCAGTTCGATGGCTTCCTTCAGAGTTGAACCGGGATGACTGGACATGAGATAGGGAACCAAATACTGATTCATGCCGTAATGCTTGTTCAAGGCAAAATACTTGTCCACAAATTGGTTGTAGACAGCATTTCTGGGTTTTCCCATTCGGCTCAGAACTGCATCGGATACATGCTCTGGAGCAACTTTGAGTTGACCGGAAATGTGGAATTGAACCAATTCTCTGAAGAACGTATCTTTTTTGTCGGCCAACAGATAGTCAAATCGGATGCCGCTACGAACGAAGACCTTCTTGATGCCGGGAATCTTTCGCAGCTTGCGCAGTAGTGCCACATAGTCGGAATGATCGGCACGCATATTCTTACACGGGGTGGGGTAGAGGCATTGGCGACCACCGCAAGCACCCTTGTTCAGTTGCTTTTCACAGGCCGGATGGCGGAAATTGGCGGTTGGACCGCCCACGTCGTGGATATATCCTTTGAAATCTTTGTCCCGCACCATGATTTCCGCTTCTCGGAGGATGGATTCATGACTGCGGGTTTGGATGATGCGCCCCTGATGGAAGGTCAAGGCGCAGAAAGAGCAAGCACCGAAACAGCCACGGTTTGAAACCAGACTGAATTTGACTTCTTCAATGGCAGGAACACCACCTTTGGCTGCATAAGAAGGATGCCAAGTGCGCTCGTAGGGAAGTTCGTACACGGCGTCCATTTCTTCTGTAGAGAGAGGCTTTTGGGGAGGATTCTGTACGACATATTCCTTGCCGTAGGGCTCTGCCAGACGCTTGGCGGTAAAAGGATCGCAGTTGCCATACTGGATCTTGAAGCTCTCGGCATAACGGCGCTTGTTACTGCGAAGCTCCTCAAAGGAGGGCAGAAGGATGGTTGGAAGACTGTCGTCCAATTCGGTGGTCCGGAAGACGGTGCCGTCGATGTAGGTGATGTGGCGCACATCCATACCGGAATTGAGGGCATCTGCCAACTCGATGATGCTCTTTTCCCCCATGCCGTACATGAGAATGTCGGCTTGCGCATCCAGAAGAATGGAGCGCTTCATGCTCTCGGACCAGTAGTCGTAGTGTGCAAGCCGGCGCAGAGAGGCCTCGATGCCACCAATGAGAATGGGGACATCTTTATAGGTTTGGCGGATCAGGTTACAATAGACAGTGATGGCGTAATCAGGTCGCTTGCCCATTTCTCCACCGGGAGTAAAGGCATCGCTTTTGCGGCGGTGCTTGGTGACAGAATAGTGATTCACCATGGAGTCCATATTACCGCCGGAAACCAGAAAGCCCAGACGAGGACGGCCGAAAATATTGATGGAACTGGGATTCTTCCAGTCCGGTTGGGAGATGATACCAACGCTGTAGCCATGACTTTCCAGAATACGACTGATAATGGCATGACCAAAAGATGGATGATCCACATAAGCATCACCGATGACATAGACAAAGTCACATTGGGTCCAGCCTCGGTCGATCATATCCTGTTTGCAGATAGGAAGAAAGCTCATATAGAACCTCCGAAGTACATTTTGTACATTATATCACCTTTTGCGTAAAAAGGGAAGATGGTACACGGAGAAATTGTCATTTCTGCAAAAGTGATATGGCTCATTCTTGCTGATCAGTCGGGGGAAACGTTGGTGGTTGCGGTGCTTATGAATTCTTCCCAAGGAATTGCTTCCTGTTGCCGGGGCGGAAACATTGCGACAATGCGGACGATCAGGGTCAAAGTTAAAAGGACGAGAATGACGGTCTTGAAAATGGTAGGTATCGGGATTTTGCGGAAGCGGACGATTGTGTAGACCAGCAAAATCAGGCAGTATAGCAGAAAAGCGATATATACGATCCCATTGATCGTATCAAAGTCAGAAGTCAGCAGGATCATCGCCGGAAGGCCAAATGTAAAGTAGAGACTCAATGCACAGAAATATCCGGGATATTGCTTGACGACGATGCAAATGATTCCACACACAGCGATCGGAATACACAGAGGGAATGGGCTGTCTTCCCAAGCTCTTTCGGACATCAAAAGGATAGAAAGCGTCAGCGCCAGTAAGGAGCAAACAGTCAAGATGATGCCCAGTATTTGCAAAGGGGTAATGCCGGTGCGCAGGGGCTTGTCGACATAGATCACATGAGATTCCTGTGGGGATTGTTGGGATGCGTTGTCGGGTGTGGTTCCGGATACTAATTCATCGAGAGTAATACAAAACACTTGCGCCATTTTTACCAGCTTCTCCAATTCGGGTACTGCTGCATTGTTTTCCCACTTGCTTACCGACTGCCGGGAAACATCCAGAGCATCTGCCAGATCTCCCTGAGACATATTCTTTTGGGTACGGAATTTGTAGATATTTTCGCCTAGATTCATGATACGTCCTCCTTCGTTGGCTTGATCAATATGGCGTTATCATAACACCGTGACACGTAAAATGTCTACCTAGCCGGCTTGATAATTTAGCAACTACCGGTTGCGTCCCTGCAAATTATGACCTGACAGAGAACTAATTATCTTATGGATTGATTTCTGGAGAGGCTTGTGATATACTGCTATGCAGAAAACTATGACAAAAGAGGTAGTAATTATGGATTATCAGCTTTTAGCGGAAATTCTGTTTCCGGATGTGACGGATACGCCGGAAACTTTGGAAGAAAAATATCCCCTGCGTCATGTTCCTGAAGGTGCGGTCATCACACGCATGGCGCCGTCGCCCACCGGCTTTGTCCACTTGGGTAATTTGGTGCAGGGCTTGACCTCGGAGCGTATGGCACATCAGAGCGGTGGCGTGTTGTTCCTGCGTGTGGAAGATACCGATGCCAAGCGGGAAGTGCAGGGCGCAGTAGAGGTTCTCATTGACACGCTGAAGCATTACGGCATTCAGTTTGACGAGGGCGCAACCCATGATGGCGACAGCGGTGTGTATGGTCCGTATCGTCAGCGGCAAAGAGCGGCGATCTATCATGTATATGCAAAAAAGCTGGTGAGCGAAGGTCAGGCATATCCCTGTTTCTGTACGGAGGAGCAACTGGCTGCTATGCGAGAAGCTCAGGAAGCCAACAAGGAAAACACCGGCTACTATGGAAAATATGCTATGTGGCGTGACCGCAGCTTAGAAGAGATCCAAGCGGAATTGGCAGTTGGGCATCCTTGGGTGCTTCGCTTCCGCAGCACCGGTTCCATTGAAAATCAGTTCAAGTTTGATGATCTGGTCAAGGGCAAGCTGACCATTACGGAAAATGACGTGGATCATGTGCTGCTGAAGTCTGACGGTATTCCCACGTATCACTTTGCTCATGCTGTAGACGATCACTTGATGCGCACCACCCATGTTGTCCGTGGTGATGAGTGGTTGCCGACTCTACCGTTCCACATTCAGCTATTTAAGGCGCTAGGTTTCAAACTACCCAAGTATGTCCACATCGGACCGCTGATGAAGATGGACGGCACCTCCAAGCGTAAGCTCAGTAAGCGTAAGGATCCGGAGTTGGCGCTGACCTTCTACAAAGCCGAGGGATTCCCGGTGAAGGCTGTATATGAATACATCATGACCATCCTCAACTCCAACTTTGAGGATTGGCGTCGTGCAAATCCCGATGCTCCTACCGATGACTTCAAGTTCAGTCCCAAGAAGCTGAATCCGGCGGGTTCCCTGTTTGACTATGCAAAATTGGTGGACGTTTCCAAGAATGTTATCAGTCGTATGAGTGCAGAGGAAGTGTATACACTACTGACCGAGTGGGCGAAGGAATTTGATCCGGACTTTGGCGAAAAGCTGGCCGCTAATCCAGAATTCGCTACTGCGATTTTGGCCATCGGCCGTGGCGGCAAGAAGCCGAGAAAGGACTTGGCGGTCTGGAAGGATGCCAAGGAATATATGGGCTTCTTCTATGATGAGTATCTGACTGAGCCTGTCTTTGATGAGCGCTTTGATCGGGCTACTATTAAGACCGTGCTTGAGAGATTTGTTGCGGTTTACGATCCAGCGGATGACGCCGGCGAGTGGTTCAATAAGGTCAAGGCCATCACCGAGGAAATGGGCTTTACTACCGACATGAAGGCATATAAGGCTAACCCCGATGCCTTCCCTGGCACCGTAGCGGATATTTCTACATTCATCCGTCAGGCTGTCACCGGCAAGACCAACTCTCCCGACCTGCATACCGTCATGCAGATTTTGGGTAAGGAGCGCTCTGTCGAACGGATTCAGACAGTGGTAAATAAACTGTAATTGAAAAGGAGCTGTTGCCATAGTGTAGCAGCTCCTTTTTTATATCAAACCCTTTTCATGAAATACGGCGATCACCATCTCCACAGTATCCGATACAAAACCAATATATTCTTCTCTGGTCATAGTAATGGGAGGCGGAAGATCGGGATCTATCTCAGGGATAAATCCCATCACTCCAATTTTTCGAGCAATAGCGCCATGAGGCAAATAATCAATATAATCCGGAAATTCACGTAGCGGTA
>CAZOVE010000089.1:0-6755 GCA_964583135.1 uncultured Oscillospiraceae bacterium | reverse complement strand
TGCGCTATGCACCGGAGATCGTCTGGGCGCTGGATGACAGCATCACCTACGGCGCCAGAATGCTGGAGCTGATCAATTCTCTGGACACCGGCAGCGACGAAGAGGAATAAAAAGAACGGTTAAAAACCATTGACCGCAGGTGATCGTATGAATGGAATCGTAATTGTAGACAAGCCTCAGGGATGGACCAGTCAGGATGTGACGGCCCGGCTGCGCAGGGTATTCAATACACGGCGCATCGGTCATGGTGGCACACTGGATCCGATGGCCACCGGCGTGTTGCCGGTGTTTGTGGGAAGAGCCACTCGTGGCGTGGAGTTTTTCGAACACGCGGAAAAGGTATACGAAACGGTGCTGCGTCCCGGAATCACCACTGACACCGAGGATATCACCGGTCGAGTATTGACCGAAGGGGATGCGTTCGTCACCGGAGAAATGGTGGAGGCGGTGCTGCCTCGGTTTCGTGGAGAGATCCTGCAGGTGCCGCCAATGTATTCTGCCTTGAAAGTGAACGGGCAGAAGTTATACGAATTGGCCCGTAAGGGAAAAGAGGTGGAGCGTCGTCCTCGACCGATCACCATCCATGAGCTGACGTTGCTGGGGATGGATGCCGAGGGGATCCATCTGCGAGTCCGCTGCTCCAAAGGCACCTATATTCGTACCTTGTGTAAGGATATTGGCGAGGCGCTGGGTTGCGGCGGCTGTATGGCGGCGCTGCGCCGGGTACAGGCGGGGGAATATACGGCGGAGGAAGCCGTGTCCTTGGAAACGCTACTGGAAACCGATAGGCCGGAGCAGTATCTGCGGCCCGTGGACAGTATGTTTCGCAATTACCCTGCCATCACCCTCACAGCCAATCAGGAAAAACGTTGTCGCTGTGGTAACAGTTTTTCCGTAAAAATGGCTGATGGTACGTACCGGACCTATGCCCAATCCGGAGAATTTCTCGCTCTTTCCAAGGTGGAAGATGGTGTTATGTCAACCATTAAGAGCTTCTTCGAAGTGTAAATTGGAGTGGAATGTTCTTGTGTAGGGGATGACCCTCTGCAATGCATTTTCTCGGAACGATAAACTGAAATTTGAAATTCAGGTGACGATATGGATCATAAAAAAATATTCGCCCTGGGTTTTTTTGACGGGGTGCATTTGGGCCATCAGGCGCTTTTAGCTGCCTGTGTAACCACGGCGCATCGGTTTGGCTATGAACCGGCAGCAATCACTTTTGATAAGCATCCCCAGAGTCAATTTGTTCCCACGCCACCGGCGCTGATTAATTCCAATGCCGACCGAGAAGCACTGTTGCGTCGGTATGGCATCGAGCATATTTACACCGTTGCCGTCAACGAAGATAGTATGAATATCGATCACTGGCAGTTTCTGGAGGATCTGCTGGCAGACGGTGCGTACGGATTTATTTGTGGATATGATTTTCGATTTGGCCGCGAAGGAGCAGGTAACGCCCAATGCGTAATGGATTTTTGCGCAAATCGGCGAATGCTGGGGGAAGTGATCCCGGAGCAGACATTGGACGGTATCCGCATTTCCTCCACCCATATTCGCAGTCTCATCGAGGCCGGCGAGATGGAGAAAGCGGCCAAGTTTCTGGGCCATCCCCATATTCTTAGTGGGGAAGTGGTGACCGGGCGACAATTGGGGCGCACCATCGGAGTGCCGACCGCCAACATTTTGCTGCCGGAGGGCGTTGTTGTGCCCAAGTTGGGCGTTTATGCTTGTAGATGTGTCATCGACGGCAAGGTATATCGGGCGGTGACCAATATTGGTTCCAGACCTACCGTGGGAGGTCATCAGGTACGGGCAGAGAGCTGGATCTTGGAGTTTGAAGGCGACCTCTATGGGAAAGATCTCACGCTGGAATTCTATCAATTTCTTCGCCCGGAACAAAAATTTGATACGCTAGAGGAATTGCGCCACCAGATCCGGCAGGATGCTACCCTCTGCAGAGAAATTTGAAATAAAAAAAAACAGCCCTCAGGGCTGTTTTTCTTTATAGTACGCCGGTGATGAAAATCTCGATGCCGATGATGATCAGAATAACACCGCCGAAAATGCTGGCTTTGCCGGAGAGTTTATTACCCACGGTTTTGCCGATGACCACGCCGACGTAGCAAATCAGCACCGTCAGCACGGCAATGATCGCCGCTGCCAGTACGGCGGCGCCCAGATCGTAATCTGCGATGGTGAAGCCGACGCTGAGGGCATCAATGGATGTGGCAATGCCCTGCACCAGCAGGGCAGAGAAGCCCAACGTATGTCCCGTAGCTTCCTCCTGCTCCGGATGCAGCCCGTCAAGCACCATTTTGCCGCCGATGTAGCATAGCAGCGCCAAGGCGATCCAAGGGATCAGCGTTTCAAAAGCGGTAAAATACTGCACCACCGTATGGATGCAGATCCAGCCCAACAGAGGCATCAAACCCTGAAATAGACCAAACACACCGGCAATGGCCCACATTTTTGGGGGCTTCATACCGGGATCATTCAGACCGTTGGCAACGGAAACGGAAAAAGCATCCATCGCCAGACCGACACCCAGTAAAATACAGTTAAAGAAGAACATGAAATCCAGCATTTTGACATCCTCCGTCATAAAAAATCCGGGTACTGATGCGTACCCGGATACTTCTTTTGGATAGAAAGAGCCCATGTACGCAAATCTGCTATACATGAGTCTCGCAATTGAAAGCAAGCCAGATCTTTCGACCAGTATGTTGACTTGCTACGCACCGATCCGTGCGCCCGCTACTCCCTCATAACGGTAAAAATACTACCACGATAAATTGGAAAAGTCAAGCCTTTTGTGCCAAATTTCGGATCCAGACACCCTTTTTGAGCAGAAAAGCGCCGATGGCGCACTTAAGAAAGTCAGCACTCTGGCACAGGATATACACGGGAATGATGGAAAGACCGGTAAACCGGGTCAAGCACCACGCCAGTGGAACACACAGCACCCACACATAACAGCTATCAAACAGAAAGGTGATAAAGGTCTGACCGCCAGAGCGCATGGTGAAATAGGCGGCGTGGGTATAGGCATTGAAAGGCATCATTACCGCGCTAATGCAGATCAGGGTCGTTGCAAGCCGGCGCACACTGTCGGTGGTGTCGTAGAACAGGGGGAATACGCCGGAGATGGCCGCCATCACACCGCCAAGCAGGGCACCGACGGCGCAGGAGGTGAAGATCAGCTTCCGATTGGTATCCCGGATGTTTTCCTCGGGGATGCCGGCACCCAGCATTTGCCCCATCAGGATGCCTACGGCAGTACCCATGGAGAAGTAGCCTACGCCAGCCAGATTATAGATGCTCGAGGAAATGTTAATGGCCGGTACCACGTCCAAACCACAGGTGGAATAGCGCTGATTGATCACCGCCATACCGCTGGCCCACAAAAACTCGTTGACCAACAGAGGAAAGCCTTTGGCAATGATTCCCCGAAGGAGCTTGCCGGGGATGTACAAAGAGCGAAAGGCATCCCGGAAAAAGGGCTTTTGATCCGTATGGGTATGGCTCCAGACCACGACAATGCCACATTCGGCAAAGCGGGCTATCACGGTGGCATAGGCAGCGCCTGCTACACCCAGCTTCGGCGCACCAAAATGTCCAAAAATCAGGACATAATTAAGGATAAGATTTACAAATACCGCTACGATTCCGGCCAACATGGGGATCTTGGTTTCGTTGGTTTCTCGCAGTGTGCTAGAGTAGGCATTGCTCACCGAGAAGGGCAGCAGACCGATGAGCATAATGACCAAGTATTCCTTGCCGTATTCTAACGCAGCGGCAGCATCGACGGGGTCGCCTTCACCGGTGAGATAGGCTTGGATCAGCCCTTCTCCCTGCCACAGGAACAGACCGCTGCCCAGTACGGCCAGCGTCAGACAGGCGATGATCTTAAAGCGGAAGGTATGACGGACACCGTCTTCGTCATGGTTGCCATAAAACTGGGCAGTAAAGATACCGGCACCGGAGGATGCGCCAAAGACGCAGAGATTGAACACAAACAGAAGTTGGTTCACGATGGATACGCCACTCATAGGGACGGTGCCCACCTGACCGACCATAATATTATCCAACAGGGATACGAAATTGGTAATGGCACTCTGGATCATAATGGGAAGCACCACCGCCGTGACCCTGCGGTAGAAGTTGCGCGTACCGATATACCGTTTTAACATAAGTTGCTCCTGAATATTTCAAATTTCAGTTTGTCGTTCCGAGAAAATGCATTGTAGGGGACGCTGACCCTTATGGAAGAACGATCCAATCCAATTTGTAATTTCATCCATTATATCAAAATGCCCAAATAATGCAACTGTTTCTCGTCAAAACGGCAGATTTTTAGTACTATCTTGACCGCAAGACCGGGAGATGATAATATATATATTATACAATGCGTAGCTGCGGTTCACGCACGAAAGGAGTAAACAATACTATGCGAATCAACAAAACACTTCTCACCGAAGCCCTCTTTGCCAAGGAAGGCGAAGCTCTGGCGAAGGTGGCACTGCCCCACACTTGGAATGCTTTGGATGGTCAGGACGGCGGTGGCGACTACTGGCGTGGCATCGGTATCTACAAGATCGACCTGCCCAACCCCACCGCCGGCAAGAAGCAGTATATTGAGCTACAGGGTGCCAACCACGTGGCTACCGTTTACTGCAACGGTCGGGAATTGGGCACCCACAAGGGTGGTTTTTCCACCTTCCGCTTTGATCTGACGGCTGCCATGAAGCCTGAGGGCAATGTGCTGACTGTGGTGGTTTCCAACGCTCCCAGCGACATTTATCCTCAGAATGCCGACTTTACCTTCTACGGCGGTCTGTACCGGGATGTAAACTTCATTGAAGTCAACGATGCCCACTTTGACCTGCTGATGGACGGCACCGACGCTGTCTTTGTCACTCCACACAATATTGGCAAGACCCGTGTGGATTTGTTCCCTGTGAACGCCGCAGGCTGCACCATCCATGTGGCACTGCGCGACGCTGAGGGCAACTATGTGGCTCAAACCGACGTGGAAGCCGTCGAGCATACCCATGTTCTGCTAGACGTGAAGGATCCCCACCTGTGGAACGGTATGGAAGATCCTTACTGCTATACCTGTGAAGCCAGCATTGTTTGCGACGGTGAAGTAGTGGATACCGTGATCGTCAGCTATGGCTATCGTTCCTTCCATGTGGACCCCAACACCGGTTTCTGGCTCAACGGCAAGAACGTGCCGCTGCATGGTGTTGCCCGCCATCAGGACCGTCTGGACAAGGGTTGGGCCATCTCCAAGGAAGATCATGAAGAGGATATCGCCCTGATTAAGGAATTGGGTGCCAATACCATCCGTCTGGCCCACTATCAGCACGACCAGTATTTCTATGAGCTGTGCGATTATGCCGGCTTCATCCTGTGGGCAGAGATCCCCTTCATCTCCCAGTTCATCCCCACCGAGGAAGCTTATCGCAATACCATCTCTCAAATGACAGAGCTGATCGCCCAGAACTATAACCACCCGGCCATCTGTTTCTGGGGCATTTCCAACGAGATCCTCATTGGTGTCGACCGGGAAGATCTGCGCCAGAATCTGCGGGATCTGCACGAGCTGGCCAAGGCGATGGATCCCAGCCGCCTGACTACCATGGCGCAGGTTTCCATGACACCCATGGACTCCGAGCATAACTTTATCACCGATGTTGTGTCCTATAACCATTACTTTGGTTGGTACGGTGGCGATGTAGAGGACAACGGTCCTTGGCTGGATCGCTTCCATGCCCTGCATCCGGATAAGTGTCTGGGCGTTTCCGAGTACGGTGCGGAAAATATCTTGACTTGGCACACCGCAAATCCGGAAAACCACGATTATACCGAAGAATACGCCAACCACTACCATCAGGAAATGCTCAAGACCTTTGCGGCTCGTCCCTATCTGTGGGCGACCCATCAGTGGAACTGCTTTGACTTTGCTGCCGATGCCCGCAACGAAGGTGGCGTGCAGGGCCGCAACAACAAGGGCCTCATCACCTACGACCGGAAGATCCGGAAGGATGCTTTCTATATCTATAAGGCATGGTGGAATCCTGAGCCCATGGTTTGGGTCTCCGGCGGTCGCTTTGTCAATCGTGGCCCTGAGGAGCGCAGTGTCATCGTCTACACCAACTGTGACGAGGTCACTTTGGTGGTAAACGGTGTGGCCGTGGCGACAAAGGCTGCCGTGGATCATATGGTGGTCTTCGAGGATGTGGCCCTGAACGACGGCCAGAATACTGTTTCTGCCCACAGCGGTGCTGTGCAGGGTAATGAGATCGTGCTGTGCGGCGTGGCAGACCACGATTACAGCTATGATCTGCCCGACGGCAATCAGGGCGCCAACTGGTTTGACGATCCGGAGCTGGTGGCCATGAAGAAGGCCTTCCAGTATCCCAAGGATGCCTATTCCATTAAGGACAAGATGGGCGACCTGATGGCCAATCCCCAGACTGCTGCGATTCTGGGCGGCATGATGCAGAAGATGATGGGTGGCGGCGGAAATGCCATGATGGCATCTATGGGCGAAATGAGCGAGGAAATGATGGGCTTTATGAGAATGATGCGCCTGTCTGATGCGCTGAAGATGGCCGGTGATGCTGTTCCTATGGCGGCGAAGTTGGCACTGAACCAGGCTCTGAACCAGATCAAGAAGCCGTAAAACAAAAGAAAGGCTCTATGTCAATAGTTGGGGCGGAGAAAAAATAGAATATTGGAGATGTGCC
>CAZOVE010000088.1:0-6907 GCA_964583135.1 uncultured Oscillospiraceae bacterium | reverse complement strand
TGGTGTTCTACCATTGAACTACACCCGCAAATCCTGACCACATTGCTGTTTCAGCTATGAAATTTTAGCACGGACAGGGAAAAATGTCAAGGCTTATTTTTCAAAAAAGCCGGGATTTTCTCATAGATCACTTCCGCCACGGCTCCATCGCCGCAGGGACATACGTTTTCGAACCGATGTGCGATCACACCGTCGGCGGGACAGTAAGCGCCGTCTGCGCCCTCTAACATGGGAACATCGTTTTCTGCATCACCGACGCAGATGAGCCACTTGCGACCCATAGCCTTCTGCAGATCCCGCGCACAGCGCAGTTTGCTGACACCCTTGGCGTGGATATCCACGATCTTGGCGCAGGGATGAAATACCTCCACCTTGTCGCCGTAGAGCCGGCGCACCGTTTCGATGGCTGCCTTCATCTGGGCCAATTCTTCCGCCGTAGCCTGATACATGGATGCCACGGTGTAGCCTGAGCAGTCACCGTACAGCGACACCTTCAGAAATGGCCCGGGCACATCGCCCGGCTGGGCACAAGCCCATGCACAGCCTCCGGTTTCGCTGAATTTTTCCCAATCGGCGTGTGGTTCAAACTCATAGTGGGCATCCACGCCCTGAATTTCCACCAAAAGATGGGGAAACAGCCGCCGCAGCTCCTCAATAAAGGTTTTCTGCTCCAGCTCGATGGGATAGGACATGGTAAATTTCTTTTGTGCAACGTCGTAAGCCGCCGAGCCGTTGTACAACAGCAGCGGTGCGCTGACGGGCACTTTGCCAATAAATGCCTTCGCCATGGGAATACTGCGGCCGGTATTGATGGTAAAAGCGCCGCCGTGGGCGATGAAGTATTCAATGGCCTCGATATTGCGTTGAGGAATGGTGGAATCCGGCGCTGTCAGCGTCCGGTCATAATCCACCGTCAATAAAATGTCAGAAAACATAATCTACCTTCAAAGTTCAGTTTGTCATTCTGAGAGAATGTATCGTAGGGTGCGGCGAGGGTGTTGGCGTCTATGGGGGATCGATCAAATCCAATTTACCCTTCCATTTTCTCCAATTTTTCCAGAACTTTCACGAAATACTCCGGCAGGGGGGCAAACACCATCACGGGCGAGCCGTCTTTTGGGTGGGAGAAGCACAACGTGCCGGCATGGAGTACCTGAGAATCTTGCCCCAGCTCCGGCTTTTTCCGTCCGTACACCGTGTCGCCTAGGATCGGATGACCGATGTGAGCCATATGCACCCGGATCTGGTGGGTGCGTCCGGTCTGCAACCGGCAGCGGATGTGGGTGTAGCTACGGTAACGCTTCACCACTTCCCAGTGGGTCACCGCTTCCTTGCCGTTGCGCACGGTTACACACATTTTCTTTCGATCCGTGGGATGTCGCCCGATGGGCGCATCCACCGTGCCCGAATCCTCTCGAAAACTGCCGCAGACGATGGCCTCATACACCCGATACATCGAGTGATCCTGCAGTTGACTGGCCAACCAGATGTGGGCATAGTCGTTTTTTGCCACCGCCAGCAGGCCGGATGTATCTTTATCGATGCGATGTACGATGCCGGGGCGCAGCTCGCCATTGATGCCGCTGAGATTTTCACCCAATGCATACATCAGACCGTTTACCAGCGTGTCGTCCTGATGTCCTGCTGCCGGATGCACCACAAGACCCTTGGGCTTGTTGATAACCACCACATCCTCGTCCTCGTAGACGATGTCCAGTTGCATCTGGGTGGGGCGGATGTCCACGGGCTGGGGCTGGGGCAGGGTCACATGGATCTCGTCACCGATGTTGAGCTTATCATTTTTTTTACCGGGCTTGCCGTTGCGGGTCACGTGACCCTCCTCGATCAGCTTCTGTGCGGCCGAGCGGCTCAGTCCCTCGGCACAGCGCGCCAGAAAAGCATCCAGCCGTTCGCCGGAAATATCGGCAATGAGAATCATTTTTTCTCGTCCTTCCAAAATGCCTTGTTAAAGAAGATCAGGCTGATGATCAGAGCGATGCAGCCGCAAGTGATGAAGCAGTCGGCCACGTTAAAGATGGGAAAATCGATAAATTCCGTCCGGATCATATCCACCACATAGCCCCGCCATATCCGATCAATGACATTGCCGAGGCCACCGCCATAGATCGCGACGATGCACCAAGTCTCAAATTTGGTGAAGGGCATATATTTTTTGACGAAATTCACCGCAATGGCTACGCTGAACAGCAAAAACACCAGCACGAAGAACCACCGCATCCCCTCAAAGGAGGAGAAGGCTGCGCCGGTGTTGCGTACATAGGTCAGTCCGATAAATCCGGGCAGAAGCTCCACCTGCTCATACAATTGGATGTAGGTGACGGTGAAATATTTGGAGATCTGATCCACCGCTGCGATCAGCAGCGCCACCAGACCGTAAAGCAGTAATTGCATCGCGATAACCTCCTGTTCATACGAGCATATCATACCATGTCACAGTAGGGTTGTCAAATTGGAGTTTGCGGTTCGTTTCCGATCCACCGAGAGGATCGGAAATTATCTTGTGTTTTTCTTGCCTGCTGTAAAGAATTGTGATATGATAGGAAAAACGAAGCAAAGGGATGGTTTTATGTCAACCTATATCGCCCCCAACGCCACCGTCGTCGGGGATGTAACTTTGGGCGAAAATGTCAGCGTTTGGTACGGAGCGGTACTGCGTGGTGACAGCGGCGCCATCACCATTGGTGCCGGCACCAACATTCAGGACAATGCCATCGTCCATGAGCGCACTCGGATCGGCTGCAACTGCACCATTGGCCACGGCGCGATTGTCCACGGCTGCACCATCGGTGACAACTGCGTCATCGGCATGGGTGCCATCGTCCTCAACGGCGCTGTCATTGGTAACGACTGCATCATCGGCGCCGGTGCATTGGTCACCGGGAAGATGGATGCCCCGGCAGGTTCGCTGATCCTCGGCAGCCCGGCTAAGGTAGTGAAAGAGGTTACCGACGAGCAGATCGCAGACAATGCCCACAGCGCCGCCCATTATATCGAGCTGGCCCGGCAGGGGTTGCTTTGATTGGGAATGCCGAGACTCGCCCCAAAAATCGAAATCCCGGTAAAATTTTTCCATTTTCCCTTTTTACGCAAAATTTGACGATGGTTTCCTCAAAAAGGTTGGCATCTTTCCTGTAAAATGGAATTGACTTTTCTATGGAGGATGCTATAATGTATTTATCAGCAAGACACCAAACAACTTGAAAGGGGATATTTAATTATGTCTTACTCCCGTGCTATTTGCAACCGTATCATTGAGTTCCTGGAGAAGGACGACTGGAAGTATCGTCTGGAAGAGGAGCGCGAAGTCATCCGTTCCGGCCTGACTCTGGAAGGCAAGATGAAGCGTTGCGACATCCTGTTCGACCTGCGTGACGATAAGTACCTGCTGTACTTCACCTACCCCGTTACCGCCGACTCCGCTGAGTTCCCCGAGGTCGTCCGTCTGATCAACCTGATCAACTACGACATCATGTTCGGCAACTTTGAGATGGACGAGCGTGACGGCGAGGTCCGTTTCCGCTACGCTGTTGACTGCGACGGCTGCCTGCCCTCTCTGGCCATTGTTGAGCATAGCATGTACCGCACCGCTTTCACCGTCAATAAGTACGGCGACGCTTTCGTGCAGGTCATGATGGGCTTCGCTTCTGCTGAGGCTGCTTTCAAGGCCGCTCAGAACCGCGACTGATTCCCAAAACCCTACATAGCCAGTGCGGCGGAGATTTTCTCCGCCGCATTTCTTATTTTGCACCACCCATGACGCAAATGAGCCGCCCTTCGGGCGGCTCATTTGATTTAGTCTTCAAGTTTTCCTCTGCGGTAGCCCTTGCTGTCAAAGGTGAGGATGATGATCACATCCGCCAGCAGGCACACCGCCACCGTTAGCCCAAGTTCCCAACCGATGGCGCGCACCGCAGACCAGAGCATCTGCATGGTTTCCATCCGGCGGAATGCATTGCACACCACCGCCATGAGGATGCTCAGCACCAAGCCCAGCACTGTCCACAGAACGCCCACCAACCGATGGGTGAATCGCCACACATCCAAGCTGGACATACTCCAGAAGAAGCGATAGCCCAGAGAATAGTTGGCCTCCTTCGGCGGTACCAGCAGGTACATCAAGCCAAAGCCCAGCAGCAGCAGCGGCCCGATCATGACGCACAGCCGCAGGATCGTCTCCACCCAACCCAGAATGGAGTCGATCTCCGGCAGAAAAGCCGCCAGATCAAATCCATCAAATATGGCCTTTAAGGATTCCAGATCCATAATTTACTCCTTGTTGTCCAAAAATTGATTGATCTCCGCCACGAAACTGCCCACATCCTGAAAACGACGATACACCGACGCAAAGCGGATATAGGCCACCTCGTCCAGAGGTTTGATGCGCGCCATCACCATTTCACCGATCTTGTCACTGCTCACTTCTCGCTCCAGAGAATTCTGGATGCTCTGCTCGATCTCGGTGGTGATACGATCCAGTTGGGCCAGTTCCACTCTACGCTTGTCGAAGGCCCGCACCATGGAGTTGAGGATCTTATTCCGGTCAAAGCTCTGGCGAGTCCCGTCCCGCTTCACCACGATGATGGGCAGACTTTCCACGATTTCATAGGTGGTAAACCGGCGCTGGCACTTCAGACATTCCCGGCGGCGACGGATGGAATCGCCGTCTTCACTGCGACGGGAATCCACAACTTTGCTCTCAACATCACCACAGAACGGACATTTCATGGGAAAAACACTCCCTTTTTCATATTATTATTCAATTATACCAGAATCATTCGACACTGTAAAGTGTTTTTTTCCCACTCCCGAACGTCCTGCACCGATGCCTCCGGTGAAATTTGCAACAGATACTTGATTATTTCGGAGATACCCTGTATAATAAGGTGAAATTCAGCAAACAATCCAAAATTTGGAGGAAGAATATATGAAAAACAGCGAAAAGACTCTGGAAATGATCGTCAATCTCTGCAAGAGCCGTGGCTATGTTTACGCCGGCTCCGAGATTTACGGCGGTCTGGCCAACGCATGGGACTACGGCCCTCTGGGCGTGGAGTTTAAGAACAATGTCAAGCGGGCATGGCTGAAAAAGTTCGTGCAGGAATCCCCCTACAATGTGGGTCTGGATGCGGCGATCTTGATGAATCCCCAGACTTGGATCACAACCGGTCACGTCGGTTCTTTTTCCGATCCTTTGGTGGACTGCAAGGGCTGCGGCAGCCGTCAGCGAGCAGACCAGTTGATCTCCGCCTCCGAAAGCGGTCAGACGGTCAATGTGGACGCCATGGATTTTGCCGAAATGGATGCTTTTATCGCAAGTCATGAGGATGTGGTCTGCCCCAGTTGTGGCAAGCATCACTTTACCTCCATCCGTAAGTTCAACCTGATGTTCAAAACCCAGATCGGTGTCACTGAGGATACCGCCTCCACCGTCTATCTGCGTCCCGAAACGGCACAGGGCATTTTCGTCAACTTTGCAAACATCCAGCGCACTACTCGCAAGAAGCTGCCTTTTGGTGTCTGTCAGGTGGGTAAGGCTTTCCGCAATGAGATCACCCCGGGCAACTTCACCTTCCGCACCCGGGAATTCGAGCAGATGGAGTGCGAATTCTTCTGCAAGCCCGGCACCGATCTGGAGTGGTTCGCCTACTGGAAGGATTTCTGCAAGAATTGGCTGATCTCTCTGGGTATCAAGGAAGAATCCCTGCGCCTGCGGGATCATGACCCTGCCGAGTTGGCTTTCTACTCCCGTGCCACCACGGATATCGAGTACCAATTCCCCTTTGGCGGTGGCTGGGGCGAACTGTGGGGCATCGCTGACCGTACGAACTACGACTTGGGCCGCCATCAGGAAGCCAGCGGTAAGAGTCTGGAGTATTACGATCAGGAAGCCAACGAGCATTATATTCCCTATGTCATCGAGCCCAGTCTGGGTTGCGACCGTGTGGCGCTAGCCTTCCTGTGTGAAGCCTACGACGAGGAAGTGGTGGGCATGGATAAGAAGGGCAACCCCGATGTGCGCACCGTGTTGCGGCTACATCCTGCCCTTGCTCCTTTCAAGGCTGCCGTGCTGCCCCTGAGCAAGAAGTTGACCCCCAAGGCGGAGGAAATCTATGCCGAGCTGCGCAAGTACTTCATGGTGGACTTCGACGATGCCGGTTCCATTGGCAAGCGTTACCGCCGGGAAGACGAGATCGGTACGCCCCTGTGCATTACCGTGGACTTCCAGACGGTGGGCGATGAGAATACCCCGGCCGACCACTGCGTCACCGTCCGTGACCGGGATACCATGGAGCAAGTCCGGATCCCCATCAGCGAGCTGAAGGCTTATATCGAGCAGAAGTGTTACTTCTAATGATCGATGTCCCGGAGTTTTCTCCGGGACATTTTTTGACGCATTACAGCAAAACTCCCTCCGGCGAAAGACCGGAGGGAGCATTTTCTTAGTAACCCTGAGCGGCTGCGGCAGCCATGGCGGCATCGGCAGCGGGATCAGGCTTGTCGACCACGAGACTCTCGGTGGTCAACACGCAAGCGGCCACGGAAGCGGCATACTCCAGACTGAAGCGAGTCACCTTGGTGGGATCGACGATACCGGAGGCGACCATGTCGCAGAATTCTTCGGTGTAGGCGTTGTAGCCGTAGCCGATCTGACCGCTGGAGCGGATCTTCTCATAGATGACGCTGCCGTCCACGCCGGCATTCTCGGCGATCTGACGCACGGGAGCCTGCAATGCAGCGGCAATGATCCGGGCACCGGTCTTTTCGTCACCGTGCAGTGTGTCGATCAGCGCTTCCACTGCGGCGATGGCATTGACCTGAGCGGTGCCGCCGCCGGCCACGATACCCTCTTCCACCGCAGCCCGTGCAGCATTCAGGGCATCTTCCA
>CAZOVE010000087.1:0-7098 GCA_964583135.1 uncultured Oscillospiraceae bacterium | reverse complement strand
ATGGAAACGTCGAAGGTGCCGCCGCCCAGGTCGTAGACCATGATGGTCTGCTCGCCTTCCTTATCCAAACCGTAAGCCAACGCCGCAGCGGTAGGCTCGTTGATGATACGCTTGACCTCCAGACCGGCGATCCGACCGGCGTCCTTGGTGGCCTGACGCTGCGCATCAGAGAAGTAAGCAGGCACGGTAATGACCGCCTCGGTGACGGTGGTGCCCAAATAGGCTTCAGCGTCCGCCTTCAGCTTCTGCAGAACCATGGAGCTGATGACCTGAGGCGTATAATCCTTGCCGTCAATACGGACCTTGTAGTTTTCGCCCATGTGACGCTTAATGGAAGCGACGGTGCGCTCGGCATTGGTGACGGCCTGACGCTTGGCGACCTGACCCACCAGACGCTCACCGGTCTTGGAGAAGGCCACGACGGAAGGAGTGGTACGGGCGCCCTCGGCGTTGGCGATGACAACCGCCTCGCCGCCTTCCAGAACAGCCACGCAGGAATTGGTAGTACCCAGATCGATACCGATAATCTTAGACATAATAATTTCCTCCTATATATCAACTAAAATTTTTTTACGGAATTAAAAATTACAAATTAAGGTGTCCCTGAGGGAGAATTTATAATTTGTAATTGTGAATTAGTTAGCCACCTGCACCATTGCAAAGCGGATGATCTTCTCGCCGATCTTGAAGCCCTTCTGGAAGACCTGTGCGATCACATTCTCTCCCAACTCCTCGGACTCCATGTGCATCACGGCATTGTGCAGATTGGGATCAAAGGTTTCGCCAACGGCGCCGAATATCTCCACGCCCAAGGAGGCAAAGATCTTCACCAACTCATTCATGGTCATCTCCACACCCTTTTTATAGGCGACATCTGCGGTTTCTTGATGCAAGGCCCGCTCCAGATTGTCATAGACTGGCAGGAGCTTCGCCACCGCATCGGCCTTACCGTGCAGATAGGACGTTTCCTTTTCTCGGGCGGTGCGCTTGCGGAAATTGTCAAACTCCGCCGCCAACCGCAGGTGCGCATCATGCTCTGCGTTGTATTTTTCTTCCCATGGATCGACTTCGGCAACAACGGCTTCTTCCGCTACTTCTGCCTGTGTTTCCTCGATGGGCATTTCTACTTGTTTCTTACTCTTTTTTGCCACGTTGGGTTCCTCCATATATCCTTGCATTGGGTGATTTATTCGTTATCCTCCGGGGGCGGCAAGACGGATTGCTCCTGAGGAGCAAACAACTTGGACAAGCTCTCGGCAAAATAACTCAACCTTGCCGTGACCTTTGCGTAATCCATCCGAGTGGGGCCCACCACGCCGATCATGCCCTGCATACCGTCGCCGATGTCGAATTTAGTCATGACGACGGAAGTATCCTTCAGTTCCTGCGCCACGTGCTCCGGGCCCACCAGAACTTTGGTTCCGTTTTCATTCTGCATCACAGCCGGCAGGTTCGACAACGCATCCTCATCAAAGGAAGCCAGCACCCGCTGGGCTTTGTCCACATCCCGATATTCCGGCAGACCCAGCAATCGGGACTGTCCGGCCACCGCCATATTGGTAGTGGTACTGCGGCGCAGGGTATCGGTGGTAAACTCCACGATGACCGGCACCAACGATGCGGCAACACCGGCGCTTGCCATGACCCGCTCCATCAGATTTCCGGTAAATTCCTCAACAAACAACTCCGTCATGGTGGCGTTGAGCAACGCCGACAAGATCTTCAACTCGCTCTCGCCCACATTCAGCGGCAGTTTGATGAGCTTATTGACCACTTCCTCGGTAGAGAGCATCACCACAAGGATGAAGCTCCCCTGCCCGGCCTGCAGCAACTCGAAGCGTTTGACCGTGGCATTGCCGGGACGGGATGCGGCGGTGATCGCCGGCAGGTCGGTGGCCTGAGATACCAATCTTGCCACACGCTCCACCATTTTATCCACCTGCTGCATTTTTTCTTCAATGGCCAGATTGATGGATTTGGTCTCCTCCATGCTCAGGCGGTAGTCTGCCATCAGCTCATCGACATACAGCCGATAACCCGCTGCCGACGGGATCCGCCCTGCACTGGTGTGCGGCTGCTCCAAATACCCCATGGTCGTCAGGTCAGCCATTTCGTTGCGAATGGTAGCGGAGGAATAGGGCATATCCGGTAATTCCGAAATGGCCTTGGATCCCACCGGCTCTGCGGTACGGATGTACAGATCCACAATGGATCGCAGCACTTTTTTCTTGCGTTCGGTCAGCTCCATAAGTTTCCTCCTTTTCGGGTTTAGCACTCATTGTCTTTGAGTGCTAAGCACACTATACACGAGAGTGCTAAAAATGTCAAGAGGTACAAATATAAATTATTTTTGAACATTTCGCAAAATTCATTCATTCTCTACGCCAAAGCGATCAAAAAAGCCTTTGCCGAAGATCCAAAAGAGAAACTCCGATTTGCAAAACAAAATTCCTTGCTATTTTTTGTCGGATGGGGTAAAATGAAAAGGTAGTATAATGTGAAGGAAGCGTGATTTTTCATGAAGATCTGCTTTGACAATGAAAAATATCTGCAAACCCAATCCCAGCATATCCGCCAGCGGTTGGCCCAATTCGGCGGCAAGCTGTATCTGGAGTTCGGCGGCAAGCTGTACGACGATTACCACGCCTCCCGGGTATTGCCGGGCTTCGAGCCGGACAGCAAGCTGAAAATGCTGCTGCAAATGAAGGAGCAAGTGGAAATGGTCATCGCCATCAACGCTGCCGACATCGAAAAGAATAAGATCCGGGGTGATCTGGGCATCACCTATGACCGGGATGTTATCCGCTTGATCGACATTTTCCGGGATCTGGGGCTCTACGTTTCCAGCGTGGTACTAACTCGCTACGCCCACCAACCTGCGGTGCAGGCTTTCCAGTCCCGACTGGAGAGTTTGGGTGTGAAAGTGTATCGCCATTACAACATTGATGGCTACCCCGCCAACACCGCCTATGCGGTCAGCGACGAGGGCTTCGGCCGCAACGAATATATCGAAACGACCCGTGAATTGGTGGTGGTCACCGCCCCCGGTCCTTGCAGCGGTAAGCTGGCGACCTGCTTAAGTCAGCTCTACCATGACCATCAACGGGGCATTCAGGCCGGGTACGCCAAGTTTGAGACCTTTCCGATCTGGAATTTACCTCTGAGCCACCCGGTTAATTTGGCCTATGAAGCCGCCACCGCCGACATCAGCGATGTGAATCTGCTCGACCCTTTCCACATGGAAGCCTACGGTGTCGCCACCGTCAACTACAATCGGGATGTGGCCGCTTTCCCGGTGTTGGTAGCCATGTTTGAGAAGATCCTAGGCCAATGCCCCTACAAATCCCCCACGGATATGGGTGTCAACATGGTTGGCAACTGCATCGTAGACGACGAAGCTGCCCGGGAGGCCGCACGGCAGGAGATCCTGCGCCGGTACTATGGCGCCATGTGTGACCTGAAGCGAGGCAAATGCGACGCCGAACCGGCCCGGAAGATGGAAATCCTGATGCGCAAGGTAGGTGTCGATCCATCTGATCGTCGTGTGGTGGCTCCTGCGCTGACGCTGGCTGAGGACACCGGCTTGCCTGCCGCCGCCATGGAACTGCCCGACGGCCGTCTGATCACCGGTAAGACCTCGGATCTGTTGGGCGCCTGCTCTGCGCTACTGCTGAACGCACTGAAAGCGCTGGGAGAAATTCCCGATGAGCTGCACCTGATCTCTCCTGTGGCGTTGGATCCCATCTCTCATCTGAAGGTGGATCACTTCGGCAACCGCAATCCGAGACTGCATACCGATGAGACTCTGATCGCCTTGTCCATTTCCGCTGCCACCAATCCCACAGCGGAACTGGCGATGGAGCAGCTCAGTAAGCTGCGCGGCTGCGAAGTACACTCCTCCGTGATCCTCTCCGATGTGGACGAGCGTACCTTCAAGCGTCTGGGCGTGAATTTGACCTGCGAACCGCAATATAAGGCATAAAAGGATACCCCGCAAAAGCCCGGAATCACATTCCGACTTTTGCGGGGCGTTTTTTTGACTTTAAGGGATGCTCATCTTTGCTTCCATGTAGCCCGGGTGAAGAGAACCAGAATGGGGAATATCTCCAAACGGCCGGCCAGCATATCAAAAATCAGCACCAGCTTGCTGAGCACGCTGAAACCGCTGAAATTACAGGTAGGGCCTACAGCTTCCAGACCGGGACCGATGTTATTGAAGCAGGCCATCATGGCTGTGATGGTGGTGGTGGGAGAAAACCCATCCAAAGAGAGCAGGATCATGCTGACCACTGCAATGATCACATAGGCCGCCAAGTATGCATTGGTATTAGCCAGAATCTTTTCATCCACCACACGACCATTGTTGCGCACTACCTGCACCGTGTTGGGGCGCATCATCTGGCGGATATTACGCCGCAAATTCTTAAACAGCAACAGAACTCTGGCCAACTTCATGCCGCCACAGGTAGAGCCGGCGCAGCCACCGGTGATCATCAGCGTCAGCAAGATCATCTTGGAGAAGGTAGGCCACAGATCAAAATCCGTCGTGGCATAACCGGTGGTGGTGATAATACTGCTGACCTGAAAGAATGCATGGCGAAAAGATTCTTCCAACGTTGGATAGTGGCTCACGCTTTGCAGATTCAACACGATCAACAAAACACTGACCGCCACCACAATGAAATACAGCCGCAATTCCTCATCCTTGAACACGCTCTTAAACTGCCGCAGCAGCAGCAAATAGTAACAACTGAAGTTTATGGAAAACAGGGCCATAAAAATGGCAGTTACATATTGAATGTAAGGACTGTATCCGGCCATAGAATCACTTCGAATACCCAGACCGCCGGTGCCGGCAGTACCGAAGGCCGTACACAACGCATCCAGCCAATACATATCACCCAGAAGTAGCAGCACAAAATCTATTACGGTCATCACCACATAGATTATGTACAGGATCAAAGCAGTCTTGCGCATCTTCGGCACCAACTTGCCCACATCGGGGCCGGGGCTCTCCGCCCGCAGCAGGTGCATGGTAAAGCCGGAGCCCTTGCCGTCGGTGGAAGGCAGTGCCAACAAAAACACCAACACGCCCATGCCACCCAACCAGTGGCTGAAGCTTCGCCAATAAAGGATACCGCCGGGCAAATTTTCCGGATAAGCCAGCACCGATGAACCGGTGGTCGTAAAACCGGAAACAATCTCAAACAGGGCGTCGATATAGTGGGGGATCTCCCCGGAAAACATAAAGGGCAGCGCACCAAACAGACTCATGAAGATCCAACTAATGGCCACGCTGACCAAGCCGCCGGTGGCATTCATGGCGTTGGGGGCATTTTTGCAGACGAGCCACAGCAATCCGGCTGCAGGAAGCAGCACCGCATAGGTCAGCAAAAAACCGTAGACCGCCGTTGTTTCTCCATAACACAGACTGATGATCAATGCCGGCAGCAGAAACGCCGCCTCGATAAACAGGGTCTGGGCGAGAAAACGCCCCATCATCTTATAATTCATAAGTCATCCTCATGCCTCAAAGGCATCACCCAACTGCCGCACCGCACCACGATTTGTCGTCACCACCACCACGGTATCTCCCTTGACAAAGACGGAATCGCCATGGGCGATCTCCGTACGAGAGCCGTGGGTAATGCCGGCAATCAGCACATTGGCTTTTGGATGCAGAGATTTGAGGGGGACGCCACAATTCTTTGTAGTCTCATCCACCACAAACTCCATCGCTTCAACCTGCCCGTCGGCAATGGCGTGGACCGACACCGCTGCGCCCACCTGATTTTGCATCGCCCGAACATAACGAATGATATTATTGACCACCGAATCTTTGGGGCAAACGGTACTACCCAACTTCAGGGCATTGAGAATATTGCGGTCGCCACTGCGGCCCAGCTTGGTGATAACATGGGGGACTCCCACAGAATCGGCATACAAGGACACGATCATATTCAGCTCGTCGGAGCCGGTGGCGGTCACCACCACATCCTGACCGGCAATGCCTTCACTCTCCAACAAGGAGCGGTCGGCACAATCGCCATGGATCACGGTAGCCTCCGGCAACAGGGCGCATAGCTCCTGACAGCGGCTCTGATTTACTTCTATGATCTGCACCGCAACGCCGGCCTTCAACAACGATGTAGCCAAATGATAACTGACTCTGCCGCCACCGCAGATGGTGACCTTACGTGCCCGGCGAGATACCAGACCCAAGCTCCGCAGCAGGGTGGTCAAGTTGTTGGCGGCGGCGGTGACGAAGACCCGGTCACCCTCCCGGAAGGAGAATGCACCGCTGTTGGGAACCAGAGCAGTACCGTCACGCAATACGGCGCACACTAGCACGCGGCACTTGATGACACCAGGCAGATCCATCAACTTCAGTCCCCGCAGCTTGCTATCGGCGTCCACACGCAGCTCGACGATCTCCGTGCGACCGTTGGCAAACACATCCCGACGCAAAAAGCCGGGATACTTGATGATACGCTCGATCTCTGTAGCGGCTTGATGCTCCGGATTGATACTCATCGACAGGCCAAAAGTGGAACGCATGGCAAAAATCTGCTCTGTATACTCAGGATTGCGGATCCGGGCGATCGTATGCAGATTGGGATTCAGGCCGTGGGCGGTGGTACAACACAGCAGATTCACTTCATCGGCGTGGGTCACGGCAATCAAAAGATCCGCATCCTTCACCCCCGCCTCCAGTAGCACGTGCATCGAAGCGCAGTTGCCGTGGACGGTGATCACATCCATATCGTCCTGACTGGCCTCCAACACATTCAGATTGGAATCGATTAGGGTCAGGTCATAGCCGTCGGCAGCCAGTTGTTTGGCCAAGGTCGCACCTACCTTGCCGTCACCTGCAATGATAATGTTCATAGTATCCTCCTTAATATAAAAGGGAATATTAAGAGAATTATAGCACTTTTTCCTGCATTTGACAAGCATTATCCATATTAGAGGCCTATTGAGCCGGTTTTGCTTTTGCAAAAGTGTAAATTTTTTTCCATTTTCAAAATAATTATTGAAAAATCGCTGTGTGTGCGGTATAACATTGATGTGATTTGATTCTATCCGGCGTGGGCACAC
>CAZOVE010000086.1:0-7316 GCA_964583135.1 uncultured Oscillospiraceae bacterium | reverse complement strand
GCTGCAGCCAGCAGATCGCCGTAGACCGCTCTTGCCCTGGCAGATCCTTTTGTGAACTGCTCCCTAAGAATAGGTTTGGAATCAGTATATACAGTCATTCGACCAGTGACAAGATCATATTCCATGCCGCTGTATGGTGCTTCTGCGCAATATCCCATCTGGGTAAGCAGCTTCTGGAACACGGTGCAGGCAGCATGATCACCATGGTTGACGAATATCTGTTGGGGCTTCTCTTTGAATCCGGCAAGCCATCTAAGAAGTCCTGCCTGATCTGCGTGACCGCTGGTGCCGTGAAGGGCTGCGATCTCCGCATTGACGGTAATATCCTCACCGAACAAGCGGACATACTGTGCGCCGTCTTGCAGTTTTCTTCCCAGAGAGCCTTCCGCCTGATATCCTACGAACAGGACGGTGTTTTCTTCTCCCCACAGATTGTGCTTCAAGTGATGCCGGATACGGCCTGCTTCGCACATACCGCTGGCAGACAGAATCACCTTGGGCCGCTTGTCAAAGTTGATCTGCTTGGACTCATCAGAAGTTACTGACAAGCAAATATCATCAAACCAAATAGGGTTGATGCCTTGTTTAACCAATGCTGCGGTTTCTTCGTCGAAGCAGCTTTGGTCACATTGCAGAAAAATACCGGTGGCCTCTACCGCAAGGGGACTGTCCACATAAACCGGGAATCCATCGTGCCTCTTGACCATTTTTTCCTGCTTGATTTGCCGAATGGCATACAGCATTTCCTGGGTTCTACCAACAGCAAAGGACGGGATCACCACATTACCACCACGGTCAAAGGTCCGCTGCAGTACCTCAGCCAGTTCCGCAACCGTATTGCCGGGCTTTTCATGGAGCCGGTCACCGTAAGTAGACTCGATCACCAAATAATCTGTTTCTTCCACCGGAAGAGGGTCTTTAATCAGCGGCTGATTGACGTTGCCTACATCACCGCTGAACACGATCTTCTTGGTAACGTTGTCCTCAGTCAGCCACAATTCAATACAGGCAGAGCCCAGCAGGTGTCCGATATCAGAAAAGCAGACAACGATTCCTTCTTCCGCCTGAATCACCTGGCCGTAATCGCAGGGACGAAAACGGGAGATCGCACCAACCGCATCCGCCATGGTATAGACCGGCGTTACCGGTGCGTCACCTGCGCGCTGTGCTTTCCGGTTCTGCCATTCCGCCTCAGACTCCTGGATATGAGCGGAGTCCCGCAGCATGATGTTGCACAAATCGCAGGTGCTGGTGGTTGCGTAGATCGCTCCCCGGAAACCATCCTTGTAAAGTTTTGGCAGCATACCGGAATGATCGATATGAGCGTGGGTCAAAAAGACCGCTTCAATCGTATTGGCGCTTACCGGGATTGGGATGTTTTCAAAGACATCGATCCCTTGCTCCATGCCGCAATCAACCAGGTATTTCTTACCACAAACCTCCAACAGAGTGCAACTGCCGGTTACTTCATGCGTCGCTCCGATAAACTGAATTTTCATATGGATGCCTCCTTTACAAAGAATCACGATAGTTTCTCTATTTTTATTATATCGCAGCGGTGCCATTGTGACAATGGACAGATCGGCCAAATTGGGAAAATATAGTTTGGCTCGTTAATGAACGCAACGCAAACCCCCATTTTTCGCAAAAATACAACGCTGGGCGATTTAGCGTTGCATTGTATCAAATTGTGTAGTATATGCCAAACAAATATGATCTGAACCAAATTTCCCATTTGAGGCATTGGTTCGGATCATTTTTTCGTTTCTCATGATTCAAGCAAGCATACTTTTTCATCAGTCTTTCCGGAAAGCGGCCGGTAAGATGTCGATTTTGCGTGCAACGATTGGCGATCATTGGTAAAAAAGCACACATCAACTGCCGGGGATCAACAAAAAATCGTTGGACTCGACAACCCGATTTTCATTGCTTTTTGTCAGGGATTTCTTATAATAAAGGCGTACGGCATCCGCTGTATATAAAGTAAATAGAGAGGACGCACAATATGTTGGACAAGATTTTCAAACTGAAGCAAAACGGAACCAATGTAAAAACCGAGGTAGTCGCCGGCATCACTACCTTCATGACCATGGCCTATATTTTGGCGGTCAATCCCAGTATCCTCAGCGACGCCGGCATGGATCCTACCGCCGTACTGCTGGCAACCGCAATCGCCTCCTTTATCGGCACGGCTTGCATGGGTCTTATGGCAAATCTGCCTTTTGTCCTGTCCGCCGGTATGGGTCTGAATGCCTATCTGTCCTATACGGTTGTACTGGGCATGGGCTATAGCTGGCAAATCGCGCTGCTGGCTGTATTCGTGGAAGGTCTGCTCTTCATTGTTCTGTCTCTGACCCACGTTCGGGAAGCGATCTTTAACGCCATTCCTCTGACACTAAAGCGAGGCGTTTCCGTTGGTATTGGTCTGTTCATCGCGTTTATTGGTCTGCAGAATGCAGGCTTGGCTGTAGACTCCAGTACGCTGGTCACCATTACCAGCTTCACGCAGGAATTCTCGACGCATGGTATTTGTGCATTGTTGGCACTGGTCGGTCTGATGATCACCGCCGTGCTCCATATTCTCCATGTGAAGGGTTCGATCCTCATCGGTATCGTTGTTACATGGTTGCTGGGCATTATCTGTCAACTGACCGGCATTTATGTGCCTACTCCCGACGCAGGATTCTATTCCCTGATCCCTACCGCTTTCATTTCCGCTGACTTCTCGAAGCTGGGTGAGACTTTCGGTCAGTGCTTCAACGTGGATTTTGCAAGCATTCGTCCGTTGGATTTCATCGTTGTGATGTTCGCTTTCCTGTTTGTGGATATGTTTGACACGCTGGGCACCTTGATCGGTGTTGCCACAAAGGCAAACATGCTGGACGAGGACGGTCGTCTGCCCGGTATTAAGCCCGCTCTGCTAGCGGATGCCATCGGCACTTCTGTTGGCGCCGTTCTGGGCACCTCTACCGTCACCACTTTTGTGGAATCCGCTTCCGGCGTCTCTGCGGGTGGACGTACCGGTTTGACTGCGTTGGTGGCCGGTCTTCTGTTCTTGCTGTCCACCCTGTTTGCACCTCTGTTTACTGTCATCCCCTCCTTCGCTACCGCTCCTGCTCTGATCATGGTCGGCTTTCTGATGGTTAGCTCCGTCACTGAGATCCGCTTTGATGATGATAATCTGACCGAAGCGATCCCTGCCTATATCGCAATCATCGCCATGCCCCTGTTCTACAGCATTTCCGAGGGCATCAGCTTAGGCATCATCTCTTATGTGTTGCTCAACATCTGCACGGGCAGAGCAAAGAAGATTCCGCCGCTGATGTATGTTCTGGCTGTTCTATTCGTTCTGAAGTACATTTTCCTGTAAGAATGTAAGCACAAAGGCCATCTAACCATAAACTGCACCCCATTTGTGAGACGAGAAAAGCGTTTCACAAATGGGGTGTAATTCGCATCTGAGCGGGTCAGTACTCTCAAAAAGCTTTCAAGTAATCACTTAAATAATCTTGAAACATCAATCCAATCAGCCAAGTGTCGTATCCCTGACTCGCCTCAGGCGTAATGTTATTTTTTGCATAATCCTCCAGAATCTTGATAAGACCGTTATACTTTCTTTCAATGATCTGACCTTCCCAAACGATAAATTCTGCATCCACAGGTGCAACCGGCAACTGAAGTTTGGCGGTTTGTGCAGCGCCTATGTGAATGGAATAGGATGCGCCGGCAGCCAGATAAGCACGAATGTTCTGCTGGATCAGCAGATATTCGTCATAAGATTCAATTTTGCTCCATGCAGACACTTTTCTCCCCACTTGACAATCCTGCGCTTTTGCCCATGGCTTTACAACCACCTCATACCACTCCAAAGTGTAGCTATCAAGCGTCATGTGGCAAAAAGGCAGAAGATGGTCATAATCGTGTGAGATACAAGCAAGATATTTGAACGCCATATTGATCACCTTTTGCGCTTTTCCCACCGTGCCAAAACCTGCCACCTCACGATTCCAGCGATTGATCAATTCCGCGGCCAGTTCCTTGTGCCATGCGTCGAAGTCGCTGATTTGAAGATACGAAGAGAAAACTTCCACCAAATAATCGATGCAGGCATCCTTGAGTTCGGGTGTATGTCCGTTCTGCCGACGGGACATATCCGCATAGGCGTTGTCTAAAGCCGCACGGATAGTACGCTCCTTGTTAGCAAAAACCCTCTCGGCAAAACGTTTTTTTAGCATTGCACAACTCATCTTCATGTACCTCCAATATGTCTTTATGTGGTCTGGCTACTCATGCGCACCAACTCTTCCCACACCCTGACCATGGCGTAGGTGTCCAGCTTACAGTATTCCAATAGGTTCTTTCTTGCGATGGCCTGCTCCTCCGGAGGCAGGTCTTTGATCCTTGGGAACAACTCCATAGCTTCACCGCCATTGTGCACACCCTCTAAATTATGATAATCCAACGATGGGTCATCGGGGAAGATAGCCGGCAACACACTCTTGATAGAGAAACTACCGCCCATGGCTCGGTTGTAATAATATCCAGCTTGGAACGGGGTCAACAGATCCTGAATGTTACTGCGAATATTCAGCAGATGGAGCGCAAGATCAGGAAACATCTGCGCCAATTCCTTGATCCGCGCACACTCAAAACCACGGTTGTAGGCGGTGACGCAGGTGAACATGGGAATGTCCCGACACAGGCTTTCTGCAATGGCTCTACGCGGGTCCGTTCCAGATTCTGCTAAAAATTCCTTGTGTCTTAGCTCGCCGCCCGGTTCTTCAATGTAATGGAGCGAATACTGGAACGGAATTTGCTGATACGGCTTGGTGCCGGGAAACAGAGGTATCACCGGCTGCATAGTCTCAAAATCCAAAAAGTAAATGGGATAGGTCAGGGTACTCAGGAAATCCTGAATGCCGCCCTTGTCGACGTAGGTGCCGCAATCAGAAAGTTGGAATTGAATTTGCCGCATCTGTATATCGCTGAGGTTCGGCACCGCCAGAACATCCGCATAGGAAATGATACCCTTGCGGTAGAAATCGAATTTCTTTTTCTTCGACAAGCGATACAGGTCGAACACGGAATACTCCGGTAAATGCCGGGCGCAGTAAGTCCAAAACGGGCAATGATACGGCTCTTCACACCGCTCGGCAATGCTCTGGGTGGGCTCCTCTTTTCGTGTGAGAATTTCTTCAGCATATTTGATCTGATCGTGCACCAGAGGAAATTCTAGTGCAACCCGATCAGACATATCGACAATCTTAAAAAGTTGCTGGATTTCCAGTTCCTCACCCCGAACATAGTCAGAGTTGACGCACACAAGATATGTACCTGTAACAGTAATACCGCAGTTCTCCAACACATACTTCTGGTAGGCAAGATCGACACCGTAAATCTGCGCTTCATGGGTGGCGCTTTTTACCTCGTAGATAGCATAACCGCCATTTTCACGGCGAAGAATATCCACCGCGCAGTAATTTCCCTCATAGGAGAAAGAGGCTTCGCAAATCAATGAATGGTTTTCCGAAACCAACTGCTTCGTATGGGCAATCATCTTGGAAAGATCCAGACGACCGTCCTCTTTGTGGGCGGTAACTTCCGTGAAATCACCAAACAGGCCCATGGCTAAGTCTCCCACCGCATTTCCAACCTCCATGCGAGCATCCAGAGCGACATTGCCCTCGGACAGCTCCGGGTGGTAGGTCTGCAGCCACAGTCGCTTGGGACATTGGCTAAATGCGCAATATTTGGATTTGGATAGCATAAAATACCCCCCTCTTATTTTGGTTGCTTGCAGATATCATCGCCGACTTTACATTCGACTGCCCGGCACACCTGTGCATCCAACAATCCCAAAGTCAACTCATACCTCTTCGTTGTTTTATACCGAAGTGTTCTGGCGCTCGTTCATGATCGCAGTTTGCGTCTTAAGTGCGCCGGATGCTCCGTTGTGGTAATATTCCTCCGATCCGTGCTGCACCGAAAAGTCCACACTCTGCAGCAAGTGCAAATCTATTCTGTTTTTATTGTAGCATACTACTTTGATTTATTCAAATTATTTTGGGGCATTTTGCTTCATGTAATGATGCTGCGCAAATTCCTCATCGGACCGATTTGCCTCTGCTTTCCTACACAACGGCGAACGTATTCTGCTGTGCGATCTTGCTGAGGAGTCTGTCGTCCAAAATCGTTAAAATACAGCGGAGACAACGAGACTGTCGAAGTCATGATTGGTCTGGTCAGCAAACGCAATGGCACTCTTGCTCAAATAGTACAAAGCCCAGATACAGCCAGAGGCATTGGTGCCCCACGAAATCCGACAGCGTGAAAAACACCCCGGGCGAGCAAGAACACGCAACCGGGGGTGTATATTTTCGGTATAATTTCACCGTTTTTGCATAAAAAAGGCCCTGCCATCCAATCAAGGATAGCAGGGTGTTTCTGGTGGACGATATAGGACTCGAACCTATGACCTTCCGCACGTCAAGCGGATGCTCTAGCCAGCTGAGCTAATCGTCCAAGCGCAAGATGCATTATACACGCATATGGTCTGTTTGTCAAGTGTTTTTTTGAAAAAATTCGTTTTTTATCCTGCAACACCATCCACCTCTTGTGTGCCCACAAATTCAATGACCAAACGATTCGGAAGGCACACGATCGCAGCGCCTCCGCTACAAAAACCACGGATTTCACAATACCCATCCGGGCAATCCGCCTCGGTGACGCCGATCTTACCGGAGCGCACCGTGACCACATTGACGCCGTTCTTTCCCTCTATGCGCAGGCTTTGATCTATACGCAGATCCACCGTTGCAACCAACGTGCCATCCGAGAAGATTTGCGCCTGTGTCGCTGCTTCGTCGGGCAACAATACCCACACACTCAGCAAAATACTGGCCACAAAAATCACCGCCAGAATCGCCACCCACATCCAGTTCTTTAGCACGTGCTCACCTCTCCCAACTTTGTTTGAGATTATAGCAAATTCCGTAAAAAAAAGCAAGATAAACTGCAAAAAAGTCCTTGACTTTTCATTTTATGAATGTTAGAATAGACAAGCCGCATTGAAGGGGCTTAAGTTGGTGCGCCTAAAGTACCCGCCCCCAAAGCGAGACTACACAAAATAAAGTAGGTGAAAAAGAAATGAAGGCAATTATCGTTACTGGTGGCAAGCAGTATACCGTTTCCGAGGGTGATGTGCTCTACATCGAGAAGCTGAACGCCGAGGCTGAGGAAACCGTTAAGTTTGAGACCGTTCTGGCCGTCCTGGACGGTGAGAACTCCGTCATCGGCGCTCCTGTCGTCGAAGGCGC
>CAZOVE010000085.1:0-7652 GCA_964583135.1 uncultured Oscillospiraceae bacterium | reverse complement strand
TGAGCGGCAGCCTTATCGCCGGAAGCCAGAGCGGCCTCAAACTTCTTGAGAATGGTCTTCAGCGCAGACTTATTGGCCTTGTTCTTCTCGTAAGCGATCTTGGAAGAAACGACATCCTTCTTAGAGGACTTAATGTTGGGCATTGGTTACACCTCCTGTTCCCAGACGTTTTCGTACAGATATGCATTATAACGCCTATTTACAATAAAATCAATCCCTTTTTGAAAATTTTTTTGAAAAATATGTCCAGGCCCAAGCACCACACCCAATTGCTGGTACGCAAGACCGATTTTCCTTGTCAAGCCCCGTTTTTTGGGCAAAATTCAGCCCCTTGTGAAAAACACAAAGGGCAAAAAAGTGGGAAGTTTGTCGCAATATGTCGAAATTGATTATGTTAACCAAAATGCATTTCCTTTTTGTATGCTCTTGTGGACAACCCCTGTGGAAAAGTCTGTGGAAAATGTGGAAAAGTTCTGTGTTACCACTCCAATTCCCGGTTTTTCAAAGAACTGCACCACACTACCCTGTGGAAAAAACGCATGATATTCAGCCCCATAATCACAGGAAATTCGTGTTACGGAAACAATGTAAACACCCCGATTTTGAGGTCATTTTCGTGCAAAATGTTAGAAAAACTCGAACCTCCCCCTCGTTCTTCCTTCGTATTTCCATTCTCTTCCAATAATTTTTGTGAAAAAGCACCAAAGCAAGATGGGTATCTTCTCCCACAGCCGGGGCATACTGGATTCATCCGATTCTCCACAGGAGGTTACGCATGCAGGGAAAAGTTGAGATATGCGGTGTTAACACCGCAAAGCTGAAAACCCTTTCCCCCGGTCAGATGGATGCGCTGCTGCTACGGGCCAAAGACGGTGACGAAAACGCCCGACAAACCCTGATCGAGGGTAATTTGCGGCTGGTGCTGTCCGTGATCCAGCGCTTCGACAAGCGAGGCGAGAACCCCGATGATCTGTTTCAGGTGGGTTGCATTGGGCTGATGAAGGCCATTGCCAACTTCGACCCCACCAAAAACGTCCGCTTCTCCACCTATGGTGTGCCAATGATCGCCGGTGAAGTGCGGCGCTATCTGCGAGACAACAGCGCCATTCGGGTCAGCCGCTCCATTCGGGATGTGGCTTACCGGGTGTTGCAATGCAAGGAAAGTCTTACTGCCATCCACGGTCGTGAACCGACTCTGGAGGAGATCTCCGCCCAGCTACAGCTTCCCATGGCCGACGTCAGCGAAGCATTGGATGCCGTCTGTGCGCCCGTGAGCCTGTACGACCCGGTGTACTCCGACGGCGGCGAGAGCCTGACTGTCATGGATCAGGTGCGGGATAATCGCAACACCGAAAGCAATTGGATGGAACACATTGCGCTGCGCAATGCTTTTCAGGCCTTGGGCAACCGGGAAAAGCAGATCCTCTCTCTGCGATTCGTGGGCGGCAAAACGCAGATGGAGGTAGCCGATCTAGTGGGTATCTCACAAGCACAGGTATCCCGTCTGGAAAAAGGTGCAATCGCCGACCTGCGTAAATCGGTGACGGTGTCCTGACCAGAGGGTTTCTGCTTCGATCCTGCCACAGGGGTCTGTCTGAACCCACCCCTGTATAAACTCGCATCTGAAACGGTAATCGCGATTTCAATCCCCCAAACTCAGTTTCGGTCGAGGGCAGCGGCATTCCTCCGGCTTGATATCCACCAGTATAATATCCGGCCCGATCCGCTTGATGCAGCTCCACGGGATCACATAGTCATCATTGCGCCCGATCACGCCTAAAAAACGGCACGGACCGGGCACAACGATGGCCACCACTTCCCCCTCCGGTACTTTCACCTCCACATCCGACACAAATCCCAGCCGTCGCCCGTCGGTAATGCAGATCACTTCCTTGCAGTGCAGTTGTGTAATGCGCAGGTGCATGGTTACCCCTCCTTCGACATTGCCACGTTCCGTAGAACGCGCAAAAATACCTCCGCCCAAGTCAGACGGCTGACACTTTCGGCAGCCACCATCGGCACCTGCGCCAGAATTTGGGGGCCGCAACGGATGGTCAATGTCCCCAGACGCTGTCCCTGACTGACCGGCGCCGTTACCGCCTCCTCCAACTCCACCTGCGTGGTGATCTCGCCCCGCTGTTGCTTTTCGATCAATAGCTTGGTGTCCTCCCCGGGCACGGCGGTGACTTGCCCAACTTCTCCCAGTTTCACCGCCACCGAATTTACTGCCGGCAACTCCGGTTCTGCCAACGCATAGTTGGCAAATCCATAGTCTAGTAGCTGCTTGCAGGCCGCAAAGCGTTCCTGAGAAGTCTTCGCCCCCATGACCACTGCGATCAAATCCATATTTTCTCGTTTTGCCGTTGCGGATAGGCAGTAACCGGCTGCGGAAGTGTAGCCGGTCTTCAGACCCGTAGCGCCGGGATAAAAGCGAATGAGTTTGTTGGTATTGGCCAGACCAAAAGCACCGTCCCGGACGGTATCCATCCAGATGGTGGTAAATTTGGTAACGTCGGGATGATTTTTGACCAGCTCCCGACTCATAAGGGCGATGTCATAGGCCGAAGTATAGTGATTTTTGGCGCTTTCGTCATCATCCAATCCGGTGCAATTGACAAAATTCGTATCCTTCATACCCAATTCTTCCGCCCTGCGATTCATACGCTCGACGAAAGCAGCTTCCGATCCGGCAATGAACTCCGCCATGGCACAGGCACAGTCATTGGCAGAGCTAACAGCGATGGATTTGACCATATCCGTCACCGACATAGTCTCCCCCACCTTCAGGTAGATCTGACTGCCGCCCTTGGCCGCCGCCGATTCCGATACCGTCACGGTATCGTCCCAGCCGATTTGTCCCCCATCGATGGCCTCCATGATCAGTAGCAGCGTCATCACCTTGGTCACGCTAGCCGGAGCCAACTTTTCGTGGGCATTTTGTTCAAAAAGCACCGTACCGGTGGCCATATCCATCAGCAGGGCACTTTTCCCCGCCACCTCCAACGCAGTCGCCTCCACCTTCAGGGGCAAAAGTGTACACAGAATGCAGCAAACCAGCAGTAGCGCAATGGGTTTCATATCCGATCCCTCCGTATTTTTTGGTGGTACAACATTATGCCCGTCCCTCGGCGGATATGTCTGGCTGAGATATTGCAGATCGTCGCGATCGGCGTCAACGCCATAAAAAAACCCGGATGCGTGAACCGCACCCGGGAATCTCATTTCATAAACTTTTCGATCGCCGCACACAGATCGTCAATCGCTTCGGTATCGCCTGCTACCACCGCATCCACCATGCAGTGACGCAGATGATCCTGCAGGATCACTTTGCCGGTATTGTCGATGGCGCTACGCACCGCCGCCAGTTGCACCAGCACATCGGAGCAATCATAACCTTCCTCCACCATCCGCTTCACCTTTTCCAGATGCCCGATGGCTCGGGCCAAGCGGTTGATCACCGCCTTTTGATTCTCGTGGACATGGCCATGGCTGTGGGCGATGCCGTGTTCGTGCATATAAGCATGGTCGTGTTGATGATGGTCCATGGCAAAACCCTCCTTTTTTCACCGATTATAGTCGAAAAATCGGTTGAATGCAAGCCCACCGGGGGGTTATTTGCGAAAATGTTTTGACTGCAGCCACGGAGTCTGTTATAATGACCAGTGGTTATTTCACGATCTGCTGTAGGGGGCGGCGTCCACGATGCGCCCTACAATACATTTTCTCGGAACGGTACACAACCATTTTCCTTACAAATACGATCCTTACTGGAGGAAGCACATATGAGAATGCGCAAAATGAAAAATCGGGACAGTCGCATGGAAGCATGCGCCGACCTGCGGATCCTGCAGCCGGAAACCCTGAAAGGCAACTGGCGTTCCCTGAAGCCGGATTGCACCGCTTTATGGGTGGAAGTTGGCTGTGGAAAGGGCAAATTTACCGCCGAAACTGCAAACGCCAACCCGGATATTTTGCTGATCGCCGTAGAGCGCTGTCGGGAAGCTATGGTAGTTGCCATGGAAAAAGCCCGAGAAATGGGTCTGACCAATGTCTTTTACATCGATATGGACGTGGCCAATATGGAGCAAATCTTTGATTCTCAGGAAATCGACCGCCTGTTCATCAATTTCCCCGATCCTTGGCCCCGGAAGAAAAACGCCAAGCGGCGCCTGACCCACCGCCTCTTTTTGAATCGGTACTGTCATGTGGTCCGCACCGGCGGAGAAGTTCACTTCAAAACCGACAACGCACCTCTGTTCGAGTTCTCTCTGGACGAATTTGCTGCCTGTGGGCTGGAGGTCAAGAATCTGACCCGAAATTTGCACGAACACGGCATTGTGGGCATCATGACCGGCTATGAGGAGAAATTCCACGCCCTCGGTACGCCCATCAATCGATGCGAGGTGGTCTGCAAACCCTTCATCCTGCCCAAGGAAGAAAAGAAACCGGATGAACTTGAAGATTGAGCCCGTAGGAGACTGTTGATTATGACCTATCATGCAGGAAGCTGTGAAATAGCCGTCATCGGTGCCGGACACGCCGGTATTGAAGCAGCACTGGCTGCGGCACGGTTGGGACATCATACCATCCTTTTCACCATCAATTTGGATGCCGTAGGTAATATGCCCTGTAACCCTGCCATTGGCGGCACGGGCAAAGGCCATCTGGTACGGGAAATCGATGCATTGGGCGGCGAAATGGGCGTAGCTGCCGATGCCGCCTGCATCCAGTATCGAATGCTCAATCGGGGCAAAGGCCCTGCGGTCCATTCCCTGCGTGCCCAAGCCGATCGGCGGCTGTACCAAAATGTGATGAAGCACACCCTGGAGTTGCAGGAAAATCTGGAGCTGAAACAAGCCCAAATCGTAAAGATCCTGACGGAAAACGGTTCCGTTACCGGCGTGCGCACCCAACTTGGTGCCCACTACACCGCCAAAGCCGTCATTATTGCCAGCGGCACGTATCTCGACAGCACCATCATCATCGGCGAAAGCGTACTCTCCTCCGGTCCGGACGGAATGCACCCCAGCATCGGCTTAGCAGATGATCTGCGTGCTTTGGGATTGCCACTACGTCGATTCAAAACCGGCACACCCCCCAGAGTGAATCGCCGATCTATTGATTTTTCTAAAATGGAGCTGCAGCCCGGCGACACCACACCGGAACCCTTCTCCTTGCGCACCGAGCAGCCAGTTAACAACAGCGCCGTGTGTTACCTGACCTACACCAATGCCCATACCCACCGCATCATTCGTGACAATCTGCACCGCAGCCCCATGTACGACGGTACGATCTCCGGCATTGGCCCTCGCTACTGCCCCAGTATTGAGACCAAGATCGTGCGCTTTGCCGACAAAGAGCGGCATCAGCTTTTCATCGAGCCCTGCGGACTGGATACGGAAGAAATGTACATTCAGGGTTTCTCTTCCTCCCTACCGGAGGATGTGCAGCTTGCCATGCTACGTTCCGTACCGGGTCTTGAAAACGCAGAAATGATGCGCCCGGCATATGCCATTGAATACGAATGCATCGATCCCACCGCATTGCTGCCCACGTTGGAAACCAAGCAGATTTCCGGCTTATACGGTGCCGGTCAGTTCAACGGTACCTCCGGCTATGAGGAGGCAGCGGCACAAGGACTTGTGGCCGGAATCAATGCTGCGCTGAAGCTGGAAGGTCGTCCACCGCTGATCTTGACCCGGGACACCAGCTATATCGGCACCCTCATTGACGATCTGGTGACAAAAGGCACCGAGGAGCCCTATCGGATCATGACCAGTCGATCGGAATATCGACTGCTGCATCGGCAGGACAATGCGGATTGGCGGTTGACCCACATCGGTGCCCAAGTGGGGTTAGTTCCTCCGTCCCGACTGGCGGCTGTAGAGGAAAAATATGCCGCCGTTCATCGGGAGATCCAACGTCTGGAAGGAAACGGTGTACCTGCCTCCGATGCCCTCAATGCCATGCTGGCCGACCGTGACTCCGCACCAGTGGCCAATTCTGCCCGACTGGCGGATCTGCTGCGACGACCTCAGGTCAGCTATTCCGATCTAGCCCCCTTCGATGCCAATCGCCCGGTACTATCCGAAGCAATTACCACCGAGGTGGAAATTCAGATCAAGTATGCCGGCTACCTACAGCGGCAACTCAAGCAGGTGGAGGAATTTCAGAAGGAAGAGACCCGACTGCTGCCTGAGGATATCGACTATACTTCCATTTCCGGTCTACGTCTGGAGGCGCAGGAAAAACTGCAGCAGATTCGGCCCATGTCCATTGGTCAGGCCGGCAGAATTTCCGGCGTTTCTCCCGCCGACATTGCTGTGCTCCTCATTTGGTTGGAGCAGAATCGGTAACATTCCACACCTCCGGTGCATAAACTGCCCGGAGGTGATTTTTATGCCCATCGTCAAAACAGATGTCCCCATAACTTCACAATTAAACGATCAGATGATCACGGAGCTATTACGCACTTATCCCTTCCTGCGCAGTGAAATGCTGACTACTACCGCCTTCGGCAGTCCCGTTCGGACTCTGGTCATCGGTTTCGGGCCTCGAAAGGTACTCTACACCGCCGCACATCATGCCAACGAATGGATCACAACACCGATCCTCCTGAAATTCGTGGAAGAATTTGCCGAAGCTCTCCGTTCCGGCGGCACCATCGGTGGCTTCCCTGCCCAACAGCTTGCGGACAGTGCCACCATTTACACCGTACCCATGGTCAATCCCGACGGTGTGGATCTGGTGACCGGCGGCATTGCTCCGGGAACGTTGCCTTATACCCTCGCTGCGGCGATAGCGGACCATTATCCGACCATTCCTTTCCCCGCCGGTTGGAAAGCCAATCTGCTGGGCGTGGACCTGAATCTGCAATACCCGGCTGGTTGGCTACGAGCCCGGGAGATCAAATTCAGTCAGGGCTATACTCGTCCCGGACCCAGGGATTTTGTGGGTCGCGCACCTTTGAACCAGTTGGAGAGTCGCGCCTTGGCTGGCTATACCGAGGCCGTAGATCCAGCGCTGGTACTGGCTTATCACACCCAAGGAGAAGTGATCTACTGGCAATTTGAGGATATCGAAGTACCCGGTGCCCGGGAATTGGGAGAGGAATTCGCCCAACTCAGCGGCTATGAGTTGGCGGATACCCCCTATGAATCCGCATTTGCCGGCTATAAGGACTGGTTCATCCAAAACTGGCGGCGGCCCGGGTATACCATCGAAGCCGGCATTGGAGAAAACCCGCTGCCGATCGAACAGTTCGACAAGATCTATGGGGCAAATCTGCCGATCCTGATACGGGCTGCGCTGGGGTAACACTTCCATTTTTTCTTTCCTTCTTTATGGCAAAAAATATGGTATAAAATCCAAAAAAATTGAAAATAATACTTGCAATTCCAAAAGCCATCAGATATAATATATCGGCATGGGTATGCCCATGACACTATTTTAACGCCACACACCCGGTGATCGGCCGCCCACGTGCATCACAAAATGCGGGCCCACCGAGATGATCGGGGTGGAGGAAAAACAAAAAAGGAGAAAATCAAAAATGGCTGTCGTATCTATGAAGCAACTGCTGGAGGCCGGTGTGCATTTCGGTCACCAGACCCGCCGCTGGAACCCCAAAATGGCCCCCTACATCTACACCG
>CAZOVE010000084.1:0-8184 GCA_964583135.1 uncultured Oscillospiraceae bacterium | reverse complement strand
TTGCCGGCACTTACAAGAAAGAGTGCATCGAGCAGGGCAAGAAGTACTTCTCCGTCGCTTCCGGTGGTGGCACCGGCCGTACTCTGCACCCCGACAACATGGCTGCAGGTCCCGCTTCCTATGGCTTGACCGATACCATGGGCCGTATGCATGGCGACGCTCAGTTCGCCGGCTCCTCCTCCGTCCCTGCCCACGTGGAAATGATGGGCTTCCTGGGCGCAGGCAACAACCCCATGGTCGGTATGACTGTTAGCGTGGCTGTTGCTGTTGAGGAAAGCCTGAAGAAGTAATGATTCTATGAAACATTTTATCCCGGAATCCTTTTGGATTCCGGGATTTTATTCGTCATCATCAATATATTCCATAATATCGCACACTTGGCATTTCAAAATCTTGCAAAACATATCGATCGTATGGGTGCTCACACTTTCATTCCGTTTGAGCCGAGTGATCTGCCCGGGACTAATGTGATACTTCTTAATAAGAGCATATTGCGTGATGCCTTTTTCTCGCATCGTTTTCCACAAATTATCATAAGAAATCATTTGAAGCAAGCCTCACTTTCCACTTGCATATTAACCAATATCGGTTAATGTCTTGCAGAAAGTAGGTTCTATATGAAACGTATTATTTCGATGACCCTCCTCGTTATTATGTGTTTATCTATGTGTGCTTGTAACGAAACATCTCCACATAACATGACTATCCGCTTCGAAACCCCCGCTGCGAATCCTAATGCAGGAAATAACACTTCCAAACACACCCCTCCGGAAGATGAATATGATGAAATCATTTTGAAAGATGACCGCTATATTTTGTGCATGAGAGATGATACCGGCTTCACTTCCAATACCAAGAGCTATGGCATCTATGATACGCAACTGGGTAAATGGGCTATGGATTTTACACCGCTCATCGACATCTACGAAACAGAAGACTCTTTCAATTTCAAGAGCCACGGAAATGGCGTATTTAGTTACTATTCTAGACGCTATGAAAGTTACGATTACTTCTTAAGTGCAGAACTGAATGGTATTTTCCGCGTGAAGGATTTGGCGGAAGACAGAACCAGTGTCTATTTTGATGACAGTGATGCATTCATCCTTGTAGATATGGATCGTGGATATGTGGATGGCAAATACTTGGCTCCGGACGAAGACTTGTATTTACTGAGTACGGATGGTTCGCTGGAGAAAGTCGTTGTCCCGGGTTTTGCGCCAGATGCACTGTTATACTGGTATCGGTATTTTTTGATTACCAATTCGTCCCAAATGTATCTGCGATGTTTTTATACCTACGACTATGACACACGGACACGAACCTACTACATCTATGTCTACTTACACGAAGCACAAAAGGCCCTTGTGATTGAACATAATGAATATGCAAGCCGAATGAATGCTTCGGACGTATATGCGTATTTGAACGATGGCATCATCCGAATTTGCAATATGCGTGGTGATGATGGTAAGAAATACTATGCTGAGTTTGATATTGAAGGCAATCTGGTAACAACAGCCACACCCATGAGTTAGTGGCTTGCAAACGACCATGATGGGGGCATAACGGATTCCTCAAGCACTCGACACCCCATGGTGACACGATCATTGATCTGGCTGTTGCTGTTGAGGAAAGCCTGAAGTAAGAGGGTAAAACCCCTGCTTTTGAACTAAAAAAGTTCAAAACCCCACTTTTCGCAAAAATGGAACAAGGAAGCACATCCTTCTCTCCGAAAGAGTTGTGATGTGCTTCCTGTTTTTGCGTTTTGGAGGGCTTGTTAATTTGGAGTCCGGGTATCAAAAAATAATTTTGGCATTAAATGGGGCATCACTGCGGTCACCAATCGCTAGGTCGCAAATGCCTTCTGCCTCCACGGTCCGTCCTGCGGCATCGTACATCCGAAGCATATCAGGGGTGATGCTGAAGGAAAGCGTTTTGCTTTCGCCGGGCTTTAGCATACATTTATTCCATGCAACCAATCTTTTGTCCGGCCGAATCAAGCGGCTGTGCCGAAGCCTTGCATAGACCTGTACAGCCACCGCGCCGTCACACTCACCTGTATTCTCCACCCGCACCGCAACAACCGCAGGTGCAGCAGATGTGGAATGTTCCGAGAGGACAACAGGTGCTCCAATATCAAATGTTGTATAGGAAAGCCCGTATCCAAAGGGGAACAGCGGCTCGTTCACCTCATCGATATACCGATTTATAAATGTTGCACCCGGCACAAATGGCCGTGCTGTGCTCAGCCGGTCATGATGGATCGGCACCTGCCCCAAGGCTCTGGGGAATGTCATGCTCAAACGACCGCTGGGATTCTCATCGCCCATCACCAGCGCCGCAATCGCCGCGGCGCCTTCACTACCGGGGAACCAAACATTTAGCAGGGCATTGCAGTAAGGCAAAACATCTGTCAGGATCAGCGGGCGACCGCAGAACAACAGTATGACAATCGGCTTTCCAAGCGAATGAAGCCGACGCAATTCTTCAATTTGCTCCTTCGTCAGTTCGATCCTTGTCTTGCTGGTATCCTCACCTGTATCCCACTGTCGCTCACCCACCGCATACACAATCACATCCGCATGTTCCGGATCGGTCAGTTCGATGCGGCTGTCTTTCGTAAAGCGCTCCAGAAGTGTTTCCGTAGGGGAAACAGCATCCAATGCCCAGCCGCCAAGGATGTCGCGGTTGTCGGCATGGGAGCCTGTCAAAGCAATCTTTGCACCGATTTTCAAAGGAAGTGTGCCGTCATTTTTCAGCAGGACGCAACTGTTTACTACCGCATCATAAGCGGCCTTACGGATGTCTGCACTGCCGCAAATCCGATCCTGCTTTTTCTGACTGGTATTTTTGAAGGGATTCTCGAACAGGCCCAGTTTATTTTTCAGCTCCAGAACACGCAGACAGGCATCGTCAAGTTTCTTTTCACTCACCTTTCCATCACGCACAAGCTGGGGCAGGTGCCGTATATAAGCAAAGCTCATCATATCCATGTCAAGCCCCGCATCCAGCGCGCGCTGAGATGCTTCCTCCAAGTCAGCCGCGACACCGTGATTCATGAGTTGACCCACATCTCCCCAATCGGATATGGTCACGCCACCAAAACCCATGCGATCCCGAAGAATATCCCTCAAAAGCCATTCATTGCATACGCAAGGCACCCGATCTATGCCCACGAAGGCAGGCATGATCAGCTCGACCCCGGCATCCACAGCTGCCTGAAACGGCGGCAAATAGGTATTGTACAGTTCGGTGTGGCTGACATCAATCGGTGCATACTCCTGTCCTGCCTGACTCAAGCCGTAACCAACGAAATGCTTGGCGCAGGCCGCCAGACCGTCCTTTTTGTCTATGCCCTCGCCATGAGTTCCTCGTACCATGGCTGCACCCATCGCTGCGCAAAGCGCGGGGGCTTCACCGGGGCTTTCCATCACGCGCCCCCACCTCGGGTCGTGAACCACATCCAACATTGGTGCAAAAGTGACATGCATACCCCTTGCAGCTCCCTCGATAGCACCGCACCGGCCCATTTGCTGTGCGTGCTTTTCATCAAAGCTGCAGCCCATCGCCAGAGGAATGGGGAACACGGTTTGGCATCCGTGGATGATATCCTTCATAACGACAGGAGGAATGTGATGCGGGTGTGCCTCCATCACGCTGCGGATCGCACTGGCTGCGTTTTGCGCATCACCCGGGCTGTCGCAGATCAGGCTTCCGCAGCATTTCAGCATATCGGGAGTTAAGGAATACGCCTCCATAGGCCCCGTCGCCTGAGATATACCGCCGATACAGGTGGAAAGAGGAACCTGCGCCAGTTGCCCCGCCTTCTCTTCCAGTGTCATGTCTTTTAACAGATCAAGCAATGCTTCATGCGTCATTTTTATTGTCCTTTCTGCTTTTGCCGGTTTAGCATTATGCTACCATAAAGATCCAGCAATTGCAATATGACAGCAAAAATGCTGGGTTGCTGTACGCATCCTATGGTCGGCATGACTGTCTCTGCTGCAGTTGCCGTGGAGAAGTCCCCGCAGTAAATCTAAAAACATCTCGACCACTCGAGTGCTCGGGAGATCATTTTTATTTGCTCTCGGAAGGAATATACTGCTCAATAAATTGTTGGTAGGCCACCTTTGCATCCTTAGCTACGGGGTTGCGGTGGGCAAGGATCTCACAGATCAGAAGGATCGTGTCCACCGGGTAATCCACCTCGTTGTCCAAATCCTGCCGTATAATTTCCCGCAGCTGTTCATCGCTCAGTATTTCAAAGCATTCTCTTAGGGTACTCATAAAATTCCTCCTCATCAGTATCTACTCTAGATACTTATTTTCATTTACAATCAAAATTGTATCTGTTTATGAATTAAAATCAATATAGAAGATATAAAATATCGTAAACAGACATTACGAGGTATCGATATGGGGAAGAATTTTCTATTGCAAGGCAATATCTGCACGGACCGCATTCGTCTGGCCCGAGCGATGCGCAAGCCAGCCTATGTGCAAGAGGATCCGGCCCGAAAAATCAATCTGATGGGCATGGACATGACCAAGCTGATCATTTCCCGTATTGAGAAGGGTCTATGACGGCGAGCTGAAAATGCTAGCCACAGCCTTGGGCGTTACCATGGAGTGGCCTTTGCTCCAATGACGACGAATAATGCAGATCTGTGCCGATCGGTACATCGCAATCGATCGGTCGGTTGACCACAGTCCAAGCGATCATAAACCCCGGTGCAGCAATACTGCACCGGGGTTATCATTATCGAATTTTCTCACCGTTGAGAATGGCTTCCACCAGTTTATCGCCATCATAGCGCAGCGTCAGCAGAAAGAAGGGCGCATCCTGCCATAACAGATCCAAAAAGATCCGATCGCCCTCCCATTGGGGTAACTGTGCCAAAAAGTCCCGATGAACCCACTGTAAATCACCTTCATCGCAGTCCTTCAGCTCGCCTTCGAAGCCATCGGCTGTGAACAGGTACATATATTCCCCTTCCCACGGCTCGTTGGGCAGGAATGTGACGACGCCATGGCATTTCCAGTGGGTCAGTTGCAATCCGGTTTCTTCCCACGCCTCCCGCAGCAGGCAAGCATCCGGGCTTTCGTTGGGCTCAAAGCCGCCACCGATTCCAACCCACTTATCTTGATTGACATCGTTTTTCTTTTTCACGCGGTGCAACATCAGCACTTCGTCGCCTCGCAAGCAGTAGCAAAGGGTGGTATTTCTCATTCTTTCTCTCCTATTTCACGATGGAAATGGCATGATGCAGATTCTTTGCGACGATCTGCTGACTGCCGGGCTGCCGTTCTCCGTCCAACGTCCATACCAACTCCGGCTGGGACTGCACCGTGACCTCCTGCGTACTGAAGAAGGTGATCATGGAGCAGTTGTACTTTTGGCTCTGCAGTGCCTGAATACACTCCGTCAGCTCTGCCAGACTGCGAGGCGAGCGGACCAACATCACTTCAAATCGGCCGTCACCCATATCCACTTGGCTAGGATCCAGCGTCAGGATACCGCCAACAGAGGTAGAATTGCTGATCGCACCGAATATAAACTCGTCCTCAATAACCCGGTCTCCGGCGATGATACGGATGGGTTCTTGCCGAATCTGGGACAACTCCTGAATGCCGCTGAGGACATACGCCGTGTGGCCCAGCGTATTTTTGACATTTTGCGAAGTAGCATAGGATGCTTTGGTAAAAGCCCCGAAAGATGCCACATAGGAAAAATAACGGTCACCGAACAGACCCACATCGTAAGGTGTGGGCGTTCCGGCAACAATATCACGGGCAGCCTGAAGCACATTGGTAGAAAGCTTGAGACTGGATGCGAAATCGTTGGTTGTGCCGCAGGGTATATACCCGATGGGCACTTGCCGACCGGAACGCAAAACACCATTGATAGTCTCATTAAAGGTGCCGTCGCCACCGGCGCAGACGATCATATCCATTTCCGGCGCATGGTCACATACCGCTTCCGCCGCATTTCCCTGTCCATTGGTGATCACAATTTCCACACGGTAATTCGCCTGATTGAAAATTTCCAGAATTTCTGTCAGGTATCGACGGATGCGCCGTTGTCCGGCATAAGGGTTGACTATAAACAACATTTTTTTCAAGTAAATCGCCTCGGTCTGATGATGCATTGATACTATTATACCACCCTTGCAGATTTTCACAAGCGTATAACGACGAATTTTGAAATTATTTCCAAAAAGTTTACTATTTCTCCAAAACGACAGACTGTCCCCAACCACAGCATCGCTGCAAGCATCCATCACGGATGACCCAAGCATCACCAAAGAGGGTCGTTTTCCCTTGTTCGATCAGCAGATAGCTGCCGTCCGGCAATGCGTGAAAGGTTTTGCCCATGCTGTCCGGATAGGTGATATCCTCAAACAAGCGCTTGCCGTCCAGATACTCATCCTTGACCTTTTGATAATGGGGCAATACCATCACCTTGGTCAAACCGAGTCCCGGATAGTAGCGCTGAAAATCCGGTGCGGATTCCCCCTCCAACTCCGGCTGGGCGTAGACCAGCTCTGCTGCGTTCATCGTTCCGGCACTGATCCCAAGCACGACCCCCTGATAATCCGATATCAGCCGCTTTAGGCCCATTTCCTGAAAAAAGCTGTTCTGCGTCGGAACGTGCCCACCAGCCAGAATGAGCAGATCGCTACGCCACAGCAATGTCTGAACCTGTGTCTGATTGCGTCGATCCAAGATATCGAAGCTGCGAAATCGAAACCCGGCTTCTTCAAAACACCGCTTCATTGCCCGACCAATATGGTCGGTCACGTCAGGCAGATCCGGATTGGAGCAAATAAAGAGGCAACGCATTTGCTGTGGCAGATATTGGCGCAGCCGATCCACAAAGCCGTTTTCCGCATTTAGAATCGCCCTTGGCGCATTGGGAACACACGGGCTGCTGGTTAAAAAGGCGATCATAGGCACGACACCTCCATTTTAGACTCCAAAACCAGCCTTTCGCCGGTAATGGGATGAATAAATTCCAATTTTTTGGCACATAGTGCCTGAGCGCAATAGCCAAAGGACATCCCTTCAGGGCTGCCATACTGAGGATCTCCCACAATGGGGAAGCCCATATGCGCACAATGTAGCCGCAATTGATGGGTACGCCCGGTAATTGGCTCCAACGCCAGTTTACATAATTTCCCTTTGCGTTCCAGCACCGTATATTTTGTTCGTGCCGGTTTTCCGCTACCGTCAATATAGCGCAGCAAGCTAGGCGGTTCCCGACGGGCAATCGGGGCATCGATCACACCACGATCGGTAGCAGGTCCGCCCAAAGTCAGGGCATGGTAGGTCTTTTTTACGTCGCTATGCTGCAGCAAAGTATGGATATGGGAATTTTTGGCCAGAAGTACGACCCCAAAGGTATCCCGATCCAGTCGCGTCAGGGGATGGAATGCCGACTGCTGACCGCTGCGGCGATAGTAACCTAGCACATAATTGGCCAAAGTGCCCTCGTTGCGAGAGCGGGAAGGATGGATCAGTACCCCAGCCGGTTTGTCCACCGCCAACAGGTACGCATCTTCGTAAAGAATCGTCAGTGGCCCGTCTTCTGCCGGAAAATCCGGCTTCGGTTCCATCAGGCAGACGGTAATGCGGTCCCCGATACACACCGGATAATCGGTATGCTGTGGAGCGCCGTTCACTTGGATGGCATCCCCCCATTTGAGCCGATTGATCAGCCCGGTGGACATTTTCAGTTCTCCCTGCAGGAAAGACGACAACCGCCCTTCCCGGCAGGCTGTATGTTCGAGTTTCATGGCGATACCTCTGTGGTGCGATCCGTGACTGCACGGTCACATAACGTTTCTCATTCCAATTTGAACAAAAAGACCCTGCCGAATCTTCAGCAGGGTCGAATTTGCACAAATTACAGGGCAGCCTTAGCCTTCTCCACCAGAGCTGCGAAAGCGGCGGGATCATGGATCGCCATCTCGGACAGACTCTTGCGGTTCAGCTCAACGCCAGCCTTCTTGATACCGTTCATGAACTTGCTGTAGTTCAGGCCGTAGGGAGCGACAGCAGCGCTGATACGGGTGATCCACAGGCGGCGGAAATCACGCTTCTTCTGCTTGCGGCCGACGAAAGCATAATTGCCGGACTTCATGACCTGCTGCTTGGCCATCTTAAAGTGCTTGGACTTAGAAC
>CAZOVE010000083.1:0-8188 GCA_964583135.1 uncultured Oscillospiraceae bacterium | reverse complement strand
GGATAAGCTGCTGTCGGTGCTGACGGAATACAAGGCATGGTACGATCAGTACCGCAACGATATGGGCGATCAGTGGAAAGAAACGGATCGGCTGTTTATCGCGGAGTGCGGCGCACAGATCTACCCCGGTACCGTATACACCTGGGTACATAAGGTGTGTGACGCGGCAGGATTGCCCCACAGAACGGTGCATTCGCTGCGCCATACAAACATCACCATGCAGATCGCAGCGGGCGTACCGCTGGTCACAGTGGCCGGCAGAGCAGGCCACGCGCGAACAAGTACCACAACGGACATCTACAGCCACTTCCTAAAGAGCTCCGACAAAACAGCCGCAGAAAAGCTGGAACAGCTATTCGAATAACAGACAAAGCAAAGCCACCACTCAGTCGATGCTGAGTGGTGGCAAATTGCAATATTGTGCAGGTGATTCACTCGAATACATGGTGCAGCACAGGTTTTTCACCGAACATAGTTTTATAGCCACCTTGCCTATCGACCATCATTTTTAGAAAGGATAGGCTCCCTTTGTCACCAAACATAAAACGATTTGCGTAAGAAAGTTGGACAGAGTTATAAGCAAACACACTTCGCTCGGTCAATGTGATTTTGTTTTCTACAGGCAAGTCCTCCGAAATAATAGGAGCATCCGGATTAACGGTCCTCAAAATAATAGCTGTATCTCCACATAATGGGATGCAAATATCATTAAAACCTAGCATAATTCCCTGTGCAGGATTATCTGAGATCACAAGATTCATGGTGCCAGGAACAGTGCCAATATACCAATTGTAGTTTTCGGTTAACTTTTTGGCCGTTTTTAATAATGGAGCAATACCAAGCAATTGATATAGCTGATTATCTTTTCCTGTTTTCTCCAACCCATCTACTTGTTCCGGGGAAATCCCGAGTTTAGTCAAGTGATGTATGGTTTGTTGCCGAATATCATCTAAGCGATCACGATATTTTTCGGAACGATATGTCAAATCGTGTAAAAAGATGATTAGTTTTTGGAGATTTGTTTCAACGTACAGGGCGTCGTGGTCGCAGGTGATCAAATCTAAAATTGAGGTAAGATCAGCCTCCATCCGTGATAAGCCCTTTTCGACAAATTGCTCATCTGCAGCATCAATTATCGGAACAGCATCTGGATATAGTTTAGCCATCTCGGTAAGCGCATCTTTCAGTTCTTCTTTGCTTGCATCATAGAAATATCGTCTCGAGGCGTAATTCTCAGGACGCTGACGGGTAAGGATGCAGTCGTCAGCCAACTTCCAAACAGAAAACCGTTTTTGATCAGGCGAAAAACGCTTCATATACATACGAGGGACGAAATGTTGGTTTTTAACTTGACCACTCATGCAGTCACCTCCAAACTAAACAAAGAGCAATTTCTGGACAGTAAAAAATAACCTGCACATTACCCATTAACGTGCAGGTTTTGGCACGCCCGGCGCGATTCGAACGCGCGGCCTTTCGCTTAGGAGGCGAACGCTCTATCCTGCTGAGCTACGGGCGCATATTTATTTGAAATGAAGCTAGCATATCATTTACGGTTACATGGACCTCGGTTGCAAATTCTGCGGTTCACCCTGCGTCGGTAAACACAAACAGGTCATGCGCGATCGCAACGATATGCAAAACCTCTGCGGAACGCCTGCTTCTGCTCGGATGTTTGCGTTCAGCTCCTGTTCAAACTTGCGTAGCAGGTGGAGTTGGTTTTCTTCTCCATTTGGCAACAATACCATCGTGATCATTATACGAAAGCGGGTCAAGATCTATTACAAAACTCCGGTCGGGTCGATTTTGCAGGATTGCCTCTGTGTATTGTAACGAAAAATAATTGGACTGTCAACTTCTTTAGCGGGATTTTTTTATCGATGGCGCATATACTGTCCGGTAGGAATCAGGGGGGAGGGGCAGTATGAAAGAGACGGACGATCTGTATGCAGATATTGAGGATCTGCTGTATGATGAAGAAGAATACCATGTGAGCGAGCGATGAATAGAAAAAATGGCGTTTTTTACAACATTACTCTTTACACAGGCGAAAATTTCCGTTATAATAAAACGAAATATGCAAACCTGACAAAGTGAGAGAAAAGTTATGAATATTGAATTTGATGTTTACAAGCAGAAATTGACGGACTGCAAGCCTGCGTTGGATGGATTGGCGGCCTCCCTGAATATTGAAGGGCTGCGCAATGAGTTGGAACGGCTTCACGCCATGCAGGAAGCACCCGGTTTCTGGGATGATCCGGAGAAGAGCCAGAAAATCGTGGTGAAGACTCGCCAGATCGAAACGAAAATTGAAAAATACAATCTAATGCTCTCAACTTGGGAGGATTTGATTACGATCTGCGAGATGGCTGCGGAAGAAGATGACGACTCGATGTTGCCGGAATTGAAGGATGGCTATGAAGAGCTGACCAAAGCAATGGAAGCGGTGCGCCTGGAGACGTTGCTGACCGGAAAATATGACCGCAACAATGCAATCATGAGTTTCCAGTCAGGTGCCGGTGGTACCGAGGCGCAGGATTGGTGCCAGATGCTGTATCGGATGTATACCCGTTGGGCGGAGCGTCACGGTTTTGACTACCAGATTTTGGATTATCAAGAAGGTGATGAGGCCGGACTGAAGTCTGCTTCGATCATGGTAACGGGTGAAAATGCCTACGGCTTCCTCAAGGGGGAGAATGGGGTTCATCGCTTGGTGCGTGTTTCTCCCTTTGATGCCAATGCACGGCGTCAGACTTCGTTCTCTGCCATCGAAGTGATCCCGGAAATTGAGGATGATTCTGAGGATTTTGAGATCAAGCCCGAGGATTATGAAATGCAGGTTTACCGCTCCTCCGGTGCTGGCGGCCAGAAGGTCAACAAGACTTCTTCTGCGGTGCGGTTGATCCACAAGTCTGGTATCGTGGTGTCCTGTCAGACCGAGCGCAGCCAGTTCCAGAATAAGGAAACCTGTCTGCGGATGTTGCGATCGAAGTTGGTGGAGATCCGGGAACGGGAACATCTAGCCAACATTGCTGATATTAAGGGTGTACAGCAGAAGATCGAGTGGGGCAGTCAGATCCGAAACTACGTGTTTATGCCCTACACACTGGTCAAAGATACCCGTACCGGTTGTGAAACTTCCAATGTCAATGCCGTGATGGACGGTGCGTTGGATCCGTTTATCGAGAGTTATCTGAACTGCCTCGCTACCGGGAACTGGGTTCAAAAGTAATGCAAAAATTGCAAAATAATACTTGAAATTCAATTTTCCGTGTGCTATAATATCATGGATTGTGTAACATACCCTTGGAGGGAGGTTAAATAACATGGAAGTCGTAAAGATCATCATCATCGTTCTGGAGTGTTTGGCGAGTGTTGCGCTGATCGTTTCTATTCTGTTGCAGTCTGGAAAGGAATCCGGTTTGGGCGCTCTGTCCGGCAATAATGACAGCTATCTGAGCAAGAGCAAGGTAGGTTCTTTTGATCAGATTTTGACTTCTGCCACTAAGTGGGTCGCTTTGGCCTGGGCTGTGTTGGCATTGGTTCTGTGCTGCATCTAAACTTTGATAAAAGTATCCACAGGACGATCGTCCTGTGGTATTTTTATGGACTTTTTCCTGAAATGATGATACAATACAAATATCAAAATTGCTATTTACCAAGATTATAAAACGAAAAGGGGATTCGTATGAGCATTCAGAAACTGGCAGGATTGGAGCCTGCGGCCGTATTTGGCTATTTTGAGGAGATTTGCGCTATTGCCCATGGCTCCGGTAATACTAAGATGATCTCTGATTATCTGGTGCGTTTTGCGCAACAGCACGGCATTCGCTATGTGCAGGATGAACTGAATAATGTTGTCATGTTTCAAGAAGGAACCTGCGGCTATGAAGATCATGCGCCGGTGATCCTGCAAGGTCACATGGATATGGTCTGCGAAAAAGATGCCGATTGCCCGATTGATATGGAAATGCAGGGGTTGGATATCGACCACGATGGACAGTGCGTCTTTGCCCATGGAACGACACTAGGTGGAGATAACGGCATCGCAGTTGCCTATGTTTTGGCACTGTTGTCAGACAAAAGCATTCCCCATCCGCCGCTGGAGATCATTCTAACCGTGGATGAGGAGACGGGTATGGAAGGTGCTGCCGGTGTGGACCTATCGCAGTTGCAAGGGCGCACCATGATCAATCTGGACTCGGAAGATGAGGGGATCTTTACCGTTTCCTGTGCCGGTGGTGCAAGAGCGACGATGACTCTACCGGTGGAGTTTGTGCCCGTGAGCGGTCGGGCGATTCGACTGGTTGTGGATGGCCTGCAAGGCGGTCACTCCGGCGTGGAGATCCACAAGAATCGGATAAGCGCCAACAAGGTGATGGCCAATCTTTTGTTGCGTCTTGTGCGGATGCCTTATGGGATCGCAGCCATCAACGGCGGTTCAAAGGATAATGCGATCGCAAGATCCTGCCAAGCGGTGTTGGTGATGGAAAATGATGATATCGAGACGATTCAAAAGACGGCGGCACAATTGCTGGAGGAACTGAAGGACTGTTACGACGAACCAGACATGGTCATTCAGGTCGAAAGCTTGGATAGCATACCAGAGAAAGCCCTTGATCGATCCCAAACCCGATCTGTGATCGCATTGCTGATCAATGTGCCCAGCGGCGTGATACAGTGGTTGGACTATGAATCGCAAATGGTGCGCACGAGCCTGAATATGGGTATCGTGCGGCTGGAAGAGCATGAGTTTCGGATCACCTTCTCTGTGCGTAGCTGCGTGAATCAAGAGAAGCGGGAGCTGCTGGATAGACTCAGATCCAGGGCGGAGCAATACGGAGCGCATTTCCATGAGTCAGGGGACTATCCGGCTTGGGAGTATAAGGAGGAATCTGCCCTGCGGGAGATCATGGTTGCAAAATATGCGCAGATGTTCGGCGTGCAGCCTCAGGTCGTGGCCATTCATGCCGGCTTGGAATGTGGCTTGCTGAGCGAAAAGCTGCCGGGGTTGGATTGCGTGAGTATTGGACCGAATATGCACGATATTCATACCAGTCGGGAGAAGTTGGAGATCGAATCAACTCGCCGGACTTGGGAATATCTGTTGGAAGTGCTGAAGGCATTATGATAATAAAGACACCGTTCACTCGAACGGTGTCTTTTTGCGTGAACTGGGGGAGAAATGCAGAAGCCGTTCAGGAGATGTTTTTGTTTGTTTATAGGGTGGCAGATCCTACCCCTCAAAAATAACACGGTTAGATCAGCAAATAGATGGCGAGCGTCATGAGGGCGGCGGTGCGGTCCTCTGCGTTATCGCCGGCCATTAGCAACAGAAGGAGAATGATGATCAGATCACCGGTGTCGATGTTTTTGGGCAATAACTGCCGGAGGAAATCTCCGGCGCGCTGCTCGTTTTGTGGGGGCAGGCATTGCGGTTGCGATGCTTGCTTGCGTTCCTGCGGTTGGGGCTGTTGCGTTGGCTTAGGTTCCTGTGGCGGGCGGTGTGGCGGTGGAGGAGGTGGTGTGTCGCAAGAGGGTCCGGGGTGCTGCGCTGTGGTGCGCCGTGGCTGTGCTTCTTCGATCCGATCCCGTCGATAAGAACCGTCGGGTTGAGGGATATAACGGTTATACATTGTTTCACCTGCCTGAATAAAATGATATACCGGTGGCGTGCAACGCTGAGGTGATCACGGTAGCGAGCTTGGCAGCGCGCATTGCTCGCTCCAATCGTAGAATACGATCGTGGCTGAGGTATGGACGAAGAGCCTGAAGAAGATTCTGTTGATTTTTATCTACGCCGGACTGACGGGCGATTCCCATGAGTCGCTGGAGCATGGCCGTATCCATACCCGTTGGTATGGTTTGGCCGGATTTGGGTGGCTCCGGCTTGAGTTCGTCGGGTTTCGGTGGCGGACTTTGTCCCAAAGCCTGTGCCATGGACATAATCTGCTGCATCATTTGAGGATCAGCGAGGATTGAACTCAGTTTTTCTTCAAACTCCGCCATTACCATCCTCCTGAAGCTGCCGTAGCAACTGTTTGGCTTGCGTAGAAGAGAGCAGTTCTTGCAGCGTTTCCTTGGCCTGAGTCAGGTCACCCGAGGCGGCCTGATCCATGGCAGACTGAAGCTGCTGCGCATTTGCGGTACGTAATAGAGCAAAGAGCTGTTTAGCGGCATCGGATTGAGCCAGTTTCATGGCGGATTCCATGTCTATGTTGGGAAATTGTTCGGAATTTTTCACCATTTGATTGCCTCCTGTCAAAAATTCTGTTATAATAAATGCATCTACTGTATACCATATGCTTTGTTGGGAGGTTTTGTGAATGGCGAAAATACTGGTTCTTGCAGATTCACATAAAGGATTTGGCCTGATGCGGTTGGCAATGCAGACGTTGCGACCGGATGCTGTCATCCATCTGGGGGATTTCTATGAGGACGGACAGGTGATAGCACAGGAAAATCCCCATGTTCCCATTCATCAAGTGCCGGGCAACTGCGATACCTACTACGTGCCGGCGAGTGTATCCCGGTTGCTGTGCTATTCAGTTTGCGGCGTAAAACTGTTTATGACCCATGGGCATGATTATGGCGTACACGGCAGCCCGATCCGTTTGCTGATGCAGGCCCGCGAATTTGGAGCAAAGGCTGCGCTGTATGGTCATACGCACAATGCTGTGTGCCATCAGGAAGCCGATGGTGTATGGCTGCTTAACCCCGGTACTTGCCGTAGTTTGGAGGGTAGCGTTGGGTTGATCGAAGTGGAAAACGGAGAGATCTCTGCTTGTCGGATTTTGCGACAGGAGGATATGACGTGATTTCTGCTCTTGCATCACGGGGGAGAATATGCTATAATAATACGAAACCAAGCAAGCCGGAGGTGGCTTATGAAATTTTTGGAACAGATATCGGAAAAATGGAACGCCCTATGGAGTAAGGCCGCGCCGATTTTTTCTGCCATTGGACGCTTTTTTGTGCAGTTTGGAGAAGTGCTACGCAAAATTTGGGAATGGATTATGCGGTTGCGCAAGATCTTCTTGTCGATTCCGGTGGTGATGTTGGCGCTGAAGTTGGCACAGGAGAATATGGTGCGACTGCCGGAGACCGTTGGTATGGATCTGCAGGCGGATGGTACGTTTGCATTGCAGATCAGCCGGGAACTGGCGGTGATCGGTCCTTTTGCGCTGACGATCATCTGCTTGTTGCTGATGTTCTGCTCCAAGCGTGTGCTGACACCTTGGGTCGTGAGCTTGGTAACGTTGTTGCTGCCGGTATTTATATGGGTCATCAATGTGTTTCCTGCGTAAAAAATACGGGCGTGTCCGATGTGGACACGCCCGTATATTATTGACTGAGATATTTGTAAAGTTCTTCTGCTGTATTGGCAACGGCGATAACACCGGCCTGACGCATCTGCAGGGGATCGCCATAGCCCCAACCGACCGCAATGGTGGGAATGTGATGTGCATTGGCGCCAAGAACATCGAAGACAGTATCGCCCACCATAAGTGCATTGCTATCGATATGAGCTTGCTCGAAAAGCCATGCAATGACCAACTCTTTTTTATCGCGGATGCCATCCATGAGAGAGCCGCAGATCATATCGAAATAGGTTGCCAAACCAAAGTGTTCCAAAATATCTACAGCCATGTGCTCAGGCTTAGAGGTGGCGACATAGAGGTGGTGACCGTCGGTATGCAGATTCTGAAGTAACCTTTCAATGCCCGGGTAGGGGGCGTTCTCATATTTGCCGGTGACAACATATAAACTACGATAGTAGGCAATGGCTTCGTCAACTTGAGCCATTGGTATGCCGAAACGGGGAAAGGATTCTCGCAGAGGAGGGCCTACCATGGTACGCAATGTTGCGTCATCCGGCACAGGGACGCCGTAATGCAGGAAAGTTTGTCTGGCACAATTCATGATGCCCGGACCGGAATCGGTCAGAGTACCGTCCAGATCGAAAATGATGTGCTTGGGTGTCATACTGACCTCCTTGGAATGCTTTGTGTTTAGTGTAGCACATGGGAGAGAAATTGTCAAAGTGCAAGGTGCTGGATGAAAAATGAAAAATCCAAGTCAAAAGACTTGGATTTTTGGCGGAGTGAGAGGGATTTGAACCCTCGCGCGCTTTTTAGACGCCTACTCCCTTAGCAGGGGAGCCCCTTCGGCCACTTGGGTATCACTC
>CAZOVE010000082.1:0-8226 GCA_964583135.1 uncultured Oscillospiraceae bacterium | reverse complement strand
GCCTGACCAAGAAGCATTGGTTTGGCTACATGTTTGGCGACTGGGGCGGCTGTATGACCTTTGCTCTGATGGCCAGCATTTTCTCGATGTACTGCACCGACGTACTGGGTGTGAATGCGACCCTGATGGGCGTGCTGACCATCATCTGGACCATTTGGGATGCGATCAACGACCCCATGATGGGCGCACTGATGGACAAAGCATTTGCCAAGAGCAAAAACAAGCATGGCAAGTTCCGCCCCTGGCTGCTGCGATCCACCCCCTTGTTGGCCGTGTCCGCCATCGCTCTGTGGACCGTGCCCACCTTCTTGGACGGCATTCCCCTGCTAGTGGCTCTGTTCTCCTTTAAGATCCTGTATGAAGCATCCTATACCATGTTCAATATTCCCATGGGGTCCCTGCTGTCGGCCATGTCCACCAACGACTCCGAGCGCGCATCTTTGTCCTCTGCCCGCGGTGTCGGCTCCATGTTCGGCAATATGATCCCCGGTTTGGCCGGCCCGGTCATCATCGGTTTCTTTGGCGACAAAAACTCCACCGGCTATATGATCACCGGTGTTGCCTGCGCTGTCATCGGTTTTGTGATCTGCCTGCTGCACTATGCACTGACCGAAGAACGCACCGTAGTTGCTGAGGAAACCAAGGCCGATGATATTAAGATCTCCGATATTTTCGACGTTGTGAAGCGGAATCGTGCCTTTGTGGCTCTGTGTATCCACGGCGTGTGCATTTGCACCATGCAGTATTTGGCCGAGAACATCAGTATGTATATGTATTCCGCAGTATATAATGATGTCACCTATAAGACGCTGGCCTCTGCGCTCTCCTCTCCGTTCATGATTGGTTCCATGATCTTTGTGCCCTTCATGTGCAAGAAGCTCGGTCTGGAAAAACTGATCCGCTATTCTCTGCTCATCGGTGGCGCCATCTGCGCCGTGCTGTTCGGTATGCACCTGTTCATGGAAGTCCCTCCTCTGGTCCACGGTGTCATTCTGGGTGTCGGCTCCGGCTTTGCCATGGTCTCCATCCAGATGCAGTGGGGTCTGGTAGGCGAAGCCATCGACTATAATGAGTACATCACCGGTAAGCGCACCGAAGGTTCCATCTACGGCACTTTCAATCTGTCCCGCCGCATCGGTCAGACCGTCGGTCTGGGCATCAGCTTCTTCGCTTTGGATTGGATCGGTTACAATCCGAAGCTAGATCTGCAGAGCACCGACACCATATTTGGCTTCAAGATCCTGTGCGTGTTGGTGCCTGCCGTATTCATTCTGGGTTCTTGGGCCGCATTTAAGTTTGTTTGGAACATCACTCCCGAGATCCGGAAGGAGATCGCCGCACTGAAATCTTCCAAAGCAGACCACGCAGAATGATCCTTTTTTCCATTTCGGAGGTACCAACATGGAATACATCGTCAACACCCCCTGCGGTGCGCTGCGAGGCACTGCAGGTAGCATCAGCGGCACGGTGGCCTACAAGGGCATCCGCTACGCCACCGCCGGCCGCTGGGAATATCCGAAGCAAGTCACCCATTGGGAGGGCATTTATGATGCCACCCAATATGGCGCCTGTTCCTATCAACCCCGTTCGTTCTACAACGAAGAAGAAAACCTGAAAAAAATCTTCTATTACAACGAATTTCGCAAGGGTGAGACCTACACTTACAGCGAAGACTGTCTGTTTCTGAATATCTTCACCCCCGATACCGCCAAAGAAGGCGACAAGTTGCCTGTGCTGATCTATATCCACGGCGGTGGCTTCACCGGCGGATGCGGCCACGAAAAGCATTTTGACGGTCCTGTCTGGCCCACAAAGGGGATCATCGGCGTTACGCTGAACTACCGTCTGGGCCCCATGGGCTTTGTATGTCTGCCGGAATTGAAGGCGGAGGCCGGTTTTACGGGTAATTATGGCCTGTATGACCAGCAAACTGCGATCCAATGGGTAAAGAGCAATATCGCAGCCTTTGGCGGCGATCCGGACAATGTGACCATCATGGGTCAGAGTGCCGGCGCTGCCAGTGTGCAGCTACAATGCACTAGCCCCCTGACGAATGGACTGTTCCAGAAAGCGGTCATGTCCAGCGGTTGCGGTCTGGGCAGCATGATGTCCGGCAGCATTGAGAAGTCCTGTGCGTTCTGGCAGGAAGTGATGCGGCGCTGCGGCTGTGAAACCTTGGAACAATTCCGTGCTTTACCCCCTGAGCAACTGTTTGAAGTTTGGCAGCAAGCCAAAAAGGAGATCAAGGGCGGTAACGCCGCTGCGTTCCCCGTAAAAGACGGTCGCTTCGTCGTGGAAAATGCCGTCCCCAAGAACATTCCTTACATGGCAGGTTCCACCAGCCACGATATAGCGCCTCCCGTACTGCAGAGCATGGCTCGCAAATGGATCGCCAAACGGCAAACGCCCGGCTACACTTGGTATTTCGACCGCCGGCTCCCCGGCGATGACAACGGCGCATGGCATTCCTCGGATCTTTGGTACTGGTTCGGTACGCTTTCCAATTGCTGGCGACCCATGGAAACGAAGGATCGCTGTCTGAGTGAGCAAATGACCCACTACCTTTGCAATTTCGTCCGCACCGGTGACCCCAACGACGCGCATCTGCCGCAATGGTTGCCGTCCACACCCCACCAAAAGCAGGTGATGCGCTTCGGTGAAGGTGAGACCGGCATGGGAAAACCCAGCACCCTCCGGCAGATCATCACCATGCTGACTAGCAAAGCGGTCGGCGAATAATTACCAATAAATTAAACGATGTCGGCCATCATGACCGGCATCGTTCTTTTTCAAAAATTATTCCAACTGCGGATCAAGTGTAACCCCATGTCTGTGGGGTTGCGTGACTTCGGTGTTTTTCAAACCGGTTCAAATGTGATACAGCACTCCATTTTCCAGTAGCAGTTTGGTTTCTGCTTGTTGGGCGATCTGCATATCGTGGGTGATGAGGATGATTCCACGACCTTTTCGGTGTTCATGGAGCAGAAGGTTCATGATAATGTCCCGGTTTTTGGGGTCTAGGTTGCCGGTGGGCTCGTCGGCCAGTATGAGGCAAGGATCCAGAATCAAGCTGCGAGCGATGGCCACACGCTGTTTTTCGCCACCGGAGAGCGTCGTCACTCTTTGACTCAGCAGCGGCGCAAGATCCAGCAAGTCCACCAGTTCGTCAAAGCTCTGCATCGGATTATGACGATCGTAGACAGTGGGCAACAGGATGTTTTCTTTGCAGCTTAGGGTCGGGATCAGGTTGTAGGACTGGAAGATGAAGCCGATATTCTCCAGCCGCAGTCGGAAATAGTCCACACCGTTGCAGATCCGTGTGCCATTGAAGCAGTATTCGCCGGCATCATAGCCCTCCACCAGACCAAGTATATTCAGCATGGTGGACTTGCCGGAACCGGACTTGCCTACGATGGTCACATAGCTGTCATTGCGCACTTCTAGGTTGATGTCGGTCAACACCGGGCGGGTGTAGGATTTTTGCAGATGGGATATCTGGATATGCAGTTCCTTCATAGGCCTATCCTCCTACGATGTCCTTATATCCGGCATCGCAGTATGTACCCTCAGCAACGCCGCTGATGCACACCATGTCCCCCATCGTAAAAGCGATCTCAACCTCTGTTTCTGCAATGACATCACCATTTTTCGTGACGGTACGGACATACCATGGATTGTCTGCGCCGGGATCACGCTGATACACGCAATCCTGATGCACCACCAGCACCTGAGGATAGGTAAGACCGGTATATATTTTCAAATGCACACTTGTTCCGTAGGAATAGTCCTCCGAATCAATCGTCAACTGAATTCTGCGGTCGCCGTCAGCGGTTTTCAAATTGGAAGTATAGGTAAGTCGCACCGGCTCGCCAGCTTCCGTGGTCATATTCATGCTCCGCTTGATGATCGCCAGCGTGGACTTGGAAACCGTGGCTTCCAGCACCAATTTATCCAGCAGTTTCACCTTCACATAAGGGTCGGCTGAGCCGGTATTGATCCGCTCGATGATGCCGCTGAATTCAGCCACCACATTCTCCCCATGATAAGTGCCCATAACTTGCCCCATCTGGATCTCGTCGCCGGCGGACACCTCCCAACGGATCAAACCGGGATTTTCCATCGTCAGTGGCTGATATGCGCTTTCGGAGGACTGGAACACACCGGAAACAGTGAAATACTCCTGCACATCCTGCCGTGTCACCTGCAGTACCCGACCAATGGAGGTCTGCGTGAGTACCGGCAGCGCATGGACCTGATATTCTGCCATTTCTCGCTGGGATATCTCATAAAGAATGCCCAAGGGGGACACCAACAGCGCAATGATCAGCACCCAGAATAATACCTTTGCGATACGTTTCACAATATTCATCTTTCTCCCCCCTTACTCGGCCTTCAGATGATCCACGATCTGCACTTGGGTGGATTTGTAGGCAAAAATCAAACTGAACACCACCGTCAGCGTCACCGCACAGACGGCAAACATGGCGATGGAATAGGGACTAAAGTAAATGATATAATCCTTCCATTCTGTTTGCTCCATAATAAACTTATAAATGATCGCCAGATCCGTCACCAACGCTACCGACAGTAGTGTATTGGCGCACATGACCAGCAGGCTCTCATAGAAAAATTGCCGCACAATGTCAAAGCCGGATGCACCAATGGCTCGCTTGACACCGATCTCAAATCGCCGCTCGCTGAGGGCGTTGGTAAAGCTGGAATAGAGATTGATGCCAAGGAGCAGTAGCATAGCAGCCGCAATAATGTACTTCACCTGCTTCTGTGCCCGAATGGTTTCCAGCGCCTTATCCTGAGCTTCCACCGCATTGCGAAAGTTCACATCAATTCCAAGGTTATCTGTGATCTGAATGAGTTTCCGTGGCTCGTAGGTGTAAAGCACACAAGCACGACCCCAAGAAAGCTGGGACGATGTATTGTCCGGCCCCAGATATTGCATATTCACGTATAGGCTGGGTTGATATAGGGTCGTGGCATTGTCGGTGCCGTCATCCAGTAGAGTGATCCCCGTCAGCGCATCGTCATAGGGGTCATCCACAATGCCTACGATGCGGAAGCTGTAGGTATAGCGCCCGGAGTCATTCTCATATGGGAGCCGCACCGTATAGGTAGGCTCTTCCATTTTGTCCAGACCCAATGCATAAAACCACTCCACGCTGAGAATGGCTTCATTCCCCGATAGACGGATCGTTTCCCGTTCCTGCCCCGGCAGCCAAGTGACAGGGCACAAATAATCCCCGGTGGCAATACCAAACACACTATCCGGAAGGCTGTAAATATGCAGATAGCTGATTTTTAGTTCGCCGCCCGTATCCGTCATGGTATACTGGCCGAAATACTGCGGCAATTGCAAACAATACCTTATATAATAGCGGGTGTTATCCATTTCTTCCGCTTTTTCTACCAGCTTGGACATTAAGGCATCATGCTCCGGCAATCCCGCACTATAGGTTGCCAGATTGGGGTCTTTCGCAAAGATGGACTTGTACTGATTATAGAGCTTTGTGTCTGTAAACACCAAATAACCCAACAGAAGCGAAAAAGTCAGCGTGATGGTGACAGAAAGCAGACCATAGCTTTTTATGGTCCTACCCACCATCATAACGGAATGACGCAAGATCGACTGTTTTCTGCGCATCATCGGACGCATCCTTTCTTATGCAAAATAGGCAGGGCCGTAGAGTTCATTTGCGAATTCGCGATAATAGGCAGGCACATCCACGCCATCAAAATATACCGCAGCCAAAATACACATATCCAAATTCCGAACCAGCCGCACACTGTTGACAGTTTTCCCTGCCGTGCCATCGCAGAAATAGTCCAACTGCCAAATATACTTTCCCGCCACGGTCACGCTGGCAACCGCAGGATCTACATAGTATACATTGATCGTCACATTTGCGCCTTCCGACACAGGAATCGGTGTCTTTCCATCCCATATCATGTCTATACCGCCAACGGCTAGTCGGATCTTTGTAATTTCGGGATTTCCGTAGATGGCGGAAATGCCATTAAGAACCATGTCTTGCTCCGCTTTGAACGCAATGAAAAAGCTACCGTTGGCAAGGCCGTAGGGCATTCCTCCCACGCCCATCTGTGCGGTGGTGTACATGGAAAATACGCCCAGGAATGGATCGGACACCGGGATTTCCTGGTAGAAAAAACGAATTTCACCGCATTCCTGGCGCAACGACACACCGGGCCAGGAAATATCCATATAGGTCAGCACTTCTGTGGCCTTCCTTTGCTCGTCGGGAAGATCCACATAGTCAAAGGTGATCACGATCCAGTAGCCGTAGAAGGTTGGGATCGAGCCGGGGTAATCCTTCCATTCCAACGCACTATATTGCCGGTAGGTTTCCTTTTGTTCAGCCAAATGGGCATCCAACTTTGCCTGCTCCTCGGCTGTGCGTTCTTCCTCATTCTTGGCACTGATTTTGCTCATTTCCAGTTGCTTTGTCCAATCTGCGCCCAGATAGCATTCATAGAGCCACTGCTCCATCTGCTCCGGATGCCGCCATTGACTGACGGACACGGTGTAGGGAATATTCTCCAGCGGCAAGGTCACCTCGATGCTGTCCGGATCGATTTCCGTTTTGGAGATCAAAGGAATGTGAATGGTATCGGCCCGGTCACCGGTGGTAAAATCTACATCAAATTCCGGGCATAGGAAGTAATAATCTTTACCGATCTCATTCGCAGGCGGCAGCAGGGGATCGGGATAGTAGATATATGAAAATGATGCCTCCGGCTCTGTGCTACCGGGCTGCGTGTCCGATGTGGTGGGCGCAGATGAAGCCCCCATTTGTTCGGTGGATGCAGCCGTACCGTCTACGCCGCCAATGTCACAGGCCGTGAGCAGCAGCATGAGGGCCAACAGTAAGGCATATACGCGCTTGTTCATCATAACCTCCCCTCCCGGCTAAAGATGTGTATTAGTTGCTTTGGGTGACAAAGATACCGCTGTAGCTTCCCTGGACCTGAATTTTGCAATACTCGTCACCAAACCCATATTTGTCCGCATAGTAATACAGACCACTCAAGTCCGTATCGAATCTGCAGCTTGGTGCATCCATTTGTGCCAAGAAACCGCAATCCTTGGGCAATGTCAGCTCCATCACGCAAGCATTTGCGTTGATCTTTATATCAGAAACGGCATTTTTGCAACCCAGCGTGGCTGCGATGGATGTTCCGCTTACTTTGAGATCCTCCAAACTGCCGCTAAAATTCAATGTACAGGCGGAGCCGTTCAGTTCCAGCGAACCGATGGAAATATCCAGCAGATCGATCGCCAAGCCTGTACCGTTGATCTTTAGATCCTCGCAGTTCCAATCCTTGGGCACGGCAATCGCCAACACCCCCTCCGAGCTGCGCTGGATTTTCAGCAAACCGTCGCTGAATTGCGTATGCTTTTTGCCATCAGCGACAATGATCATATCTGAATCTGTAGCGGTGATACGAATATCGCCACGATCCATAATGATTTCCATCTGCCGGACATCAGAGGCCCCAACTTCATAATCATTGGATACCTGTACCACCGGATCGCCGGGATGCTGGTCACTCGGCAACCATTTCGTCAGCAAACAGGCCAGTAGCAAAACACATACCAGTGCGCACAGAGCAATGCACCATCTCTGGGCAGTGGTACTTTTTTTCTCCACCGGCTTTTCAATATGGATCTGCGGCGACTCGGTTTTTTGCATAACAGGCCGCTGTGCATCTTCCTTTCCGGTCACCAACGCATCCAACGAAATACCGAAAACTTCACTTAGCTTCACGATTTTTTCCAGTTCCGGCACCGATCCGTTGGTCTCCCATTTCGAAATGGACTGCCGGGATACCTCCAGTGCCTCAGCCAGATCCCCTTGGGAAAGTTCCTTCTCAGTGCGGAGCTTATAGATTCTTTCACCTAAACTCATGGTCATTCCTCCTCTCAAATTTGCCATCAGTATAGCATTTGACCCACCGAAAGTCCACCAAGCCTGCTTGGAAGTTTTAGCAACTGATAGTTGCACCCTCAAAAATACCCCGCAGGCAATCTCGCCTGCGGGGCTGGGTATTTAGGTGTTTTCCATTCGGATGGCTTCGATGGGGTTATCTTTTTGAATGTGGATCAATGCATAGAGCATACTGCTACCCACAACCAGGAACACACTGGTGACTGCAGCGATAATTGCCCACCACGGGATTTCCATGCCGCCGTTG
>CAZOVE010000081.1:0-8389 GCA_964583135.1 uncultured Oscillospiraceae bacterium | reverse complement strand
TTCGATAACGATGAATCATAATACAAAAAGTGCAGAATTTAGCAAATATATATTTGGTTCAGAAGCAATAATGATTGGTTTTAAGGTTATTGAAAAGTCAAAAGTTATTGCGGCTCTAAGTAAATTCGGATTTGGCGGCCTCTTAAGTTTGGCAAAAATATAGATTAAGTGCAATACTGCCCAAAAGGGGCTGTCTCATTAAAAAGTGAGGCAGCCCCTTCAACTATTATAGCACAGATTCTTTATATTAATTTCCAGCGGTTGTGATTGTAACAGGATCGATGATTATTTCGTTTGTGGATGTAATTGGTTTCTGCTTCCAGAACAGTATGAAGCCAACATAAATCATAAACAGTACTGTAAGAATGACTATCACAGCACGTTTCATTTTTTGATACCGCCAGTATTTCATACGATCGCCTTGGCTGACGCTTTCCATCAGTATGTTGGCCATCACCTCCGGTGGTCCGAAGGCGTTACGCAAGTCATCTGCGGTGGGGGATGGGTGATCCTCCAGAAAGGCCTCCAAGGAATCACGGAAATGCCGCAATAGACGCCGTTTTACGTTGCCGGTACAGCGGAGCTGATCGTTCAGTGCCTTTTCGTAGTGTGCAGTTTCATGATTCATGGGTCTCTCCTCCTTCTGTCAAGACAGCAGCTACACCGCTGATGAAATCTTGATAGGCTTGCATAAGTTGACATAAATATACACGTCCGGCATCGGTAATGGCGTAGTATTGTCGACGGCGACCATCAGGGGCGTTTCGCTTTTTGGTTTCAGCAATATACTCTGCTTGCTGCAGGCGGTATAGGGCGCTGTAGGGGAATACGATGCTGAGTGCGCCTGCGCTTTTTACTTTTAGGGTTTCTGTCAACTCACCAATGTAGTATTCACGTTGGGAAAGCAGATGTAACAGAAGCATTTCTGTCAATGCCTTCTTTAGGTTTTCTTCGAATTGTCTGGTGTATGGGGCGGCATTTTCCTTACCCATAATGCGGCCTCCCATCATACTGTTTTCGCCATTATATCGCAAATATTTAATTTGGTCAACCTAAAATTGTGCAAACAAAATAAATTGTCATTGACAAAAATGATAGGCTTGTTATACTGTACATAGATAAAAGAGTGAGCTGAGTTCCATGGGCGTGCGACACGTTCGTAACTGAAAAGGTTACGCACTAAGAAAACAAGTGGATGTCAGTAATGACATCCACTCATGAATTGGAATTTGGCAAATTTTTCGGGGATTGGCCTAATTAGAAATAGTTTTTATACTGCAATGCCTTTGCAATTCTCTTGCTGCTTGCACTGCATTTTCATCATCCATTCGGAACTCAATCTTTTTCCCATCTGTAAAATATATGCGGATGCAAAAATAATGTTCCGAGGTATGAAAACTCTTCACAATTTCTCGAATCTGAACGTAAGAATACCTTTTCGTTTCACGGAAGAAAATCCTCTTCACAATTTCCTTCTCCCCGAACTGTATTTGCCAAGTGTAGTAATACAATACCATGGGTGCAGTTATGAGGAGAATAGGGACATAAAGAAGAGTGGCGGCTATGGTGCGCAAGTATAGCACACAAAATGTAGTTACTGCTATCATTAGCCCAGAAAACAAGCCAATGCCTATACGATGACTCCTACATTTTCTAGTTATCACAGCCTTCTTCAACACAGATTCCCCCTTCTTTTGTGGTGCTCTAGAGAATCGAATTCTAATTTATGAAATAATTATACAGATGTATGGCAATATTGTAAAGTCATGCGTTTTAGATTTCTTAGTAGAACTGTTAAGGTGAAGGATAGAATGAAGGGGTAACGCCCGGAAATGTCCTCTTTAACACTGCGACATGCGAAATGGAAGCAACAGTCATATCGTATGAAGCTCGCAGAAGTCGGCAGAGAGTTACCGTAAGGAATGTAATATTCCACGAAAGCGTCCCAGAGGTGGGATGTGTAGCCTATATGCCGGAAGTCCCATAAAGTGGGCATGGTGAGAATGCTTGCGTTACGAACAAGCGGACGAACTTTCGATTTACAAGTCTATAGGATTTCGCCAGTAGAAATGCTGGTTGCGCCATCGTGCGTGGTATGTGAGGGTTAGTAAAAAGGTTCCTTATGAAACCCCTTATGCCGTTACAGGCGGCATCAAGCATACAGGCTTAGAGAAAGCACCTAAACCCATATGGAGTGGATAACCTTAACGGAACGTGGGAAGCCGGGAGCATGGAGCCAGTTGCAGGCTACGAAGTGCTGAACAGGAAAATCTTCTGATATAACTGTTCTTTATCCCGGTGAAAGTGGTGCCATGACCGAAGAAGTCTCTGTAATGGAGATGGAGGAACAGGCACCAGTCTCAAAATAACATGAAACAACACACACGATATTCAAGGGTTCTGGTACGAATTAAGAAAAACTACTCTCTCAGGAGATGGTTGACCTTGAGAAAACCGAAACTCATCAAAAGGCAAAAAGCCAGAAATGCTGAGTATTACGACATGCAACGGACACAGGATGATCTGTATAAACGAAGTCTGGATAATCAGAACTTCATTAAGCTGATGGACATCATACAAAGCGATGAGAACATCATGCTTGCCTACAGAAACATCAAGCGAAACGGCGGCAGTCTTACTCCCGGCACAGATGGCAGAACAATTGAAGATTTGGAAATGCTGTCAACAGAAGAACTTATTGATTATGTGAGAAGACGGCTGAGGTGGTATGTGCCACAACCTGTCAAGCGAGTTGAAATACCCAAAGGAAACGGCAAAACCCGTCCCTTAGGTATTCCAACCATTGCGGACAGGCTGATACAGCAATGCTTCCTACAAGTATTGGAACCAATCTGCGAAGCCAAATTCCATGACCGAAGTTATGGTTTTAGACCTCTGCGAAGTGCCCAAAATGCCATGGCAGTCTACTATAAGTACATCCAACTCATGGACTTGTATTATGTAGTAGATGTAGACATCAAGGGTTTCTTCGATAACATCAATCATGGAAAACTGCTCCGACAGATGTGGTCAATAGGCATCCGAGACAAAAAGGTCATTTCCATCATCTCAGTTATGTTAAAAGCCGAAGTTGCAGGAATCGGCTTCCCGGAAAAGGGAACACCGCAAGGAGGAATTATTTCTCCGTTGCTTGCAAACATCGTGCTGAACGAGCTGGATTGGTGGATTTCAGACCAATGGCAGACTTTTGAACTCAGAAAGCAATACTCGGTGCAAGTCCAAAGAAACGGTACACCCCAGCAGGGTTTCCGACTAAGGGCAATGCGAGACTATACCAACCTTAAAGAAGGCTGGATTGTCAGATATGCTGATGACTTCAAAATTGTATGCCGTACTCGCAGAGATGCCGAAAGATGGTTCCATGCAGTAAGGTTGTGGCTCAAAGAGCAACTGGGGCTTGATATCAGCCCAGAAAAGTCAAAAATAGTGAATCTTCGGAAACACTATTCAGAATTTCTGGGACTGAAAGTTAAAGCCGTGCGAAAAGGCAATAAGCCAAAGCGCAAAGAGCCAACACCACGATATGTCGTCCAATCACATATCTGCGACAAAGCACTCAAACGGATTTCTGAGACAGCAAACGGAAGAATACACGACATCATTGAAGCCGGCAACGGCAACACGCTTATGCGTGCAGTTGGCAGATACAACGCATTTGTCATGGGTATGCACAACTACTATCAGATGGCAACTCATGTGGCATGCGATGTCAACAGCATTGACTACTATGTATTCAGAACCTTTGAAAAGCGAACCCACACCAAATTGAAACGATATGTAAATGGTGAAGGCAATCAGTACATCAAGGACAGATACGGTAAAAGCAGTAGACTGAAAGAGTGGAGAGGACTACCCATAGTCCCAATCAGCTATGTTCAGACTGTGCCACCAAAGTTAAAGCGAGTTGTGGTAAACCAGTACACGCCAGAGGGTAGGGCATCAATACACAAGAACCTCCGGGGAATTGATATTGATGTTCTGTACTATCTCATGCGTAATCCGGTTCCGGAACAGTCAATTGAATACAACGATAACAGGCTTAGTCGTTTCTGCGGCCAATATGGAAAATGTGCGATAACAGGAGTTGACCTTCAAATAGGCGACATCCATTGTCATCACATTATCCATCGGTCAAAGGGCGGCTCAGACAGGTATGAAAACCTAATGCTCGTTACTGAAAATGTTCATAGACTACTCCACGCGACAAACGCTGAAACAATTCAAATTCTACTGTCCAAACTGAATTTGACCAAGACTCAGAAAGCCAAACTCAACTACTATCGTGAAAAAGCTGGATTGATGGGTATCTAAGTTATTCCAAATCGTGTGTATGAAAAAGAAATGTTATTTGAGATGGGGCGCCGTGTGAAGGGAAACTTTCATGCACGGTGCTAGGCGGGGGAAAATCTGGAGATAGCATCAAAGGATTACCTATCGCAATTGATAACAGGGCGGTAGGGTGGAATAGATTACCGCATATTTCTGTATGTCAGTAAAAAATCAATTTATGCATAATCTTCTATGAAAATGTAGATTTATTGTTCACCAATATTCCTCTCGGGTAGAGAGTCTTAAATAATATCCGTAGCGGGAGCGTGATACCATGAAGGCCATCAAACAATTATTGCGGCAGCCGATGAAAACCCTGGCGGGTGTGATCCTGATCACCCTGGCGGTGGCGATTTTGTGCCTGTGTCTGGGGCAAACTTTGGTGTTGAAGAGTTATACGGCCTCGCTAGACGATGTTTTTACTACTATCGCGCTCCCTAGCTTTGCATACCATTCGGATGATGGTATGCATATGACGAACACTTTTCCGGAGGAGATATCCCGGGCAATTAAACAGGTGGTGGCGGAGCATCCGGATGTTGTGAAGTCTGTTTGTTCTCCCGGACTGGCTTCAGCATATATCCCGGGCATGACTATGGACTATGCCTATCGATATCCACCGATCTACGAGGATATTGAATCATCGTACTACAGTAACTTTTGTGAAACAGTCTATGCTCCTCGTTGCGCGATGCTGGAAGTGACAATTACACACTGCAATGAACCAATTTACGTGGAGGAATTGTCAACGTACATTTGTAGATGGAACGGAATCATTGAGTCGACACCTGGAGTAGCCGAGGGTTATGGAGATCTGACAGGAGTGCAGGTCTCGATTATCTGCTTGGTCAATCAAGCGGTCTCTGGCATCAAATCAGTAGATGAAATTGTGTTGGAAGTGGGGCAGCGGTATTTGGTATATACCATGGATTTTAATACGCAGGGGCTAAAGGTAGAAGATGGGGGGTTGCCGTTAAGCTGCCAGGTGAGTTTTACGGCATACCATGATAAAATATCCAATCTGGGTATTGAAAACATTGATAAGTACGAGGTCCCGATGTATGTACAGTTGGAAGGTACGGTAGAAGAGTTCCTTGCTTCAGAAGAAGGAATTGTGTGGCAGAAGGCTTTAGACCATATTGCTATCAACAACTATACTTTCCCGGTACTTGGAGTGAATGATTTGGAGCACATCTCCGATTTCAACAGATGTAACGCGACAATCACTACAGGACGGGACTTTACCGCAGAAGAATTGGCTTCTGGTGCGAAGGTGTGCATTATTTCTAACATTGTGGCAGAAGCTAGTGGTTTATCCACGGGGGATACCATTACGGTCCGGTACTATCAGCACGATGAAAATTCTGTCTACAGGAAAAGCTTGGCAGAGGGAATGGGCGTGATTAACCCTCTGGCAGATTATTACACTGCGATGACCCCGTTTGTGAATGGCGGAGAGGAATATACAATCGTCGGCTTGTATACGCAAAAAAATGCCTGGTGTGGGCTCATTGATAATCTGTATTCCTTTACCCCCAATACAGTGTTTGTACCAAAGAACTCTGTAACGGTGGAAATGCAGTACTCAAATCAGGGCGGTTTTGGTGTTTTGGAACTTTACAATGGAACGATTCCAGAGTTTTACGATATCGTAGCCAAGTTAGGTTATCCCTTTCTTTTTGAGTGCTACGATCAAGGCTACACAGTAATAAAGCAGAGCCTCGAAAGCTTTAGATCAATGTCCAATCAGACCATGGCCATTGGTGTGGTGGTATACGGTATTATTTTGATGCTTTATTTGGTGATATTCCCGGCACAGCAGGGGCGGACAATGCGTTTAATGAGCGCAATGGGAACAAAACTACGGGGAAAGTGCGGATTTATCCTTACAACAGGTCTTGGAGTATTGCTCCCGGGTACGATTCTTGGCACTACTGTTTCGCTTTTCCTCTGGGACAGTACGATTGCCGCCTTAGCCAAGGCGATTGCTGTGGAACTGAAGTTGGAATTGGATCTTGGCACCATCATTTGCGTTGCTGGTATACAGCTGCTGTTTACACTGATGCTGACTCTAATTGTATCGATCCCAGCATTGCTATGGAATCCCATGAAAAGGAAGTGAGATATCGTGAAATCGGCAATGAAAGGATTTCGGTGGGGTGCGATTGCACTGGCATTTGCCTTGATAGTTTCGGCTAGTCTGTGCCATTTGGAACATGAGAATCGTAAGACAGAGGGTGCAATTGAGCAAGCCTGCGCAAGTATTGCGGTAAAGGTGTATGTGACCAACCTAACAGGAAATCGTAGAAATAATCTACAAATTTCCGGCTGGGTAGGAGATATATTTCAAATGAAGAACATGACACGCTATACAACAGACTTGAAAATGGTCATGAATCATGAAATCAACGACCCGGAGTGCGGTTTTTATGGATATCGCATTACCGCAGCTACCACGGTAGACGCGGTGCAGATGCTGGACCCCTATAAGGGGAGTACCGTTATTTATTATCCTGGCTATGATGCGTCCTTGTTCCAGGGGGATGAATTTGTGTGCCTGATCCCTCAATGGCTGGAAAACTCGGTTGGTGAGGATGGTACGATTCAGATTTCGTTGTGTTGCTATCACGAATCGCATGAGAAATACTATACGCAGGAGTTTGCCTTTGCTGTGGCGGGTACTTATGATACTGTTATGAACCAGAGTGACGAGAAGCAATTCTATTGCCCTTATGGAACTTTAAGTCGTGTGCAATCCCGGATGGGCTGCGAAAGGGTGATTGACAATATCAGCGCCATGTTGATCGACAACAGCACAATTGATGAGTTCAAGGAGTATGCCTATATGTGGTTTGCAGAGGTTGATCCTTCGGGAGAGCAGACGGAATGGGGCCTGTTAGGGCATAGGTATTATCCTTATGCCCTGGACATTGACGACACCGAGCTTCGCCGTGTCAACGCCACACTGAAAACCAGCTTGGCCATCAATGCGTTTGCTTCGCTGATGGTATTTATCCTGTCAGCCGGGGCGGGCTTCTTCTTGGGCTTTTTGATGATCCGCAGCCGCAAACGGGAAATAATCTTGATGCGTACATTGGGGCGTGCGAATTTCTCCATCTATCTGAGCTATGCTCTGGAGCAGATGCTGTGTATCTTGGCAGGTGTTGCTTTGGGAGGTCTTGCATTTCGCTGGGAACCGGTGCGCTACTTGTGTACCTTTGCGGGCATCTATTTTGTGGGTCTGTCGGCAGCACTGATCCTGTTCTTGAATAGCAGACTGCTGACTACCGTAAAGGAGGATGAATGATATGGCGATTACCTTAAATCATGTTTCATACAGTTATCAGGGCAAGTATCAGACCGTCCGGGCGGTCAACGACGTGTGCTGGGATGGATAGAGGGTAGTAAGCCTGTGGAACGCTGGGTCATCCATCCCTGTAACGGAGAGGAGTGTCAGAAATGACAGCGCCCTCCACAAAAAAGACAGCCCCATCCCGGCTCGGGGATGGGGCTGCGGTCGTCAAGGTGTTATTGGATCTGCGTGATCACCAAATGTGCGGAGACCGGACGGGTTCCACCCGCCAGCGGTGTGATGGTCAGTGCGGCAGCATTACCTGCGGGGTTCCGAACCGTCAAAATAGAATTGATAACCGTTGTTTCCACAATCGCCATTCCTACGATTTGGGAGGCTCCGGTTGCGCGACCTACTACTGTATATGCCAAATCTGCGCCATTCAAGGTTAGGATCAACTGTCCGGCTTCGGTTACGCTTACATGGAACAGTACTTGATAGGTGCCAATTGTAGCCAAGTTGAAGGAACTTGGGCCGGATCGAGTAATGCCGGAACCGCTGTTGGGACCATCCTGTGGGAAACTGACATCTGTACCGGGAGCGACGGTGGCAGCGTTGTCGGGTGGCATTAGAGCATAGAAATCCGCATAGCTCAACACGCCGCCGGCAGGGCCTTGGGGACCAACGGGACCGGTTTCACCGACGGGGCCTTGGGGACCAACGGGACCGGTTTCACCGACGGGGCCT
>CAZOVE010000080.1:0-8669 GCA_964583135.1 uncultured Oscillospiraceae bacterium | reverse complement strand
AGACTGCAGTCCGGCGATGTAGATGATCATCATATAGCCGATCTGCTGCCACGCAACCAGAATAACAAGCCCCCAGAAACCATAAGTGGAATTGGCAGTCAGATAAGTGGAGTACTGCTTCAGGATGCCGTCAAAGATCAGGCTCCAAATATAGCCCAGCACCACGCCACCGATGAGGTTGGGCATGAAGAACACGGTGCGGAATAGATTGGAGCCGCGCATCTTCTGGGTCAGCGCATAGGCGATCATGAAAGCACACACGTTGATCAGGACGATGGACACCACGGCAAAACCGGCGGTATTCTTGAAGGCATTGAGGAAACTGGCATCCCGAAATACCTTGATGTAGTTATCCCAGCCAATCCATTTGGCATCGGAAGGAACATTGAAATTACAGAAAGACAGATATATGCCCTGCAAAAACGGCCAAATAAAACCAATGCAAAAAGCCGCAAAGGTGGGTAGCAGGAACAGCCAGCCCCACTTTTGAATGGGACGTCGAACCAGATTACTGGTCAGCCCTGCAGGATCGGGTTTCTTTGCCAATGGAAATTCCTCCTTAATTTCTAATTGTTGTGCCTGCTGCAAGCAGAGCAGAACGGTCGATCTCCCATTTTCGACCCCTTTGCTCCACCTGCCGCGGCAAGAAATGAAGAAGGGGCGGGCATCCGCCCGCCCCTCGGTTGCTTTGATTCGATCGTGATGGCCGGATTAGCCGTTCACAACGCCGTACTCGTAAGCCCAGCCGTCAACGAAAGCGGTGACAACTTCGCTCCACTCGGCAGTGCCGGCAGAGTAAGCAGCCAGAGCGGTGACAACGGTAGCTCTCCAAGCGTCCACATTGGGCGTGTAGTTGAAAGCCCAAGAGATGGAAGTCTTGCCAGCAGCCAACATGGCATTGCCGTCAGCGACGAACTTGTTGGTGGAATCGGGGCAGTTCTTGAAGGGAACAGCGCCCAGCTGCTGCACATAAACAGCGGAAGCCTCGGGATCACTGACCAGCCACACCAGGAAGTCGATGGAAGCCTTCTGGTCAGCCTCGGAAGCCTTGGCGTTGATCGCCCAGCAGTTCTCGGTACCGGAGCACAGGGCAGCATTCTCTTCGCCTTCAGCGCCGCAGTAGATGGGGATCATGGCCAGCTGATCGTCGGTCATGCCGGCTTCGATCAGGCCGGAGTATTCCCAAGTACCGTTCTGATAGAAGACAGCCTTGCCTTCCTTGAACTGAGCGGTGGACTCGTCACCGGTAGAGGTGGACAGGGAAGTGGGGTCAGCGGAAGAGCAGGAGATGTACAGATCCCAAACGTTCTTGAACAGATCCAGCTTCTCGCCGGTGATGGTAGCAACGGAGCTGTTCACGCCCTCGTAGTGCAGGGGCAGAGTAGCCAGGTGGCCGGAGAAACGCCAAGAAGAGGAGCCGTCCAGACCGGCGGAGGAGAAGGCGTCAAAGCCCAGCTCAGCAGCGCGGGAATGAATGTCTTCAGCGACAGCCTTCAGGGTCTCATAGTTGGTGATGTCAGACAGGGAGTAACCGGCGGTGGCCAGCAGCTCGGTGTTGACGATGATGCCGAAGGACTCGTAGCAGTTGCCGATAGCCTTCAGCTCGCCGTTGGCGTTGTACAGGTTGAAGTCATTGGTGGTCAGTTCCTTGGCGATGTCGGAATCGGTCAGATCCAGAGCGTACTCGTCCCAGTCAGCCAGACCGGCCATGTTGCCGATGTTGTAGATGGTGACGTCCTTGATGTTGGCAGTCAGGGTATCGGAGTAGGTGCCGGAAGCAGCGGTAACGACCTTGACATCGATGCCGGTCTGCTCAGTGTACTTGGCAGCCAGCTCCTGCAGAGCGGTGTCAAACTCGGGCTTGAAGTTCAGATAGTAAACAGAGCCCTTGTCGTCGGACTTGGAGCAGCCGGCAAACATGGCAACAGCCATGATGCAAACCAGCAGCAGTGCGATGATTTTCTTCATTTTGTTTTCCTCCATAAAAAATGAATGTTGTTATGCTTGTCGGCAAAGATGCCGGAAAAGCCGAAAAAAGAAAAACTGGAAACGTTTACAGTTTTTCACTAGCTTTATTTTACCGCAGCGAAAAATATTTGTCAATCGATCCCTAGGCCCTGCATCCAATTTCAGCCTTTTGCACAATTGCAGATTTCCTTTTTTGTGAACAAAAACCAATCTGTATTACACACGGCAAAAGCCCCGATGCAGGGCATCGGGGCTTTGAAATTGGAACTCACTGGCCGTTCTGGCGGTTCATTTCGTCGGTATAGAGTTGGTAGGCATCCAGACCGCCCATGGCTTCGTAGGTCTCGAGCATCTTATCCCAATCGGACAGGGAGACCTTGCCTTGGATCATGCCCTGAATCTTTTCTGCGACCATGGTCTCGGCATCCTGTCGGGCCAAAGCTACGCTCGTGGGGATCTCCACGGCATAGTAATTGGTAACAGGAACGTAGATCTTCTCCAGCGGGATGGAGCTACACTCTTTGTAGGCCCGCACAGACTCGCTGGGCACACCGGGTGCAGAATACTGATTGTTGTATTCTCCGTTATAGCCCACAAACAGGCTCTGGTACAGGTCCAGCAGGGAAGCGCCGTTTTCGGAGGTCGGCGCCTGAATGATGGGATTGCCGTTTTCCTCCGAAATTTCGTAGGTCAGGCCCTCGATACCGCTCACTACCAGACGGTAATTTTCTTCATTATACATCATCCAGTCAGCAAACTGCACGGCCTTCTCGGGATTTTTGGAGGTGGCGGCAATGGTCAAAAACTCCGTGGCCAAACCGCCGGAAGGATATTTCTTGACATCGGACAACGGAGAAAGGAAGGTGATATCCCAAGAGGGATTGGCCGTGGTAACGGCGGACAGCGTACCATACTGCTGCTGCCAGATATTCACGCCGGCCACACCAGCCAGCTCCTTGCCGAAGATGTCAATGGCTCGGTTTTCATCCATATTGAAGGTACTGTCGTCGATCAGACCCAGAGAATACCATTGCGCCAGCTTGGCGACGAATTCCTTGTAGCCCGGATCATAGTACTGCGGCATGATCTGGCCATCGCTGTCTACAAAAGAACCGGGAGTTTCGGTGAAGCAGCCCAGCAGATACGTTTCCATATTGGCCAAGGGTGCCATATAAGGCGTCATGTTCGGATAGTTGGCTTTGAGATATTTCAGGTAAGTTTCGAATTCGTCGAGGGTGGTGATGGATTCCAGACCGGCTTTCTCCAGCAGGTCGCCCCGGGTCCAACCGGTGACGGTGGTCTGGAACACGGGCATGGGAATGGCTAGGATCTTGCCGTCGACGGTGACTTCCTGCCAGACGCTATCGGGAATGTTGGCCTTGAGGTTTTCGGCATTGTCGATGTACTGCGTCAGATCCAGGATCATATGCTTGCCGTAAAGATCGGCCAATTGGGAGGTGGGCTGGGTAAAGCGGATAAAATCGATGGTCTTTCTGCCGGCCAAGTCTAGCATGACCTTCTCATTAAAGACGTCATCGGCATAGGAAACCACACGGATGCTGACCTTGAACCCCAGCTCGGCATACAGCTTCTCATTGATCGCATCCAACACCTGTTGCTGATACTTCGGCTCGGTGGTAGCAGATGCCGCACCATGGGTATAGAACACGAAAGAAACGGTGTTCTCGTCGACGGGGTCGGTGGTGTTATCGGGCTCTTTGCAGGCTGCCAGGCTCAGGACCATGCACAGCAGAAGCAGAAGCGCAGTTAGTTTTTTTGCCATTGTTTGCTCCTCCTTAAATCACGAAAAATCCGGTATCCGGGTACATAAGCATACCATACCTGTATGCATCATAACCCACAGCAGAAAAATTGTCAATACAAATTCTTCATCAGAATGCCTTCTTTTACAAAAATTACCCATACAATTATGTAAAATATCATAAATTCCATCCATGCGGTCGAAGTGTGCTGTGACTTTTCACAAGTCATCCTGTTCAAACGGTTCGAATTTGTATTGACAACTTTTTCTCAGGATGCTATACTGAATATGTATCATACCAAGATATTCCATACGATCGGGGGTATTTTTTTGGAACTGAAAACTTCTCACGGACAGATCCGCTTTAACCAGCAAGGATCTATTCTATCCTATTGTAGCCATGGCGTCGAACTTCTGGCGACCGGCGGCGAAAAAAGGCCGCTGTTTCAACTTCGGCTGCGTACCCATTCCGGCGAGGCGGTGGATCTGAGCGCCTTTGATTTTTTATCCGTTATCTGCACCCGGGATGATCATGGGCTGCATTTTGCCTATGGCGATCATCCATCTATGCCGCTGGAAGCCACAGCCCACATCCGGGTAGATCCGCAGCAGGATCGCCTGCTATTTACCATGGATATCCACAACCGCACCGACTGCTATGTGGAATATCTGGATTACCCGGAAGTGACCGTACCCAATGAATTCGTCGGTGATGGAGGCAGCGGCATCCTCTTCTGGCCCGGCATGGAGGGTTGCGAGGTGACCCACCCGGCACAGCGTGAGAGCGAGCTGTCGCAAGGATATTGCTATAAGCCTCTGTCCTATCCCAGTAAGGGTTGGGAGGGCTTCTATCCCGGTCCTGCCCAGATGCAGTTCATGGCCTACTGTACCAAAGAGGCCGGTTTCTACTTTGCCGCCCATGACCCGGATCATCACCCCAAAGCCATCGAATACCACAAAACCGAATTTGGCGTTCGTCTGGAGTACCGCACCATGCTGGCCATGGATCGTCACAGCAGCTATACCGATGGTTTCTGCTTCGTCCTGAAGGACGGCATCCGGGACTGGATGGATGCTGCGGAACTTTACCGTAGCTTCGCCACCGCCAATTACCGCCATCTGCCCCCCAAATTTGCCCAACGGCGGGATGTGCCCGGCTGGCTGACGGAGTCGCCCATGATCCTGATCTATCCCGTCCGAGGCGAGAAGGATACGGGTCAGATGAATCCCAATTGCTTCTTCCCTTACGAAAACATCCTACCGGTGGTGGAATCCTACGCCGAAGCCTTGGGTACCCGGATCATGGTGCTTCTGATGCACTGGGAAGGCACCGCCCCTTGGGCGCCGCCCTACATTTGGCCCCCCTATGGCGGTGAAGCGATGTTCCGCAGCTTCGTAAACAAAGTCCACCGGCAGGGACATCTGGTAGGTCTTTACGCCAGCGGCATCGGCTGGACCGATGAGAGTGTGCTGTGGCCAGAATATCGGATGGATCAATTCCGGTTGGACCATGGTCTGAACGACGTGATGTGCGCCGCCCCCGACCAAAGCCTGCCCCACTCGCTCATCTGCAACGGCCCGATCCGCTGGGGCTACGATATGTGTCCGGCTCACCCCTTCGTGACCGACTGTGTAGTGGATCAGATCGGCAAGGTCATCGACAGCGGCGTGGATTATCTGCAGTATTTCGACCAAAATCTGGGCGGAATGTCAGAACAATGTTTCAGCAACCGCCACGGTCATCTGCCCGTCCACGGCAAGTGGGCGGTAGATGCCATGAATGGTCTGTATGCCGCCGTCGGCGAATTGATCCGTCGGAAAAATTCCAACATCGTCATCGGCTGTGAAGCCGCTGCCGCCGAAAGCTACAGCCATATGCTGACCTTCAGCGACCTGCGCTACAATATCAATATTCACTACGCCCGCCCAGTACCGGCTTACGCATACGTATACCATGAATATCTGTTCAACTTCATGGGCAACGAAAATTCCTTCAATTATGCCGTGCCCAATGAGAAAAATCCCTTCTCTTTGCATTTCCGAATGGCTTACTCCTTTGCCGCCGGCGATGTACTCACCGGCGTACTCAACGGCAAGGGGCAGCTATTCTGGGATTGGGGCACCGTCTGGGATGTGCCGGCACCGGAGCAGACCTCCCTGCTGCAATTGGTGCGCCGACTCATTGACCTACGGCGAGGTGCGCTGAAGGAGTACCTGACCGCCGGTCGAATGATCCGGCCTCTGGAATATACCTGTGGCAGCTTCCTTCTGGTACGTCGGGACGATTCACAGGTGGAATACCCCGATGTACTGACCTCCGCATGGCAAACTTGCGACGGCGACCCCATCCAACTATTCGTCAATTTCACCCCCGGCGACAAGACGGTATACATCCCTGCTTTGCAGAAGGCCCTCACCGTGCCTCAGTTTGACGCCGTCGTGCTCCACCACTAAGGTACAGGAAAGGAGAACCCCATGAAACAAAAGCTCCCAACCAAAAAACGCTCCACATGGAAGGCGATCGTACAGCATAAATTCCTGTTTTTATTGATGATCCCCGGCTTTGTGTGGTTGCTGATCTTCCATATTGCGCCGATCTTCGGCATCGTCATCGCATTCATGGACTATAACCCCATGGTGGGCATTACAGGAAGCGAATGGGTCGGTTTGCAACATTTCAAAGATCTGTTGACGACACGCTCTTTTCTGCGCATCTTGGGCAACACCCTGAAGATCAGCGCCGCAAAGATCTTCATTGGTTTCCCGGTACCGCTGATTTTGGCGCTGCTGATCCACGGTTGTAAGCGCAAATACTTCAAAAAACTCATCCAAACCTGCTCGTATCTTCCCAATTTTCTATCTTGGATCGTGGTGGTGGGTATCAGCTTCGTGTTGTTTAACCCCTACTACGGCGTATTTCGGAATCTGTATTCCTTCCTCGGTCTGGATTACACCGACCCAACTACCAACCCCGACAGTTTTCTGTCATTCATTGTCGGCTCCTCCATATGGAAGGGCATGGGTATGCAATCGATCATCTATCTGGCAGCACTGACCAATATGGATACGGAAATGTTTGAGGCAGCTACCGTAGACGGTGCCAACCGGTTCCAGCAATTGTGGTATATCACCTTGCCGTCTATCGCACCGGTATGTGCCATCGTTCTGATCCTAGCCGTAGGCGGCTTGCTCTCCGGCGATTTCGAACAGATATATCTGTTCGCTGGGCAGAATGCCCAGCTCGTCAACATCTCCGAGATCTTTGAAACCTTTGTCTACCGCAACGGCATCCGGGCAGCGGAATTCAGCTTCCCTGCAGCCGTGGGTCTGTTCCAGTCCTTCTTTGCCTGCCTGCTGGTGCTGCTGACCAACTGGCTGGCCAAAAAGCTGGGTTACGACGGTCTGTGGTGACCCCGGAGAAAGGAGAATCAAGCCATGAAAAAACGTCTTCCCCATAAAAAACGCCCCATCGGTGACATCATCGCCGAGAGCTTGAACACATTCCTGCTGGCGTTGGTGGGCATCATCACAGCGGTGCCCTTCCTATACGTGATTTCTATGTCCCTGACCTCGGACACAGCCTTAGGCACCAACGGCGTAACGCTGATCCCCTCGGAGTTTTCTCTGGAGGCCTACAAATATCTGTTCAAAAATGCCCAGTCCCTCATCAACGCCTACGGCGTTACCATTTTCGTCACGGTAGTGGGCACTTTCCTAGGCACGATGCTGGCGATCTTCTTTGCCTATCCTCTGTCGAAAAAGAGTCTGCCGGGCAGAAACGGCATCATGCTCTACATTCTCTTTTCCATGATGTTCTCCGGCGGTATCATCCCCTTCTATCTGGTGGTGCGAGGCATCGGTCTGGGCAACTCCGTCTGGGCACTGATCCTGCCGAGCTGCTGGTCTTCTTGGAATATGATCCTCGTGCGCAATTTCTTCCAATCCGTACCCGACAGCTTGGAAGAGGCCGCCAAACTCGACGGTGCCAACGATATTCAAGTGCTGTTTCGGATCATGATCCCCCTGTCCAAACCCATCATTGCCACCATTGCCCTGTATTTTGCCGTAGGCTTCTGGAATGCGTGGTATAACTCCCTGCTGTTCATCGATGACAGCTACAAGCAGCCGCTGATGATGTTTCTGAAGAACATCATGGAAACCAAAAATGTGGGTGCATCGCTGATCGGTTCTTCGTCTGCCAGCGAGATCCCCGCCTCCGAATCCCTGCGCATGGCCACGGTGGTGGTCTGCACCGCGCCGATTCTGTGCGTATACCCCTTCATTCAGAAATATTTTGTCAAGGGTGTCATGGTAGGCTCGATCAAGGGCTGATACCCGGAAAGGATCCGGCATATGAAACCATACGTAGGCGTCAACTATTTTTCCGGCTGGTGGCGAGAAACTCCCAACAAATGGCAAGACAGCCAGATCCCCGGTCGGGATTGGCGGCAAGATTACGTCAATCGCATCCCGCTCAACGGCTGCTATGACGATCAAGCCACCATGGATCGGGATATCCTCACAGCCAGTCAATACGGCATCGACTACTTTCAGATGCTCTACTACCCCGTGGACAGTCTCGATACCTTCTGCGATGAGCCGCACCGGCAGCACTTGAACAATGGCATCCGCCATTTTTGCAACTCCCCCTACAATCACAATCTGAGATTTGTGGTGGAGTACTGCAATCATCCCCCCTTCGCCATCCTCGATGCGTCTGCTTGGTTACGCACCTGCCACACCTTCGCAGAATGGTTTGCCCACCCGTCCTACTTCACCATCGACGGCCGGGCGCTGTTTAAGATCCATGGTTTTCACTTTTTCCTGGAACAATGCGGCGGCGACCGCAATGTCATGGCCCAACGCATCGAGACTCTCAAAGCCGTCACCCGAGAAGTGGCCGGCAAGGAACTGACGGTCTGCGCCGGTATCGTCGGTG
>CAZOVE010000079.1:0-8696 GCA_964583135.1 uncultured Oscillospiraceae bacterium | reverse complement strand
TTGTCCAAGGTGTTTCTTGTTCGTCTCACATTATTCAATTTACAAGGTACAGGTGTTCGATCGCTCGAACTTTTATATCTTAGCACAACACCCATTATTTGTCAAGATGTTTTTTACAAATTTTCAAATAATTTTTGTGCTATTTGCTGCACTCCCGGCTCGCCGTTCATCGCACAGCCTGACTATGATACCACGCTGTTTTTCATTTGTCAAGCATTATTTTGGAAAATTTTAGAATTTTTTTACTTGCTTCAAAAATACTCAAAGCCCGGTAATATTGGAACAGATACTCCCCAGCGCGTCTGCCGCCTGTGGATTGCACTCTTCCCGACCCGCCAGATCCCCCAAGCTGATCATTCCGCACAGCACTCCATGCTCCACCACCGGCAGCCGGCGCACCTGCCGGCGACTCATCAATTCTGCAGCCGCCGCCGTAGTCATATTTGGATTGACCGACACCAGATTGCCTGTCATTACCTCCCGAATCCGAGTCTTTTCCGGCGTCAAGCCGGCGGCCACACAGCGCGTCACCAAATCGCGATCTGTCACAACACCCTGCAACACCCCGTCATGGCCGCAGACCGGCAATGCGCCGATGTTATAATGGGCCAATTGCCGAGCCGCCACCGCTACTGTCTCCTCCGGGTGGATCCGGATAACGGTATGGGTCATCACATCACGAATTTTCATAACTGCACCTCCTTTTGGAAGGAGTATTTACCGAATGAGTTGCAATTATACTATTTCTCATGGTAAAATAATGTAAGATTTTCTGACCGATCGTTATTATATAGGTAAGGAGGGATTCCAATGGACGATATTGTGCAAATGCTCTGGCAACGATGCGAAAATGCGTTGGTCGCTCTAGCAAAACAACATGGCCCACGGCTGTATCGGACGGCGATGAATATCCTTGGTGTCCACACCGATGCCGAAGAATGTGTCAACGATACATATTTCGCTGTTTGGAATGCCATTCCGCCGAAAAAGCCAGATCCACTAGCGCCCTTTGTCTACCGCATTGGGCGAAATATCGCCCTGAATCGTCTGCGCACCAACACCGCCCAAAAACGCAGCGGCTACGAGATTTCCCTCTCCGAGCTAGAAAACTGCATCGCCGGGCCGGATCTTTGGGAAACATTGGATGCGCGCGCACTGGGACGGGCGTTGGATGCATTTTTAGACACTTTAACCAAGGACAATCGCACTATTTTCCTTCGGCGCTACTGGTGTGGTGATAGTGTGCAGGAGATCGCTCGCCAAATGGCCATGAATGAGAACGCCGTATCCGTCCGATTGAATCGCACCCGTGAGAAGCTAAAAGCATATCTGGAACAGGAGGGATTTTATGAATGAGAAACTAAACGAAGCGCTGGAAGAAATCAGCGATGCGCACATCCACGAAGCCACCACCGCAAAGCGACGGTATCGCCCCTACTGGATCTGTGCCATTGCGGCGGTATTGGTCGTAGTGCTGGTGATCGGGATGTTCCAATGGCCTATTTTCATTTCCGCCCATGCAATTGCGCAAGCGGATACACCCCGGATGTCTCAGCGTCCAGATCGTGATGACTACGCCGATTATGACAGTTTCGCCGCCGATCTGGAAATTTATCGCGCCGAATACGACTCTCGTCTGAATACCGCAAATAATGCCCTTGCACAGCTTACAGACTTTTTTACAAAGGGTTCTCAGGAATTTCTCACCGGATCACAAGGCAATCAACTTTGGTCTCCCATTAACGCCGCGATCGGTCTGGCCATGCTGGCAGAGGTTACCGACGGTAGCTCCCGGCAGCAGATTCTTCAATCCCTTGGCTGTGCGGATATGGCCCAATTGCGCATCCAAGTGAGTGCCCTGTGGGAAAGTGTTTATCAGGACGGAAATGAAGCCAGTCATTTGGCCAATTCTCTGTGGTTGGAGCAGGGATTACAGTACCAACAAGATGCCATAGATGCTTTGGCATACCATTATTATGCCGATGTGTACCAAGGGGACTTGGGTAGCAGCCAGATGAACAACGCCATCGGCGCTTGGCTGAACGCCCACACCGGCGGTCTGCTGAAAACTGCCAGCGGCAATATTGCCTTACCGGAGGATACCGTTCTGGCACTATATGCCACCCTCTATTTCCAATCCAAATGGCAAGATCAATTCCGTGCCAGCAATAATACCAAAGATGTATTTCATGCCACCTCCGCAGATACCACCGTAACCTATATGAACAAAACCAAGTACCAGACATTCTATTACTGGGGTGATACCTTTGGTGCCGTGTCTCTGAGTCTGAAAAACGGCAGTCAGATGTGGTTTATTTTGCCCGACGAGGGAATGAATATCGAGGATGTTCTCAGCAGCAAGCAATATATGCAGATGCTTCAGCAAGATGACTGGGAAAACGAAAAGTATATGTATGTCAATCTTTCCGTGCCGAAGTTTGATATATCCGGTTCACAAAATCTTCGGGCGGGATTGGAAAACATGGGTATCACCGATGTATTTTCCCTAGATACTGCGAACTTCTCCGCCATTACTTCTGATGTTCCCATTTTTATCACCGCAGTCAATCAGGCAGTACGGGTGCAGATCGACGAGGAAGGCGTCAAAGCCGCCGCTTACATCGAATTTCCCGGTGCAATGAGCCCGGAACCGCCGGAGGATACCATTGATTTTATTTTGGATCGACCGTTTCTGTTCTTTATCACCAGCGACAACATTCCCCTCTTCGCCGGAGTTGTGAATGAACCGTAATGCAGGAGAATTGATGATGCCTACCATTTATTATATGGGTGACAGCACCGTCACCTTCAACCATCCCGATACCCACCCCCAGCAGGGAATGTCCAACGGGTTGCACACCGTGGTGCGGGCGGATGTGACCATCAGCCCCCACGGCTATAACGGACGAAGCACCAAATCCTTTTTAGAGGAAGGACATTTTGACGCTGTCAAAGCTGCCTTGCAGCCCGGGGACTTTCTCTTCATCCAGTTCGGTCACAACGATGAAAAGGATGACCTCGCCCGGCACACCGACCCGGATACCACATTTCGGGAAAACTTGCGGCTGTTTATCCGCTGTGCCAAAGATCGAGGGGCGCATCCTTTGCTGATCACCCCCATTGCCCGGCGGCTTTTTGATGAAAATGGGCGGTTTTTATCCGGCAGTCACGGAGCATATCCGGATGCAATACGGGTCGTGGGCGCAGAAGAGCAGATTCCGGTGGCAGATTTGACCGCCATTACGGAAGCATTTCTGGCAAGATCGGGCGATGAAGGAACTCGACCGCTGTTTGTCTGGCCCAAGGACAATACCCACTTGAAATGGGATGGGGCGGTGCAGATGGTTACATTTCTAGCCGAAGAACTGCAGCGCATCGGCGGTGTGTACGCTTCGTTGGTGCGCTAAATTACCGGGAAGGTCATTGACCTTCCCGGTTGCTGTTTTCTTGGATGCGCTGGGCAATGTCACAGGCGACTTCGTACGGGCAACTTCCATAATTGCAATCGCAAAATTCTTCGTCGCCATAGCGTTCAAAAGTGACGATGCGGCTGCCGTCCAGACAGCGGCAGTAGCCGGTATAGATCCACTCGCCCTCCATCACGTTTCCTCCACCACACAGAATCCCATAGGCGACAACTGTAGCCAATCCGGCGCAACACTACGCAGATTGTGGCCCATCAGTAGATTGCCCCCGGGGACTTCCCAATTGTCATGACCACGGTTGACGTAGATGCGCAGGCTCTGACCCTCATAATTACGGCTGAAGCTGAGTTTTTGATCGCAGGCCAGACTGAACTGCACATCGCCCAAACGTAAGGCAACATACTCCCTGCGCAATTTTCCCAGCATCCGATGATGGGCCAGAAGTTCCCGATCTTCCTTGCCCCAAGGATAGGTGCGACGGTTGAAGGGATCTTTATATCCTTCCATGCCGGCTTCATCGCCATAGTAGATACTGGGCGTACCCGGCAGCATAAATTGCAGGAACGACGCCATCAGCAGTCGTTCTTGTGCCACGACGTACTGCTGCAGCGACAAGTGACGGCGAGCCTTCTCCTCCCGGCTGCCATCGAAATCATCCACTAGCGCCGTAAGAATACGGGGGCTATCGTGGGTGCCGAGACAATTCATATTCGCCATGAAGACCTGATGTGGGTAATTCTCCGCCAGAGTCATCACCGTTTCGTACAAGCCGTAGCCATTGTCCCGCTCTCGCAGGAAATTGATAATGGCGGTACGCAGCGGATAATTCATCACACTATCGAGCTGGGCATCGGTAAAATAGCGGCGATATTGCCCATAGGCCACCTTGTTGGAGGCATCCTCCCACACTTCACCCAGCACCAGCGCATCAGGTTTCAATTCCCGGACACGGCGACGCAGGAGCGAAAGAAATTCATCCGGCAACTCATCGGCAACGTCCAGACGGAAGCCGTCACAGCCGGCATTCAACCAATGTGCCACCACACTATCCGATCCTGTGATGATATACTCCACAAAGCCGGCATCCAGCTTGTTCACCGTAGGCAGCGTGTCAAAATCCCACCAGCTTTTGTAGGAATTGGGCCAATTGCGGAATTGATACCAACCAAAATAGGGAGACTGCCGGGATTGATAGGCGCCCTTGCCCGGAAATGCGCCTTCCTTATTAAAATAAAGGCTGTTGGAACCGGTATGGGAATAGACACCGTCGAGAATGATGCGCATCCCGCGCTCATGGACTGCGTTGCACAGCGCCCGAAATTCTGCCATGGTTCCCAACATGGGATCCGGAGTCTTATAATCACCGGTGTCGTAGCGGTGGGAGGAAAAACTTTTGGAAATGGGGTTGAGGTAGATCACCGTCACGCCCAAGGACTGCAGATAGTCCAGCTTTTCCATGATGCCCCGGAAATTGCCGCCGTAAAAATCGTTATTGAGGACCTTGCCGTCGACGGCAGGTTGCCAATGCACTTCCTCATCCCAGTGCTCATGGAAGGTATAAGGTTCTAGCTTTCCGGACAGATCCGTCTTGCCGGCACGATGGAAGCGATCCGGGAAAATCTGGTACATCGTCGCACCAATGGCCCATTGTGGTACCGCAAAATCCGTCGGAATACAGCTAACCTGCCAGTAATCGCCGGCTTCCATATTGGTGCTATCGCCGGCCTTGAACAGGCGGAAATCACCGCTACGGTGAGTGATGTGGAAATAATAGAAATACAGCCCCGGCTGCTCCAAAGCAAATTTGCCGCCGAAAATATCGTAGGCACCTTTTTTCATCTGGTATTGCATGGATACGGTATGGGTAAGGCCACCCTCCGGGTGCTGCAGAATACACTCTACATGATTGGCCTGCACCGAAGATGGAATATGGATCCGCAGGGTGCAAATTTGTCCCGGGGTCAAGGTCCCGAAGGGATCTTTGTGGATGCGTTGCTTGCTGTCAAAAAGTATACGCATAAAGTTCTCCTAATGTGTCATGATTCGCACAGTTATCAAAGATCACTTTGTAAAGCGATCTTTGATCTTCCCGTGGTATTCTACCACAAAACGGCCTGCATGGCAAGGGAACACCGGGATGGCGAACCATCCCGGTCATTTTTATACATTGCCGTTAGGTCTATACCCGGTTACCAGCCCAGCATCTGATGGAACAGATCCATATACTTGCCAGCCGGTACGTTCCAACTGTAATCCTGACACATCTCGTGCTTCTGGAGGGCACGGAAGCCATCGCGATCATGGTGGTACAGATTCAGGCAGCGCTTGACGGCAGCCATAAAATCATCACCGTTGTAGCTCTGGAAGGTGAAGCCCAGACCGCCGTGACCATTCTCATCGCAGGGCGGGACTGTATCCTTCAGACCGCCGGTGGCATGGACCACGGGCACGGTGCCATAGCGCATGGCGTTCATCTGGCTCAAGCCACAGGGCTCGCTCTTCGACGGCATCAGGTAGATATCACCGCCGGCGTAAATGCGGGCCGCCAGACCCAGATTGAAGGTGATCTTTGCCGCCACCCGATCCGGGAATTCCTCGGCCAAATCCTTGAAGAACTTCTCAAACTGAGCCTCGCCGGTGCCCAAGATCAAAAGCTGGCAATTTTCCTCCCACAGCAGTCTACGGGCGATATAGCACAGAAGATCCAGACCCTTGTGGCCGGCCAGACGGGTGACCATGACCATCAGGGGTGTATCTGCCTCTACAGGCAGCCCCACTTCCTGCTGCAGGGCGGCCTTACAGGCAGCCTTGCCCAAATGCAGCGTGTCGGCGTTGTAATGGGCCGGCAGAGCAGGGTCGGTTTCAGGATTGAAGGTGCCCACGTCGATGCCATTGGTAATGCCGGTGAGCTTCCATGCAGCATTGGCGATCACACCATCTAGACCATGGGCATAGTACGGATACATCAGTTCCTTGGAATAGGTTTCCGACACGGTGGTGACCAGATCGGCCATCTCAATGGCGCCCTTCATCATATTCACGGAGTTATTCATCTCCAGAACACCTCGGTACTCCCAAGGCAGACCCAGAACATCATCATAGAAGCCGGCATTGGCCCAACCCTGATACTCGATGTTATGGATGGTGTACATACACTTGGTATCGCCAAAGCGGTGCCGGTACTGCGCCTTCAAGTAAGTGGGCACCAGAGCTGTCTGCCAGTCGTTACACTGGATCACATCCGGGATATAATCGATCAAGGACAGACCTTCCAGACAGGCCTTGGAGAAGAACGCATAGCGCTCGCCGTCGTCCAGATCGCCGTAAATGGCGCCGCTACGGCCACCAAAGTAGTAATCATTATCCACGAAATAGACTGTGACGCCGTCATGGCGATTTTTCAGCCGCATCAGGCCGGCATACTGCCGCCGCCAGCCAAGCTGTACTTCATAACGAACCGCCAATTCCGTCTCGTAGGCAGGATTCTCTTTGATCTTCTTATAGTAGGGCAGGATGAGCACCACCTCATTGCCCTCAATGCGGGCCAATGCGGCAGGCAGCGCCTCCATCACATCGCCCAAGCCGCCGGATTTTGCGTAGGGTGCGCCTTCCGAAGCGAGGATGGCAATTCTCATACGACTTCTCCCCTCTTGATGATGATGGGATTGTGCTTCGTGCCCACCAGCACCGCACCGGGGCGAACCTGAACGTTCTTATCCAAAATGACGTACTTGAGCTTGGCGCCCTCGCCCACTACGGTATCGTTCATAATGACGCAATGTTCCACTTCGGCACCTTCGCAGATGGTGACCTGACGGAACAAGACGGAGTCTTCCACTTCGCCTTCAAGAATGCAGCCATCGGCCAGCAGGCAGTTCTCGATCTGGCAGCCTTCACCGTAGTAAGAGGGCACACGGTCGCGCACCTTGGTGTAGATGGGATGGCAGCCGTGGAACAGATCCTGACGGATCTGCTTATTCAGCAATTCCAGAGAATTATGGAAATACTCCTCCACGGATTCATTGAACAGGGCAACACCTTCAAAGGTGTACACATTCACAGACACAAAGCCATTCTGCCAGCCGCCCAGCACCAGATCACGATCCATGTGGAACTTGTCCCGGGCGATCATTTCCTTGACTGCCCGCACCAGCCACTGCTTGCTGACCACGAAAATATCCATAGAAGCCACATACTCTGCCGGGGCGGCATAGTCGACCAGCATATCGGTGATCTGACCCTTGTCATCCAGCTTCAGCGCCAAATCGATGGGCTTACTGCCATTGCAAATACCGGCCTTGGCCACCACGGTCACATTCTTGCCGGATGCCTTGTGGGCGGCGACCACCTTGGTCAAATCGATATTGGAGAGCACCGCAGAGTCGATCATGACCACATACTCATCTTCCTCATAACCATAAGTCAGGAAGTCCATCGCATTATAGATCGACTCCAACTTACCACGGTAAGTATGGGTAGCGGACTGTGCATAAGGTGTCAAAAATTCCAGACCGCCTTCGCCCAACTCCAAGCCCCACTCTTCGCCGTCACCGACGTGATTCATCAGGGACTGATAGTTGTGACGAGATACGATGCCCACATGACGCACGCCGGCACAGGTCAGATTGGACAACGCAAAGTCCACCTGACGGTAACGGCCGCCAAAGGGCAGGGATGCCATGGTACGCTTGTGGGTCAAATCACCCAGAGAAGCGTCATTCGTAAAAATAAGACCCATTACATTCATTGCGATTCCTCCTTACAGCATCTGACCGGGCAGCAGCACGGTATTCGCTTCGACCACAGCGCCCTTGGAAGTGACGCTGATCTCCTTCTTTTCGCCGGGACCGTAGGCACCGCCCACCACGGCGTTCTTGCACACACGGCTGTTCTCACCCAGAATGGCGTGACGGACAATGGCGCCGGGCTCGATAACGACACCGGGCATCACCACGCTGTCCTCCACCAGTGCGCCTTCACCGATGGTACAGCCCACAGAAATGACACTGTGATGGATCGTACCGTACACTTCGCAACCTTCCGCCACGAAGGAGCAGGTGATCTTGGCATCCGCATCAATGTAGGAAGAGGGATGGGCATCGTTACGGGCGTAGATCTTGGTACGCTCAGTGCCACGGATCTGGAAGGCAGGATCTCTGCCCAACAGTTCCATATTGGCTTCCCACAAAGAATCGATGGTGCCCACATCCTTCCAGTAGCCGTCGAAGGGGTAAGCCATCATCTTGTGGCCAGCCGCCAGCAGGTTGGGGA
>CAZOVE010000078.1:2259-8710 GCA_964583135.1 uncultured Oscillospiraceae bacterium | reverse complement strand
GGATTGCCATACTGCAGCTGTCCGATCTAGGCAATTTCGTGGGCTAGATCATACAGATCCTTGCCTTCCGTCTCCACACCCCACTCATGGGCGATGCGCAGTAGCTTTTCCGGATCCTTAATGGTGTAATTGCCACCCTCACGAGTCTGGTACAGGGTGTGCATGATCTCGCGACCGTGGTCGGAGTGCGTCGCAGCACCGCCGGCGGTGAAGATCAGATAGTTACGGGCGACGATACCATGAACGTCACAGCCGCAGATACCACGGGGTGCCTTCTTGGTAATGCGGCACGGGCCCATGGAGCAAATGCGGCAGCAAGTACCTGCTTCGCCAAAGCCGCAGTGGGGCGTCTGGTTCTTGACGCGCTGCTGCCAAGTGTCGGCACCAACTTTCTGCGCGGTTTCCAGCAGAGAATTGGTGGCAGCTTCCATCTCTTCGATGGTTGTGGTGAATGCCCAATCCTTCAAAGTGTTTTCCTCCTAATGAATTGAATATTATAACCGATACGCGCAGGGCATACCGGCGCATAGTGTATCGATATTATTGTACTCGTTAAAAAGCATAATGTCAATTGTCATTTCCTTACAATTACGATCTTTTTCCCGTTCGCAGGGGCGTCGTTTTGGTGAAATTTTGCCGAAGATGGATCATTGAAGCGATATTCAAAATTACAGCTTGCCTTTATTGACAATATCCTCCAATTTCGTTACAATAATGCTTAGAACCCTACTGTAAAATTGAAAAAGGAGAGAATTTGGATGTATTGTAAATCTTGCGCAGAACCACTGCCCGAGGATGCTACCTTCTGTGGCAACTGTGGCGCTGCCGTTGCTCCCACGGCGGAGGCGATGACAGACGAAACCTTTGATAAAACCATGGATCACGGTATCATTTTTCATGAAACAGCATCGGAGCCTGTGGCTGACCCCGTGGCTTCCGAGGAATTGCCCGAGGCAGTTTCTGCCGCACCGGTTTCCGTGCAGCAGACGACCCAGCCAAAGAAAAAGAAGAGAAATAAACCCCACATTCTGGTGCGCATCCTGCTACAGTTTTTCAGTTTTGCACTCGCTGTAGTGCTGATGGCCACGGTACTGGCCGGCGTGCTGCTGCTGGATCTGAAGACGATGACCTCCTCTGGCGGTATTAAGCAGATCATCGATGCCATTCTGATGCCGAAGAGCGCCCCCGCCTATGTAGAATCCACGCCGAGATACAGCGATCGGTTTGGCGGCGTTTCCCTTTCTCGCATGGTCGTCCTGCGGATGGACGAGGCAGATGTTACCGATCCCAGCGAGTATACCATTCCCGATGGCAGTTTGGATCTGGGTGGCGTCGATCTGAGCGATTTGGATCTTGGGAACATTCCCGAAGACATCCTCACAGGCGGTGGCGGAGCGGAAAATGTCAGTGTTCTTGTAGACTGGCTGTACGAACAGATCGATGCCACAACCGACACAGAACTCTCCTTCTCCAAAGAGGCCGTTCAGTCCTTTGTGGAGAATTCTACCGTGTCGGAATATCTGTCGGAAAAGCTGTCTGAATATGCGGAAGACTTCATTAATGGCACCGAAAACGCCTTCATCACTACTGAGGAGCTGGTGCAACTTCTAGAAGAAAATGAGGAGCTGCTGCGCACCGAGTTGAATATCGAGCTAACCCCGGAAACTAAGCAGAAGTTTACCGAGGTCTTCGATCATTTGGTTGTCGAACAAGATATCAACAGCACCATCCGTGATACGGTCTACGAAGCGGTGGACAGCGTGCTGCAGGAGAGCGCACAGTCGATGGGCGGTTTGGACCTGATCTCCATACAGGCAACTTTGAAGACTCTGACTTCCTCGCAACTTCGCAACATTGTCATCGGCGCTGCCGTGGTACTGATGGTGTTACTGTGTCTGCTCAACTATTACAATCTCCCTGCCGGTCTGACTTGGAGCGGCATTCCTTGCCTGCTAATGGGCCTGATCTTGTCTCTGCCGATCCTGTTGGTGGAGAAGATCATGGGGTTGCTTAGCGATATGCTGCCGGAATTGGCTTCCGTCTGGCAGATCGCACCTTCAATGCTGGCGTTGTTCAAGCCTTACCATTACGGCTTACTGATTTTGGGCATTGCGTTGCTGGCGATTTCCATCGTATGGCGGATCATTCGTGCCTCCCTCCGCAAAAAACCCTGAGTACATAGATAAAGCGGCTCCCTTCAGTTCGGAGGGAGCCACTTTTTTTGAATCGATGGGTGAATCCGTCAAAAATCCGGAATGTAGGTCACACCGGCGGCACTTTCCTCCTGCGTAAACCCCTCCAACCCATTGAGGAACATCCAACTGAGGACACTATCGTACTCCTCCTGCGTCACAGGACGGTCAAAAGGGGCAGGCAGGCCACCCATGGGCGTATATTGCCGCATCAGGCTCACCAAGACCTGACCGGACGCAAAGGTCTCGCCGATCCAATCCAATACCTTCAGGGAATTCTCCACGCAACCCGGCAGGATCAGATGGCGGATAAGTACGCCCTTGACCAGTCGCTCCCCTTCCCACCGAGGTGGGCCGACTTGTCGCACCATCTCACGAATGGCAGCGGTGGCCGTCTCAAAATAATCCGGTGCGCCGGACAAGTTCTGCGCCAAGACATCGTCAGCATATTTCAGGTCTGGCAGATAGATATCCACCTTTCCTTCCAGCATTTTCATTGTCTGCACCCGTTCATAACCACCGCAGTTATAGATCACCGGCACCGGCAACTTCGGTGACAAAGCCGACAACAACGTGGGCAGGAACTGGGTGGGTGTCACCAAATCGATATTCTCCGCTCCTTGAGCGATGAGCCACTCCATCGTTTCTCGAAGACGGCGTTCGTCCATCGCTTCCCCCACAGGGGCGGTGGAAATGGCTCGGTTTTGGCAATATCGGCAGCCCAAACTACAACCACCGAAGAAGATCGCACCACTTTTTCCTGCCGGTGATAAAGCCGGCTCTTCCCACGGATGGAGCATGGTCTTGGCCACCAACGCTTGATCCGGGCAGCCACAAAAACCCCGTTGCCCCGCCGTGCGGTCTACTCCACATCCTCTGGGGCACAAATTGCAGTCGACATAGTCCATAACAGTTCCCTTTCATCACAGAAATGGTCGTTTGTGACTTATCTTACTACAACCTTTCGGTTTTCGCAAGCAGTGGCTTTACGATGGACAAATAATGTGCTATAATATTTCAAATTATTGCCCCGGAGGGTAACTATGCTGATCAAAAATCAAATTTATGAGGCAGTCATCACGGACTACACCACAGAAGGTCAGGGCATCGCCCACATTGAAGGCTGCGCCGTATTCATCCCCAATGCTATTGCCGGCGAAAAAGTACGAGTACGCATTGAAGTGGCGAAGAAAAACTGGGCCGCCGGAAAGATCGTGGAACTGCTGGAGCGTTCCGCCCATCGCGTCAACCGGGAATGTCCGGTGGCAAAGCTGTGCGGCGGCTGCGACTTCTGGCACATGGACTACGCTGAAGAGATAAGGCTAAAGGCCCAACGGGTGCTGGATTGCCTAAACCGCATCGGTGGCGAAGCGCTGGAAACGATCCCCATTCTTGCCGCACCCACCTGCCTCAATTACCGCAACAAAGCCCAATACCCCGTCGCAGCTCGCAAGAATCGAGCCTATGCCGGATTTTTCCGGGCAGGCACCCACGATGTGGTGGAAAACCAGCGCTGCTTGATCCTGCCGGAGGAAAGCGATCGGGTGAAAGAGATCGTCATGGCGCACGTAAACCAATATCGCATCCCGGTTTATGACGAAGGCGCCCACAAAGGATTACTGCGGCATATCTATGTGCGTCGCGGTGCAGTCTCCGGACAGATTTTGGTATGCCTTGTCATCAACGGCGGAAAATACCCCCACGCACCGGAGCTGATCGAGAGGCTGAAGACCATTCCCGGCTTCACTTCCTTGGTGCTGAGCATTCACACCAAAAAAGGAAACGCCGTTCTGGGCAGCGAATTTGTGACGCTCTACGGCCCGGGCTATATCGAGGATACCCTCTGTGGTCTACAGTTCCGGCTGAGTCCCCAGTCTTTTTATCAGGTCAATCATCATCAGGCCCAGCGGTTGTATGAAGCGGCCATTGCACAAGCGGAGATCACCAAGCAGGACACGGTACTGGATCTGTACTGCGGCGTAGGCACCATTACCTTGGCCATGGCCGGTGCAGCCGGCAACGTCATTGGTGTCGATGTGATCCCCCAAGCGGTGGAGGATGCAAAAGACAATGCTTTACGCAACGGTATCGAAAATGCCCGGTTTTTCTGTGGCGATGCCGGCGAGGCAGCGCTGTCACTGGAAGCACAGGGCATCCACGCCGATGTTGTGGTAGTAGATCCCCCCCGTAAGGGCTTGAATGCCGACAGTATCGAAGCCATCGTCCGCTTCCAACCTCGGCGTTTGGTTTACATCTCCTGTGACCCGGCAACCCTTGCCCGGGATGTGGCAATACTGAAAGAAAAAGGTTACCAAGTAAAAAATGCCATGGCCGCAGATCTGTTTCCTCGCTGCAGCCATGTAGAATCCATCGTTTGTTTGAGTAGGCAAAGTGTTGTGCATGAAATGAAACTTCGCACATCTCCTTTCGAAATGATCAAGAGCGGCGTAAAAACCATCGAATTGCGTTTGTTGGATGAAAAACGTCAAAGGATCAAAGAAGGCGATGTGATCGCCTTCACCAACACCGCCAATGGCGAAAGAATTGTCGCAACCGTTAAGGAACTGCATCGGTTTAATACTTTTGCAGAATTGTATCAATCTTTGCCACTTTTGCAATGCGGTTATACAGCAGAAGATGTTGATACTGCGCATCCATCCGATATGGAGCAGTATTATTCCGCAGAAGAGCAGAAGAAATTCGGTGTGATCGGCATTGAGCTTTTCCCACCGCAATAAAAGCATTGTATATCTTACACAGGAATCATGCAAATCTAATAGAAAGACAGAAAGAAAGCTATGAAACAGTGGATGATCCTCCTTTTGGCTGTGGTGCTATGCTGTGCCGGTTGCCAGCAGACAACGCCCCCGCCACCCACTACGGATCCGATCGTTCCGAGAGCGACCGAGGCACCGGCTGTCTCTGCCCCCACGCCAACCGCCCCTGCTACCACACCTACAGAAGCGCTTTCTCAGGAGTCTGTGTATGTGTACCCGCAGGCGGTAGAAGATTATCTGCTTCCGATCGAGGAATTCTCTTGGGAACGGGAACACGTCCCCCAATTCGTCATGCTCCATTTCACCAGCGCCGTGGTCAATCATCGGGATGATCCCTTTAATATGGATCATATCCGGCAGATCTTCATTGACTATGAACTAAGCATCCACTATATCGTTCAGCGTGACGGCACGGTGCGCTGCTATATCCCCGAAGATCGGGTAGCATGGCATGCCGGCAAGGGGCAGTGGGCCGACGACCCGACCTATACCGATTCCATGAATCACTATGCCATCGGCATCGAGATCGTCGCCATTGGCTCGGCATCGGATATGTCCCAATATCTCACCGCTGCGGAATATGCCCAATTGGACGACTCCCTGAAAGGTTTTACCCAAGCGCAGTACGATACCCTTCGGGCCTTGGTGACTGATCTGTGCCAACGTTACGACATTCCCATGGACCGGCAGCACGTGTTGGGTCACGATGAATATTCCACTCGTAAGAACGATCCCGGCGAACTGTTCGACTGGAGTCAGATCATTACCGACCCGTAACTGTACATATCGAAACGGAGGAGTGCGCTACTATGAAAATCGAAACCTACATTGAGTCTTTGGTATCCTACGCCATGAACACCGGACTTGCTCAGCCTGAGGATCGTCAGGTGTTGCTCAATCGTCTGCTGGATCTGCTAGGTATGGACGATTATGCGCTTTCCGAAGAACCTCAGAGCGAGGAATTGGAGGAAATTCTGGCCGGCATTGTGGAGTATGCCGTGGCGAAAGGGCTGTGTGAGGAAGGCATCACCGCCCGAGATCTCTTTGACACCCGGATCATGGGTCTGCTCACCCCCATGCCCCGAGAAGTCATCGCCACCTTCCGAGAAAAATACAAACAAGATCCGGTCGCTGCCACCGACTGGTATTATCAATTCAGCGGTGACACCGACTATATCCGCCGCTATCGCATTGCCAGAGATATGCGTTGGAAATACCCTAGCGAGTATGGCGAAATGGACATCACCATCAACCTGTCGAAGCCGGAAAAAGATCCGAAAGCCATCGCCGCCGCCAAAAATGCCCCTCAGACAGCCTATCCCAAGTGCCAGCTCTGCCGGGAAAACGAAGGCTATGCCGGTCGGCTCAATCACCCTGCCCGTGCAAACCACCGCATCGTGCCCATTACGATCTGTGGTGAGGAATGGTGTCTGCAGTACAGTCCTTATGTCTACTACAACGAGCATTGCATCGTGTTTAATG